>DATEDJ010000118.1:0-41730 GCA_035281725.1 Solirubrobacterales bacterium
GATGTTCTTGCCCTCGAAATTCCCGGCATCGGTGACCCCGTAGTAGGTGAGAACCTCGTCGGCGTCCGGCACCACCGCCCGGATCTCCTCCGGCGTCCAGACGTAGAACTTCCCCTCCTCGCCCTCCGAGTCGGCGTCATACGCCGAGTAGAAGCCGCCCTCGGGGCCGCGCATCTCGCGCAGCATCCAGTCGAGGGTCTCTTCGCACACCCGCCGGTAGCGCTCGTGCCCAAGCACCTGCCAGGCGTGCAGGTAGGCCCGCGCCAACAGGCCGTTGTCGTAGAGCATCTTCTCGAAGTGGGGGACGAGCCAGGCCGAGTCGACCGCGTAGCGGGCGAAGCCGCCGCCGAGCTGGTCGTAGATGCCGCCGGCGAGCATCGCGTCGAGGGTGCGCTCGACCTGCTCCAGTCCTTCGCCGCGACTCAGCAGCAGCTCGAGCGATGAGGCCGGCGGGAACTTCGGCGCCCCGCCGAAGCCGCCGTTGGCCGGGTCGGCCCGTCCGAGCAGCGTCGTCACCGCCTCCGCCAGGCGCTCCGGCCCGGGGACCCCACCTGGGGCAAGCTTTGCCGGCGCCTCGAGTCTCCCCACCATCGTTACCGCCCGCTCGCGGATTTCGTCGCGTTTGCCGCGGAAAGCCTCGAGCACGGCTTCCATCACGATGCGGAAGCTCGGCATCCCCCGCGAGTCGTCGGGCGGGAAGTAGGTGCCGCCGTAGAACGGCACCCCCTCGGGGTCGAGGAAGACCGTCATCGGCCAGCCGCCCTGGCCGGTGAAGGCCTGCACCGCCTCCATGTAGATCGCGTCGACGTCCGGCCGCTCCTCGCGGTCGACCTTGACGCAGACGAAGTTCTCGTTCATGAAGGCCGCGGTCGCCTCGTCCTCGAAGGACTCGCGCTCCATCACGTGGCACCAGTGGCAGGCGGAATAGCCGACCGAGAGCAGGATCGGCAGATCCTCGCCCCGCGCCCGCCCGAGCGCCTCCTCGCCCCACGGATACCAGTCGACCGGGTTGTCGCGGTGCTGGAGGAGGTAAGGGCTGGTCTCGGCGGCGAGGCGGTTGGCCATCCACCCGAGACTAACTATCCGCATCCCCTGCACAAGTTCGGCCACCGTCCCCGCGCAAGTTCGGTTACCGTCGGTCGTTGATTGAACAGCATGAATAGCAGCGGCAAACGGGAAGCCGCCCTTCAGGCAGTCTTGGCGAAATTGGAGCCGGCCGACCGTCAGGTCGTCCTCGGCGCGCTCGAAGAGGCGCAGAAAACCGAGACCGAGCTGCGGTATCTCGCCGATCACGACCCACTCACCGCGCTGCTGAACCGGCGCGCCTTCCGCACCCGCCTCGACACCTACGTCAACTTCGCCGCCCGCTATGGCGGCCGAGGCGCGGTGATGGTGATCGACGTCGACGGGCTGAAGGAGGTCAACGACCGGCTCGGCCACCAGCAGGGCGACAACCTGATCCGCCGCATCGCCGGCACCCTGCGCGAACGTGTGCGCGCCACCGACATCGTCGCCCGTCTCTCCGGCGATGAGTTCGCGGTGCTGATGCCGCAGTCGGACGTCGACGGGGCGCTGCAACTGGGCGAAGACCTGCGCGCCCAGGTCGCCGACGGCTTCGCCGCGGACCCCGAGCTGGCGGGGGCGACGATCAGTGTCGGGATCACGATGTTCGGCGCCGAGTCCGACGGCGGGGCCGAGGCGGTGCTGGCCGCCGCCGACCAGGCGATGTACCGGGCGAAGGTGGAGGGGCGCAACCGCGTCTCGCTGTTCGAGGCGCCGGTCGAGGCGGCGCTCGACAGCCGCCGCCTCACGACATCCGCGAAGATCCGCAACGCTCTCACCCAGAACCGCCTCAGCCTCGCGACGCAGCCGATCCAGAGCCTCGCCGACGGGGCGGTCGAACGGTTCGAGCTGCTGCTGCGGATGCGCGGCGATGCGGGCGAACTGCTTCCCGCCTCCTCTTTCATCGGCGTCGCCGAGCGTGCCGGGATGATCCAGGAGCTCGACCGCTGGGTCGTCGGCCAGGCCCTCGACCTGCTCGGCGAGAGCCAGAGGGCGGGCCGGCCGCTCTCCCTCCACATCAACCTCTCGGGAGTCTCGCTGACCGATATCTCGGTGCTCGAATACATCGAGCGCGGCCTCGACGAAGGCGACGCCGATCCCGCCCGCTGCACCTTCGAGATCACCCAGACCGCCCGGATCGAGGATCTGGACAGGGCGGCGGGTTTCGCCGACCGGCTGACCGAGTTCGGCTGCGAAGTAGCGATCGACGACTACGGCGCCGGCTTCGGCCCCTTCGAGTACCTGAAGCGCTTCCCCTTCGACGTGATCAAGATCGACGGCACCTTCGTTCGCGACCTCGTCCGCAACGACGCCGACCGGCTCACCGTGCAGGCGATCGTCGGCATCGCCAAGGGCCTCGGCAAGCGCACGATCGCTGAGTTCGTCGAGGACGAGGAGACGGAGACGCTGCTGCGCGAGATGGGCGTCGACATGGCCCAGGGCTACCACCTCGGCGCCCCGGTCGGGCTCGAGGGACTCCTCGAAACGACCTAGGCCGTTTTTGGCTCTAGCCGCGGGTTTGCCCAGTTTTCGTGCACCCCTGGGGCGAAAACTCTAAATACACAGCGAGGTTTTTAAAGGTCGGCGATTCTCGCGGTTATCCTGGCGGCCGACCGTGGCCGCCTTGGCCGCCCCGGTCATCAACCGGACCGACGACAGGGGAGTGGCATGAGGCGCATTGGCGTGTTGGCGATGGTCGTGCTCGCGGCGACGATGGCGATCGGCGTGGGGAGCGCCTCGGCGCTTTCCGGCGGCGGCAAGAAACCGAGCGAAGCGCCGCTGCTGAACTGGGGGCAGCACTACGAAGCGAGCCTCGGGAACAACAAGGCGGAAGCGAACTACGTGTCGACCTGTTGCGGCAACGGCAGTCAGGTGGCGATCTGGCATCTCGGCCCGCTCAGTGTCCACGACCAGGTCGTCGTGAACTGGCACGAGCTTCCCTTCTCCCACGGAACCAGCTTCCCGGTAAGGATGCTGTTCGTCGAAAACATCGAAGACTTCAACTGGGGCTCGACCTTCGGCCGGGGCGAATCGTCTTACCAAGTCTCGGGCAGCGGCACCGCGCGGGCCGAAATCACGGTCCAGAACTCCTCCTCCAACGACTACCTCGAGTTCTTCTCAGGGGCCAACGAAACCAACTCCCAGGATTTCGAAACCTACCTCTACGACTTCACCGTCGAAGCCCCGCGCCACTACCTGAGCGTCTCACTAGGGTCGGTGCAGAAGGTCGCCGCGAACGGCGTGCTCCACGCGACGGCGACGCTCGCAACCGGCGCGCCCGCTCCCGACGGCATGATCTTCACCCTGACCGGCACCTGGTCGAGTGGCGGCACCTTCACCACCACCGGCGCCTCGGTGGCCGGCCAGGTGACCTTCCCGTTGGCGCTGCCGGAAACCGCCTACAAGCACTCCGTCGAATTCGTCGCCACCAGTGCCGCCACCCCCGAATGGCAGGCGGCGACCAGCCCGAAGCTGACCGTCGAAGTGACGAAGCCGCCGACTCCGGTCCCCGCGGTCGAACCGCAGCTCTGCACCAAGGCGACGACCCGCGCGCATGTCCTCGCCCGCCAGTACCACCGGCAGCTGAGGCACGCCTCCGAGGCCCGCGGCAAGCGCCGCCGGCGACTGATGCGCGAAGCGCGCGCGACCGGCCGTCGCCTCGACGCCGCCAAAGCCGCCCGCAAGGCCGCCTGCTGAGCGACTCACTCAGCGTTCGGCGCGGAGCTGGGCGCGCTTGACCTTGCCGCTGGTCGTCTTCGGCAGCTCGTCGACGAAGTCGACGACGCGGGGCGCCTTGTAGGGGGCGGTCTGGGCCATGCAGTGCTCGCGCAGCTCGGTGACCAGCTCCTCGCTCGGCTCGCGGTCGCGGAGGACGACGATCGCCCGGACGACGCTGCCGCGTTCGGGGTCCGGCGCGGCGACCGCGGCGGCATCGGCGACCGCGGGGTGGGAGAGGAGCGCCGCCTCGACCTCGGTCGGGCCGATCCGGTAGCCGGAGGAGCTGATGATGTCGTCGTTGCGGCCGTCGAAGAAGAGGAAGCCCTCGTCGTCTTCGGTGACCAGGTCGCCGGTCCGCCACCACTCGCCCTCGAAGCGCTCGCCGTCGAGGTAGCGGGAGAAGAAGGTGGGGGAGGAGGGGGCGCGGAGCTGCAGCTCGCCGTCTTCGATCCGCACCTCCATCCCCGGCAGCGGCTTGCCCATCGAGCCGCGGCGGACCGCCTCGCCCGCCAGGTTGGCGGTCACCTGGCCGGTCTCCGTCTGGCCGTAGCCGTCGGCGGGCTCGAGGCCGGTCGCCTCCTGCCAGGCGGCGATCGTCTCCGGGTCGAGCGGCTCGCCCGCAGAGACCATCCGCCGCAGGGCGGGGAGGGGTCGCAGGGCGGTGCGGCGGGCGAGCATCCGGTACTCGGTCGGCGCCATGCAGAGGACGTTGACGCCGAGCGCCTCGGCGAGGTCGAGCCGCTCGGCCGGGTCGAAGCGGCCGTCGTGGATGACCGCCGCGGCGCCGGTCAGCCAGGGTGCGAGGAAGACGTTGCGGGCGGACTTCGACCAGCCGGTGGCGGTCGTGCACCACGCCAGCTCCCCCTTGCGCGAGCCGAACCAGTGCTCGGCCTGCGTCCGCTGGCCGAAGAGGTAGCGGTAGGCGTGGACGACGCCGCGTGGGTCGCCAGTGGTGCCGGAGGTGAAGACGATCAGCGCCGGGTCCTCGGGCGCCATATCGGCGACCCGGGCGGGGGTCTCCTGCGGGCGGTCCTCGTCGAGGACGTCGGCGACCTCGTCCATCGTCATCGTCGACACCCCGCCGGGGAGCTCGCCGAGCAGTCGTTCCTCGCCGACGCACAGCACCGGCTTGGACGCCGCGACCCGCAGCTCCAGGTCCTTGCGCCGCAGCTGCGTGTTGCAGGGTAGCGCCACCGCGCCCATCCGCCAGCAGGCAAGCAGCGTCAGCACCCACTCGATCCGGTTGCCGACCAGCGTCATCACCACGTCGCCGCGCTTCACCCCGCGCGCCGCGAAGGCGCCCGAGAGTCCCGCCGAGGTGGCGATCAGTTCGCCGTAGTGCCAGTCGCGCCGCCGCCCCTCCGGGTCGATCGCGACGATCCCCAGCTTCGACGCCGGCGCCCGCTCCATCAGGTCGTCGATGATGTTCACGAGGCGGCAGTCTGCCCGATCGGGGCTCCCGCTGGATGACCGATCCATGGCCGGGCGCGTTCCGCTGTTCCTTATGGTCGCCAGGCGACCATAAGGAACAGCTGGCGGGGCGGGACGGGACGGGCCCGGGGTGAAGGTCCGGGGCGGGGGTCCGGGCCGGTGCGGCCGGGGACGAGTGGCCCGGGCGTCTCGGAGGCGACCCGGGCAGGCTGTGGCCGCCTCCGAGACGCCCGGGACGGGGAGTTTTCGGGAGGTTCCCGTCACAAGGACGGGAGGTCCGTCACGGGGATTCCACGAATGCCACGAAGGCGCCACACCTCCACGACCCCAACCCGGGTGCGTTCGCAGTAATCCCCGCTATGCGGGGATTACTGCGAACGCACTGAACGGACCTGTGACAGATGTGACGCCTCTCCTGGGTGGACGTGATGTTCCCGCCGTCTTCCTCACGTCCCTCCCCCGATCCTCGTACGGGACCCGCTCCCTCGCCTGTCCCCGCAGACCCGGCCATCTCGGAGGCGGCCTCAGCCTGCCCGGGTCGCCTCCGAGATGGCCGGGTCCCTTGCCCGTCCCTTCCGCTGTTCTAGCTGCGCTCGAGGGCCTCGACCTGATGGCTCTGATGGGTGAGCAGGGCGGCGATGATCTGTTCGACGGTGCGGTTGCCGTCGGCGAAGCGGAAGGCTCCGGTCGCCGGGATCGCGTCGAGCTGGGCGCCGTCGAGCGCGGCGATGCGGCCGAGCTCGACCCGCGCCCTGGCGAGCCGCTCGCGGAGCTCCTCCGGGTCGGCGGCCTCGGTGGGGCCGTGATGGCCGGGACGGTGACTGCCCTCCGTGGGTGGCGCATCGCCGTCGAGGAACGCGGCGACGCGCTGGTAGTTGCCGGTGGTGTGCCCGAGCAGGGTGCCGACGCTGCCATCGCCCAGCCGCTCGCGACCTGGACACGGACGACGCAGATCGGCGGCGTCTAGGTCGGCGGCGAACGCGATCAACGCGTCGACCTGTCGTGTGGCTTTCGCGTGCAGGGCCTCGGCGCGGGAGTCCATCACCGAAAAACTTAGCAGATACCCCCTAGGGGTATTAGCGCAGTTCGCTCGAGTTCTTCCCCAGCAGTTGGCGGGCGACGATCAGCAGCTGGATCTGCTGGGTGCCCTCGAAGATGTCGAGGATCTTTGCGTCGCGGGCCCACTTCTCCAGCAGCTCCGACTCGCCGAGGCCGACGGCGCCGCAGAGCTCGACGCAGCCGAGGGTGACCTCGACGCAGGTTCGTCCCGCCTTTGCCTTTGCCATCGAGGCCTGCAGCGAGTTCGGCTTCGAGTTGTCGGCCATCCAGGCCGCCTGCAGGGTGAGGAGCCAGGCCGCCTCGTAGTCGGCCTCCATCTCCAGGAAGCGCGCCGCCGCCGCGGGCTGGGAGAGGGCCGGGGTGTCGTAATCGATCTCGACCCCCGCCGATTCCAGCTGGCGCCGCGTCTCCTCCAGCGCCGCCCGGGTCACCCCGACGGCCATCGCGGCGACCAGCGGCCGCGTGTTGTCGAAGGTTTCCATCACCCCGGCGAAGCCCTTCTCCTTCACCTCCGGGTCGCCGAGCAGCGCGTCTTTCGGCACCCGGCAGTCCTGCAGGGTGAAGTTGGCGGTGTCGGAGGCGCGGATCCCGAGCTTGTGCTCGAGCCGGTCGAGCTTCAGCCCTGGGTTGTCGCGCTCGACGATGAACGACTTGATCGCCGCGCGGCCCTTGCTCCGATCCAGGGTGGCCCAGACGACGATCAGGTCGGCGCGGTCGCCCGAGGTGACGAAGATCTTCTCGCCGTTCAAGACGTACTCGTCGCCGTCGAGCTCGGCGGTGGTGCGGATCGCCGCCGAGTCGGAGCCCGCTTCGGGCTCGGTGATCGCCATCGCCGCCCACTTGCCGCCGTAGCGCCCGAGCTGCTCGTCGGTCGCCACCGAGGCGATCGCCGAGTTGCCGAGCCCCTGGCGCGGCATCGAGAGCAGCAGGCCGACGTCGCCCCAGCAGAGCTCGATGACGCCGAGCACGGTCGAGAGGTTGGTGCCGTTGCGGTTCTCCCCCGGGTCGGAGCCGTTGGCCGAGCGGCGCACGCCGGCGGCGCCGGCGCCGCCGAGGTCGGAGCCCTCGTTCATGCCGTCGATCAGCGACGCCAGCATGTCGAGCTCTTTCGGGTAGGCATGCTCGGCCACGTCGTATTTTCGCGAGATCGGGCGGAAGACCTCGGTCGCGACCTGGTTGGCCTGGGCCGCCAGCGGCTTGTATTTCTTCGGGATCTCGAGATTGATCATGGTGGTCCTTTCGCTCGTCGCCGGCGGCTAGACGAGCAGGGCGCCCTCCATGACGCCCGCGGATCGCAGGTCGCGGTACCAGCGCTCGACCGGGTGCTCCTTGACGAAGCCGTGGCCGCCGAGCAGCTGGACGCCGTCGGAGCCGATCTTCATCCCCTTCTGGGCGCAGAGCCGGCGGGCGATGGCGGCCTCGCGGCCGAAGTCCTCCCCGTGGTCGGCGCGGCTCGCGGCCCGGTAGGTGGCCAGGCGCATGCCGTTCGACTCGATCCCGATGTCGGAGACCGCGAAGGCGACGCCCTGGCGGTTGGAGATCGGTTCGCCGAACGCCTGGCGATCGTTGACGTAGGGGATGACGTAGTCGAGGACCGCCTGCGCGGTGCCGACCGAGAGCGAGGCCCAGGCGATCCGCGCCCGGTTGACGCAGTCGACGTAGTCCTCGCGCCGGCCCGCGCCGAGCAGCGCCGTCTTCGGCAGCTTCGCCCCCTCGAGGATGAGGCGGCCGGTGGCGGCGGGGCGGAGGCCCATCGCCGGCTCGTCCTCGATCGAGAGGCCCTTGGTGCCGGACTCGACCACGAAGAGCGCCGGGCCGATGCCCTCGGCCTCGGCGGCGACGAGGAAGAGCTCGCACTCGGTCGCCCGGGCGATCAGCGACTTGGCGCCGTCGAGCACCCAGTCCTCGCCGTCGCGCTTCGCCTTCGTCGCCGGCACCAGCGGATCGAACAGCGGTCGCGGCTCGAGGATCGCCAGCGCCGCCGCCGGCACGTCCTCGCCGGTGAAGGAGGGCAGGTAGGTCGCCTCCTGCTCGGCCGAGCCCCAGAGCCCGATCGCGGTCGCGACCGCACCGGGGGCGAGCGCCGCGTAGGCGATCCCCATGTCGCCGTGGGCGAGCGCCTCGCCGATCAGCGCCGTCGTCGTCGCCGCGCCTTCTTCCATCACCCCGCCGAGCTCGGCGGGGACGCCGAGCGTCGCGACGCCGAGCTCGGTCGCCTGGGCGAGGATCTCGGCCGGCGTCCGGCGCTCGTCGTCGGCCGCTTTGGCCGCCGGGCGGATCTTCTCCTCGGCGAAGGCGCGGCCCGCCTCCTGGAACATCTGCTGCTCGTCGTCGGGGGTGACGTCGAAGAGCCCCTTCGACTTGGAGCGCGGCTGGCGCGCCGGTTTGCCCAGCTGCTGGGCCGCCTTGAAGGTGCGCCCGGCCGCGGTCGCGGTGCGGAAGCCGCCCTTGGTGCCTTGGAAGAGGGCCCGCTCGACCCCTTTGCGGATGCGGATGCGGTCGAGCAGGTCGGAGCCCGCGAGCCAGTTCAGCGCCCGCAGCCCGATGCCCCTGCTGCGCTCGGCCACGCCCTTGTCGGTGTCGATCGTGGTGCTCACTTTGCCTTTCCTTTGGGACTGGTTTTGGCGGCAACCGGGGTGATCCGGCCGTCCAGATGCTCGGTGCCCTTGCGCACCGTGAAGAGGGACTGATCTTGTTGGTGACCTTGGGTCGCGAACTCGACTATGGCGGGCAGCAGGATTGGCCGGCGGAAGCGGACGTCGACGGCGAAGGCGTCGGGGAGGCGCGGCTCGAGCGCCGCCAGCGCCCGCGCCTTCGTCCACATCCCGTGGGCGATCGCCGCCGGGAAGCCGAGCGGCTTCGCGGTCAGCGAGTGCATGTGGATCGGGTTGCGGTCGCCGGAGACGGCCGCATAGCGGCGGCCGAGGTCGCCGGGGAGCGTCCACTCGGCGCTCGCCGGGACGTCCTCGTCGACGATCGGGAACGCCTCACCGGAGGCCGCGCCGGGGTCGCCCTTGCCGCGGCTGAGGATGGTGCTGGTGCTCTCCCAGGCGATCTGGCGACCGACCCGGACCTCGGTGACGAGGTCGAAGCTGCGCCCTTTCGGGTGTGGGGCGATCTTCGTCGCCGCCACCCGCAGCGAGAGCTCCTCCTCGATCCCCAGCCGCCGGTACTGGGTGATCTGGTTGGCGATGTGGACCAGGCCGATCGCCCCGAACGGGAACGAGCCATCCGACATCAACGCCATGTGCAGCGGGAAGGCGAGCACGTGGGGGTAGGTCGGCGGCAGGCTGTCGCGCAGGGTGAAGCCGCAGACCTTGGCGTAGGCGGCGACGGTCGCCGGATCGACCGTAACGCCGTCAAGCTGCAGTTGTATATCCGGGATCTCACCGCCGCCGCCGGGCACGAAGGGCAGGCGGGACGCCCCCGGGACGAGCGGGATGGCGGCGCGCGCGTAGAGCGGCAGGATGCTCGGTGCGCTCGCCAGCTTTCGCGTCTCGGTGGTCGCACTCGTCGCCATGGTCATGCCCCCAGCAGGCTCTGCCCGCAGACGCGGAGGACGTTGCCGTTGACGCCGGTCGAGGCCGGGGAGGCGAACCAGGCGATCGTCTCGGCGACGTCGACCGGCAGCCCGCCCTGCGAGAGCGACGAGAGCCGGCGGCCGGCTTCGCGCGGGCCGATCGGCATCGCCGCGGTCATCTGGGTCTCGATGAAGCCGGGGGCGACGGCGTTGATCGTCGCCCCCCGCTTCGCCAGCTCAGGGGCGAGCGATTCGACCATCCCGATCACCCCCGCCTTCGAGGCGGCGTAGTTGGTCTGGCCCGAGTTGCCCGCGATCCCCGACATCGAGGAGACGCAGACGATGCGGCCGTTCTCGTTCAGGGCCTTCGAGTCGAGCAGGGCGTCGTTGATCCGCTCCTCGGCGGAGAGGTTGATCTCCATCAGCTGCGCCCAGCGGTCTTCGGGCATCTTCGCGATCGTGCGGTCGCGGGTGACGCCGGCGTTGTGGACGACGATGTCGACGCCGGCGGAGAAGTGGGACGCGATCCGCTCGGGGGCGTCCGCGGCGGCGATGTCGAGCGGCAGCGCCTCGCCGCCGAGCGACTCGACCACGGCGCGCAGGTCGGCCTCCGCCTGCGGCACGTCGAGGCCGACGACCTTGGCGCCGTCGCGGCCGAGCGTCGCTGCGATCGCCGCGCCGATCCCGCGCGAGGCCCCGGTCACCAGCGCCGTCTTGCCGGCGAGCGGGAGGCCCCAGTCGATCGCCGGGGTGGGGGCGACGGCCTCCGCGATCCGGATGACCTGCCCGTCGACGTAGGCCGAGCGGGGCGAGAGGAGGAAGCGCAGAGTCGAGTCGAGCTGGTCCTCGGCCCCCGGTTCGACGTAGACCAACTGGGCCGTCGCACCCTTGCCGCCGATCTCCTTGGCGAGCGAGCGGGTGAAGCCCTCCAGCGCCCGCTGGGCGGTGTGGGCGCGGGCGGAGCCGGCCAGCGCCGCCGTGATGCCGAGGACAACGACTCGGCCGCTGCGCCGCAGGCGCGGCACGGCGGGGTAGAAGAAGCGCTGCAGCTCGACCAGCTCGGTCGAGTCGGCGATCCCGCTCGCGTCGAAGACCAGCGCCTTCGCCTTCCCCTTCCCCTCGGCCCCCGCACGTTCGGCGCCGATGTCGTCGAGCAGGGCCTTCAGCGGGCGCTCCAGTCGGCCGCCGGGGGCGGCGCCGCTCAGCACCGGCCCGGCCACCACCGGTCGGCCAGGCTGGAACCGGTCGAGGTCGACCGGCTGCGGCAGCCCCAGCTGGCGGACGACGGTCGAGACGACCGGCGCGTTGACGATCTGCGAGTAGCGATCAGGCATGGGTTACTTGGCTCCTTCCGGGCCCTCGAGGATGGCGACGACGCCCTGGCCGCCGGCGGCGCAGATCGAGATCACGCCTCGTCCTTTTCCGTCTTCGTGCAGCTGCTTGGCGAGGCCGGCTACGATCCGCCCGCCGGTCGCCGCGAACGGGTGCGCGGCGGCGAGCGAGCCGCCGTTCACGTTCAGCTTCGCCCGGTCGATCGCCCCCAGCGGCGCGTCGCGGCCGAGCTTCTCCTTGCAGAAGTCGGCGTCCTCCCAGGCCTTCAGCGTGCAGAGCACCTGGGCGGCGAAGGCCTCATGGATCTCGTAATAGTCGAAGTCCTGCAGCGTCAGACCGGCGCGGTCGAGCATGCGCGGCATCGCGTAGGCGGGCGCCATTAGGAGGCCTTCGCGCTTGTGGACGTGATCGATCGCCGCGGTCTGCGCCTCGGAGAACCACGCAAGAACAGGCAGGTCATGTTCTTTGGCCCACTGCTCCGAGGCGAGCAGCACCGCCGAGGCGCCGTCGGAGAGCGGCGTCGAGTTGGCCGCGGTCATCGTCCCCTCGGGGCCGCCGAAGACCGGCTTCAGCTTCGCCAGCTTCTCGACCGAGGAGTCGGGACGCAGGTTGCCGTCGCGTTCCAGCCCCAGGTAGGGGGTGAGCAGGTCGGTCTGGAAGCCGCGCTCGTAGGCGGCGGCTAGGTTGCGATGGGAGGCGACCGCGAGCTCGTCCTGCTCGGCCCGGCCGATCTCCCATTCCGTGGCCATGATCGCGCAGTGCTCGCCCATCGAGAGGCCGGTGCGCGGCTCCTCGTTGCGGGGGATGCGGGGGACGATGTGGCCGGGGCGGAAGCGCGTCAGCGCCTTCAGCTTGCCGGTGGTGGAGCGCTGCCGGTTGGCGTCGAGCAGGGTCGCGCGGAGCTCTTCGTTCAGCTCGATCGGCGCGTCGGAGGTGGTGTCGGCGCCGCAGGCGATGCCGACGTCGATCTGCCCGAGGGCGATCTTGTTGGCGACCAGGATCGCCGTCTCGAGGCCGGTGCCGCAGGCCTGCTGGACGTCGTAGGCGGGGGTCTCGGGGGCGAGGCGGGTGGAGAGGACGCTCTCGCGGGTCAGGTCGCGGTCGTGGGAGTGCTTCAGCACGGCGCCGCCGGCGACCTCGCCGAGGCGCTCGCCCTCGAGCCCGTAGCGATCGATCAGCCCGTCGAGCGCGGCGGTGAGCATGTCCTGGTTGGTCGCGTGCGCGTACTTGGTGTCGCTGCGGGCGAAGGGGATCCGGTTGCCGCCGATGACGGCGACCCGGCGGGTCTCTGGGTTCATGCCTTGAGGATTCCTTTCCCGGGTTTGGAAGTGGGGGAGTGGTCGACATGGGAGCGGGCTCGGATGCCCGGCTCGACCGTCGAGATCAGGAGCTCGGCCGCCTCGTCGGCGGGGATCGCCTCGGTCCGCAGCCACCAGCGGGCGAGCTCCTCGGCGGCGCCGAGGAGAGCGGCGGAGAGCGCCTCGATTTCGATCCGGGCCCGTTTGCGTCGCGCGTCGGGGAGCTGGGCGAGAAGGGAGTCGGAGACCAGCGCGACGATCTGGTCGCGGTAGGCGGCGACGCGGTCGGCCACCTCGCCGCTGTTGGGGAGGGTCTCGTCGAAGAGCACGGCCCAGGCGGCGCGGTCGGAGTCGAGGAAGGCGAAGAAGGCGCGGACGCCGGAGCCGAGGGCATCGCCGGGCGAGTCGGTGCCCGCGATCGCCTTGCCGACGGTCCGGGTCAGCGAGTCGCCCGCCCGCTCCAGGCAGGCGATGTAGAGCCGCTCCTTGTTGCCGAAGTAGTTGTAGAGCAGCGGCTTCGTCACCCCGACCGCCGCCGCGATCTCCTCCATCGTCACGTCGCCGTATCCGCGCTCTGCGAACAGCGCGTGGGCGACCCCGAGCGTCTGCTCCATCCGCTCGTCCCGCGACAACCGTGAACGCGCTCCTACATTCATCGGTGCACACGTTACCCGACTATAAATTTATATGGCCGTAACGTGACAAGGTCACATATCTTTATACGATCACGTATTATACGACAGTGTATATGATCTATACGAAGATGTATAATGCAGCGGCGTATGAAGAATCTGGACACCAACCCATTCCGGTTCGGGGCGCTGGCCCTGGATGAGTCGTTCACCGACCGCAATCGGGAGCGGAGGGAACTGGTCAGCGACATCCGCAACGGCCAGGACGTCGTTCTCTACGCGCCGCGGCGACTGGGCAAGTCCTCGCTGGTCTGGAACGCGTCCCAGGCCGCGGCCGCCGACGGGATCCTCATCGCCCAGGTGGATCTGATCACGACGCCGACCAAGGAGCGCCTCGCCGCCGCCCTTGCCACGACCATCTTCGAGCAGATCGCCTCACCGCTCGAGCGGGTCAAGGAGACGGCCCTGGCGCCGTTCCGCCGCCTCCAGGTCCAGCCGACGGTGACCGTGGAGGAGGATGGCTCCTACGCCTTCAGCTTCCAGTTCGGCCAGCGAGCGTCTGACATCGACGCGACCTTGGAGCGTCTACTCCGCCTTCCTGGCGAGCTGGCGGGAGGCAGGAACCGCCGCGCCGCCCTGATCATGGACGAGTTCCAGCAGGTGGTCGAGATCGACTCGGGACTGACCAACCTGATGCGGTCGGTGTTCCAGCAGCAGCCTGAAGTCGCGCACGTCTACCTGGGGAGTCGACGGCATGTCATGGAGGGCATCTTCAGCAACCGCAACGAGGCGTTCTGGCGCAGCGCGAAAACGATCGAGCTCGGCCCGATCGAGCCCGCCGACTTCGCCCCCTTCCTGGTCAAGCGTTTCGGGGCGACCGACAAGTCCATCTCCGCCCGGGCGGTCGCCGCGATCCTCGACCGGACGAGCGGGCATCCTTACGCGACCCAGGAGCTCTGTTACTTCCTCTGGGAGCGGACGCCGAGCGGCGCCGAGGCCGGAGACGAGCTGGTCCTGCCGGCCCTTGACGATGCTCTCCGCTCCGAGCACGCGCACTTCTCCCTGCTTTGGGAAGACTGCACGACGAACCAGAAACTGGTGCTGGAAGCCCTCGCCCAGGAGGAGGGCCGTCCCTTCAGTGGCGAGTATCGGCGGCGGTTCGGCCTCGGGCCGGCGACCAACATTCAGCGGGCGCTAGGAACGCTGGAACGCCGGGAAGTGGTCGCCGGCGACCGTGGCCACTACCGGATCGTCGAGCCGTTCCTCGCCGACTGGCTGCGCAGCCGCGGTCGGGCGGGTAGGTTCAGGGCGTGAGGAAAGCCTCGGTGCTGATCGGCTTGGCGGTTCTTCTATCGCTCGCGCCCGGGACGGCAGCGGCGGCGAACAAGAAGCTGGTCGAAGGGACGGTCTACGACACGACCTGCCTCGAGACTTCGGCCTGCGAACCACCTTGCCCGCCCCCATGCGCGCCGGTGCCGGCGGCGCGGGCCCGGATCATCGTCTGCGCGCAGCAACGGATCGTCGCCTGTCCGCTGAGGGCGGCGGCGGAAACCTCGCCGCCGGTCTGCCTGCCGGCGAGCGGCTGCTTCACCTACCCGGTCTACTCCGGCGCCGGGGCCACCGTCAACGTGCGCAGGCGCGGCTCGGCGACGGTGCTGATGACGTTGCCGGTGGTCGAAGGCCACTTCCAGGTCCGCCTCGGCCCCGGCGAATACGTGCTCCATCCCCATCTGGCCGAAGAACCGTGCTGGTCGGGTTCGGCCTCGACGGTGACGGTGAGCGCGAAGTGGAAGGGCCCGGTGCCGACCGCGGTCGACGTGCAGGACACCTGCGTCGCCCATCCGTACCAGGGCGTGAACTGACGTAAGCAGGGTCGGCGGGTCGAAAGGGGACGGGGCGATTCGGAGGCTGGTCGATTGGGGACGGCGGGCCCGGGCGTCTCGGAGGCGGCCCGGGCAGGCTGAGGCCGCCTCCGAGACGCCCGGGACGGGAGGTCTTCGGGGGAGGACGGGACGGAGGCGTCACGGTCTCGTGACGGAGGCGTCCGGATCCCACCGGTCAGAGGTCTCCGCGTGGAGTTTCGGTCCCTGAGGAACCGAAACTCCACGCACGTCTTCCTGACCGCTCGACCGCCTTCCGCTGTTCCTTATGGTCCTGTGGGGACCATAAGGAACAGCTGACGGGCGGGGGCGTCGATCACGCCCCGCACCCTCTCGCCTCGCCCCGCAGACCCGGGACTCTTGCCCGTCCGCCGCCACGCGACGCGCCGGCTAAAGCTTGGTGCCGTCGTAGAGCTTCTTGACGTGCACGGTGCCGACGGGGGACGCTTCGAGGCAGAGGCGGCAGAGGACGCACTCGTCGACGTTGTCGTCGACGATCTCCACCTTGCCGTCGGCGTTCTTGAAGATGTCGACGGGGCAGACTTCTTCGAGTTTCGCCGCCAGGGCCGCGTCGCCGGTGACCGAGGCGTCGACCTCGACGTCGATGAAGACCTTGTTCTGGGCGGCCATCAGGCGAGCACCCCGAGCTTCTCCTTGACCACCGTGGGGATCTCGTCGATGCGCTCGACGACGCGGATGCCGGCGGCTTCGAGGCGGGCGATCTTCTCCGTCGCGGTGTCCTCGACGCCCTCGACGATCGTGCCCGCGTGGCCGAAGCTCATGCCCTTCATCTCCTCGTCGTCCATGAATTTGCCGGCCATGAAGGCGACGATCGGCAGCCGCGAGTTATTGTCCTTGACCCATTCGGAGAGCTGGGCCTCCATGCGGCCGCCCGGCTCGGTGTAGATGACGATCGCTTTCGTCTGCTCGTCGGCCTCGAACAGCGGCATCAGTTCGGCGTAGGTGGAGCCGATGATCGCGTCGCCGCCGATCGAGACGGCAGTGGAGACGCCGAGCCCGGCCTGGGTCAGCGAGGAGGAGATCTCGGTGGTCATCCCGCCGGAGCGGCTCATCACCCCGACCGGCCCCGGCGCGTAGGCCTTCGCCGCGTCTTTGGCGGGGCCGCCGATGCCGCCCATCTTGCAGACTTCCGGGACGATCAGGCCGAGGCAGTTGGGGCCGATGATGCGGGCGCCGCTGCGGTCGGCGAGCTCGACCATCTGGGCGACGTCGCCGCGCGGGATCCGCTCGGTGACGACGACGACCAGCTTGATCCCGTTGAGGATCGCCTCGAAGACGGCGTCCTTGGTGAAGGCGGGGGGGACGGTGACGACGGAGCCGTCGATCGGGGCGCCGTGGTGCTCGACCGCCTGGGCGACGGTGTCGAAGACCGGCACGCCGTGCACCTCGCGGCCCTTGCGGCCCGGGGTCACGCCGCCGACCACCTTGGAGCCGTAGTCGAGGCACTCGCGGGTCAGGTTCACGGCCTCGCGACCGGTGATCCCCTGGACGATGAAGGTCGTCTCCTTGGTCAGCAGGATGCTCATCAGGCAGCGGCCGCCTCTCCCTGGATCTTGGCGACGGCGCGGCCGGCGGCCTCCCACATCGAGACCGAACGGTCGCAGTACTCGACCCCGTAGCGCTCGAGGATCTTGAAGCCCTCGTCCTCCCAGGCCCCGGGGATGCGGAAGATCGCGATCGTCTCGCCCGGGTCTTTGCCGAGTTCGAGGCAGGCCTTGATCACGCCGCGGGCGACGATGTCGACGCGGGTGTTGGAGACGATCGACATCATCACGGCGATCTTCTCGACGCCGTCCTTTTCGAGCACCTCCTTGGCCAGCCCGCACGCCTTGGCGACCGACGGGTTGCCGCCGATCTCGGAGTAGTTGGCGGGCTTGCCGCCCTGATTGCGGACCGCGTCGGTGAGCGTCAGCGAACCGCCCCCGGCGCCGATCACGAGGCCGAGGTTGCCGGTGAAGCCGTGGTCTTTGCCCTGGATCACGCCGCGATGGTCGGCGGCGTCGATCGCCGCGACGGCCTCTTCGAACTTCGAGTGCTCGTAGGGCTCGCGGTCGTCGTCCTCGGCGATCTGCAGCTCGGTGCGGAGCAGCTTCCTCTGCCGGCCGACCGCCTCGTTCTCCATCGCCATATGGGCATCGAGGGCGACGAAGCTGCCGTCGGTCAACTCGGCCAGCGGGTTGATCTCGGCCAGCGTCATGTCGTTCTCTTTGAAGAGTCGGGCGAGCCGGGCGAGGATCGGCGTCGCGCGGTTCAGCTGCGAGCCGGTCACCCCGGTCGCGGCGACCGTCTGCTTCGCCTCGAAGTCGGGGGTCTCGAAGAGGTTCGACACGTGGCCGCGGCCGACGTGGTCGGGATGGGTGCGGGCGACCTCCTCGATGTCGATCCCGCCCATGTCCGAGAACAGCATCAGCGGGCGCTTCGCGGTGCCGTCCCAGACGACCCCGGCGTAGTACTCCTGCTTGACCTCGGCTTTCGGGTCGACGAGGACGCCGCGTGGCATGTGGCCGTTGATCTCCAGCTTCAGGATCGCCTCGGCGTGCTCGGCAGCTTCGTCGGGGGTGTCGGCGAACTTGACGCCGCCCGCCTTCATCCGGCCGCCGGTCAGCACCTGGGACTTGATCACGACCGGGCCGCCGATCTCCTCGGCCACCTTGCGCGCCTCCTCGGGCGTCATGCAGAAGCCGTACTTGGTGACGGGAATCCCCGCCAGCTCGACGATCTTGCGTGCCTCGTACTCGAAGAAGCGCATCGGCGGGGCACCCTACACGCCGAAACGGAAGAATGCGTGGAACGTGGAATATCTCCGCACCCTCACCTTCCTCGCCGTGTTTGCGGCCCTCGCGCTCCTTCTCGCCGGCTGCGGGGGGAGCACGAACGTCGACGCCACCAAGGCCTCGGAAACCATCCGGGCGAGCCTCGAATCGAAGCACGAAGGGTTCGGCACGCCGGTCGAATCGGTCGACTGCCCGAGCGGGGTGGAGGTCGAGCCGGGCGCCCACTTCGAATGCACGGTCCGCTGGCCCGACGGCACGGTCGCCTACGCGCAGCTGCGCATCCGCGACGTGAAGGCCGACCTCAGCCTCGAAACGCTCTCGCCGAAGCCGCTCGGCGACTGACCGGTGAGCTCCCCCGAAACGGCGCAAACCCAGGTTTGAAGCCGCTTCGCGCCGGGAAAGACGAATGTCCTCAAACTTCTGGGCGCGGTTCATGCCATCATGCAGGCGCCCGACCGCCGAATCGTTCCGCCTTTGCGGAGTGCAAGGTCGGCCGCCCCCGGTCCGTTACCGGGACAGACATGCGATCCACAGCGCTGAAGATCCTGCAGAAGGGCGCCGACGCTTCCCCCGTCGGCGGCAAAGCGACGAAATAGAGAGAGGCGAATGAGCGACTCGACCACCGCTGCCCCCGCTGAGCTGACTACGAATCAGAAACTTCTGGGCTGGGTGGAGGAAATCGCCGCCCTGACCCAGCCCGAGTCCGTCCAATGGTGTGACGGGTCTGCCGAGGAGTACGACCGGCTGGCTCAGGTCCTGATCGATGCCGGGACCTTCGAGCGCCTCTCCGACGCGAAGCGGCCCAACAGCTACCTCGCCCTCTCCGACCCCGACGACGTCGCCCGGGTCGAAGACCGCACCTTCATCTGCTCCGCCACGGAGGAGGACGCCGGTCCGACCAACAACTGGCGCGACCCGGCCGAGATGCGCGAGACGCTCGCCGAGCTCTTCAAGGGCTGC
Source organism: Solirubrobacterales bacterium (assembly GCA_035281725.1). GTDB lineage: Bacteria > Actinomycetota > Thermoleophilia > Solirubrobacterales > 70-9 > VAYN01. The sequence continues at coordinate 18,688 of DATEDJ010000118.1, forward strand.
ATGAAGGGCCGCACGATGTACGTGGTGCCCTTCTCGATGGGCCCGCTCGGCTCCGAGATCTCCGAAATCGGCGTGCAGCTGACCGACTCGGCCTACGTCGCCGTCTCGATGCGGATCATGACCCGGATGGGCAAGGCCGCCCTCGACCAGCTCGGCACCGAGGGCGAGTGGGTGCCCTGCGTGCACTCGGTCGGGATGCCGCTCGACGAGGGCGTCGAGGACGTCTCCTGGCCCTGCAACGCGACCAAGTACATCGTCCACTACCCCGAGGACCGCGAAATCTGGTCCTACGGCTCGGGCTACGGCGGCAACGCGCTGCTGGGCAAGAAGTGCTTCGCGCTGCGGATCGCCTCGGCGATGGCGCGCGACGAGGGCTGGCTCGCCGAGCACATGCTGATCCTCAAACTCACCTCGCCCGAGGGGGAGGTCAAGTACGTGACCGGCGCCTTCCCGTCGGCGTGCGGCAAGACCAACCTGGCGATGCTGGTCCCGACCCTGCCCGACTGGAAGGTCGAGACGGTCGGCGACGACATCGCCTGGATGAAGATCGGCGACGACGGCCGCCTCTACGCGGTCAATCCCGAGGCCGGCTTCTTCGGCGTCGCGCCGAACACGTCGCACAAGACGAACCCGAACGCGATGGACTCGATCGAGCGGAACACCATCTTCACCAACTGCGCCAAGACCGATGACGGCGACATCTGGTGGGAGGGCATGACCGGCGAGCCGCCCGCGCACGCGATCGACTGGCACGGCAACGACTGGACGCCCGATTCCGATACCGCCGCCGCCCACCCGAACTCCCGCTTCACGGTGCCTGCCGCGCAGTGCCCGTCGATCGCGCCGGAGTGGGAGGACCCGGCCGGGGTGCCGATCGACGCCTTCCTCTTCGGCGGTCGTCGTGCCACCGCGGTGCCGCTGGTGAGCGAGGCCTTCGACTGGGAGCACGCGGTCTTCATGGGGGCGACGATGTCCTCGGAGACGACCGCGGCGGCGGCCGGCGAGGTCGGCGCCCTGCGCTTCGATCCGATGGCGATGCTGCCGTTCCTCGGCTACAACATGGGCGACTACTTCGCCCACTGGCTGAAGCTCGCCGAGACCGACGGGATCAAGCTGCCGAAGGTCTTCTACGTCAACTGGTTCCGCAAAGACGCCGATGGCAGGTTCCTCTGGCCCGGCTTCGGCGAGAACAGCCGCGTGCTCGAGTGGGTTTTCCGTCGCTGCCAGGGCGAGGGCGAGGCGACCGAGACCGCAATCGGTCTGCTGCCGACCCCGGAGGCCCTCAACACCGAGGGCCTCGAGATCTCCGCCGAGGCGCTGCAGGAGCTGCTCACGGTCGACGAGGATCTCTACCGCCAGGCGCTGCCGCAGGTGAAGGAGCACCTCGCCAAATTCGGCGACAAACTCCCGACCGAGGTGAGCGCCCAGCTCGACGCGCTCGAGCAGCGCCTGGGCTAGCCGCCCGCGGCGCCCGGCGCCGACCACATCTGGACGTACCGACGAGCGGGCCGACAAGGCCCGCTCGTTTTCTTTGCCGTGGAGGCGAGAAAGGTCAGGGGAGGCGCAAGAATTGACGCTTCGGTGCGGGTTCGGTGCGGGGTCCCCGCTCGTGCGATCGAGTCGGTCATAGGCGGCTCGTTCGCACCGGCGCCGGGCGGACGAAAGGGACGCGGCCATCTCGGCGGCGACCCGGGCAGGCTGAGGCCGCCGCCGAGATGGCCGGGTCTGTGGGGGGAGGCGAGGGTGCGGGTCCCGTGCGGGATCTGGGGAGGTCCCGTGACGAAGGCGCCGGGAACGTCAGGCTCGCTCAGGAGAAACGTCAGCTCTGTCACAGGCCCGTTCAGTGCGTTCGCAGTAATCCCCGCTATGCGGGGATTACTGCGAACGCACCCGGGTTGGCGGCGTGGAGGTGTGACGTCTCCGTGGCATTCGTGGCATCTCGACCTCCCGTCCCTGTGACGGAAGCTCCCGAAAACTCCCCGTCCCGGGCGTCTCGGAGGCAGAGCCTGCCCGGGTCGCCTCCGAGACGCCCGGGGCCACTCGTCCCCGGCCGCAGCGGCCCGGACCCTCGCTCCGGACCCCAAACCGGACGCCGTCCCGTACCCGACCGGCTGCTCGGCCTTGTCCCGCCAGCTGTTCCTTATGGTCGCCCAGCGACCATAAGGAACAGGGGAACGCATCCGGCCTTGGGGTCGATCGGCTAGCCGCCGTGGGCCGACTCCGCATCGAGCCAGCGGCGGCGGAGGGCCGTTGCGAGGCGCTCGACCACGGGGTCGGTCGGGCCGAGGGGTTCGCCGTCGAGGCTGCGGACGGGGCGGATTCCGCGCAGGGAGGAGGTGAGGAAGAGGTCGTCGGCCGAATGGAGGTCGGCGAGGTGGAGGGGGCGCTCCTCCGCTGGGATGCCGAGGTCGGCGGCGAGGGCGAGGGTCGCGGCGCGCGCGGTGCCGGGGAGGATGCGGCCGTCGGCGGGCGGGGTGGCGAGGGCGCCGTCGGCGACGAGGAAGATGTTGGCGCGGCCGGCCTCGAGCACTTCGTCGCCGGCGAGGATCAGCGGCACGGTCTCGCCGAGCTCGGCCTCGACCTCCTCCAGCCAGTCGCGGTCGGCCCACTTGTGGGCGCCGGCCCACTCGGGATGACTGACCGTGCGCAGGTCGGCGCCGTTCTCCTTGGCGGGGAAGAAGATCGCCGGGTCGATCGGCCCCGCGGCGATCTCGAAGCGCAGGGCGGCGGGCGCGCGGTCGCGGCCCTCGCCGGGCGGACGCGGCTCGTCGCCGGCCGCGTCCGGGTCGCTGCCTTCCGGAAGCAGGTCGACGCGGATCCGGCCGAGGGCCAGCGGCCGGGCGGCGTCCGCGATCGCCTCGTCGAGGCCGGCGGGGAGGCCCTGGCCGAAGAGCTCGCGGGTCGAGCCGGCGAGCCGGTCGAGATGGGCGGTAATGCGGATCGGCCGGCCGTCGGCGACGAGCAGGGTCTCGAAGAGGCCGCGCGCCGGGTCGGGGGCGCGGGCGCCGGCGGGCCCAGGCGTTGGGTTGCCGGCGCGGTCGGGGCCGCGGGAGGGCTCGGGGGCGGTGGGGGTTGGATCAGGCACGGCGGGGGAGCGTACGGGGTGACAGGGTGGGGAGGCTGGCTGGTGATTATTCCCGGAAAGAGCGGCTTTTCCGCCTAGCCGGTCTCTACATTGGCGGCGATGGAGGCCCACGCCGAGCCGAACGAGCCGACCGGGCGCGACACCACCGACGAGTGGCGGATCGCGCCGGCGCGGCAACTGGCGACGGTCGCCGAGCTGGAAGGGCGGATCGACGTCGCCCTCGCCACCGCGCGGACGGCCGAAGAGGCGGCGCTGGAGATCGGCGCCGCCAGCCTCGAGGCGGCCGAGCAGGCCCGCCGCGCCGCCGCCCTCGCCGAACGGGCAAGCGTCTCGGCCGCCCGCGCCGCCGAGTCGGCGCGCGAGGCGTCGGTGACTTCGATCCGCTCGGCGCCCTCGGTGTTGGCCGCGGACGCGCCGGTCGGGACGATCGAGCCCCCCGAGGTGCCGCCGCCCGGCGCCGCCCCGAGCGCGTTGCCTGCGGACGCCCCCGCGTCACCTACACCGCTCGATCCGCCCGTCGGCAACGGGGTCGCCCCGCGCCGCCCGGACCCCTTCGAGGACCGCATCACCGCCTTCCGGCTGCGCGCCGAAAAGGTGATGATCCGCCTGCAGAAGATCGAGGCCGGCGCGCCCCCGCACGAACCGACGGAGGTCGTCCGCGTCAGCAACTGAGGCTCGCCGGCTCCGGAACCGCAACTCCGGGCCGAAGGGACGACGCCGCCTCCACGGGCGCGGCGCCGTGTCGTCAGATCCTCAGGCTGCAGACTGCGCTACCACCGGGACCGCGTCCCGCGATTCCAACGCGCCCTGAAGGGCACGGCGGCCGCGGTGATGGAGCCCGTGGACCGAGCTCTCGGTCCGCTCCAGGGTGCCCGCGATCTCGACCGGGGAGAGGCCCATCACGTGTCTCAGAACCAGAACTTCGCGCTGGTCGGTAGGCAGCTCTTCCAACGCTTCGCGGATGTCGAGGCCGCGGTCGAGGTTCGAGTCGGCTTCAGCGGTCTCCGTCACCCGGACCTCCTCGGCCGGCACCGCACGCCGCGCCCGCAGGTGGTCGAGTGCGGCGTTGCGCGCGACTCGCATGATCCAGGCGGTGAACGGCACCGCGCGCTCCTCGTATTTGGTGATCGCCGTCATCAGCTTGGCGAACACGTTATGGGTGATGTCCTCCGCCTCGTGGTAGTCACGGACGAGGCTGTTGACGTACCGAAGGACGTCGTCATAGAAGCGCACGTAAAGGAAGTGGATCCCCTCCGAGTCCCCCTGCTTCGCCTTCGCAACCGCCCGCTGAACGAGACGGCCTTCCTCGGTACCTACAACGCCGGCGCTCGGCGTGCTCATCGCTATCTCCTGCATGCTCACCGCATGCGGATGCTGCTGGTTTACGATGGATCTTCGATCCCGCGGGTTTCGCCGCAGTCGGAAGAGGGCAAAAGAATGAGGTCGAATGTCCTACTTGTCAATCCCCTATATGCGTCCAAACTTGGCCCCGATTTTTGGATGCGGGGATTCATCCCAACCCAACGATCGGTAGGAAGACCGCTCTACGATTAGGTTGAAGAAAGACTGAAGCTAGTTCGGCGATGCGAGAAATCGCCGGACACTGGAGTTTTCTTGTTGTCATGAGAATTGCCCTCGGGACACTTGCCAAATCGGGGCTCGAAGCGCGCGTCGGGCCGGATCTGCCCGCGGCCATCAACACCGCGCTCGTCTATTACGTCGGCAAACTGAGCAGCGGCCGCGGCCCTGCCAAATTCCCAAAATTCCTGCTCCTGACGGACGAAGAGGGCAGTGAGGGCGAGGCGAACACCGAGGATGCAGCCACCCCCGCCGACCGTCCCGTGGTGGAGGTCGACGTCGACGAGCGGATCGAAGCCGCCCTCTTCAGCGATGCCGAGCGGCAGGGTGTCAGCCCCACCGACCTCGCCGGCCACGCGGTGATGATCTACCTCGCCGAGCTCGACCTGCTCGGCGACCCCGACCCGACAGGACCCGGCCGCATCCACGCGCTCGCCGGCCCGTCGCGGCTCGGCGATCGCCGCCCGCATTAGTCCCGATTAGCCCCATCTAGTCCTTATTTCCACCGTTCTCGGTGGGGCCCGCGGAAATTTCTACCCTCGCCGGGGCGTTGTTTGAGGGTGATGACCGAAACTCGCCAGCACCGCGCGCTGATCGCGGCCTCCGTGTTCGTTGTCGTGCTCGCCACGGCATTCACCCTTCTGACCCGGATCGGCAGCGGCGCCGACCCCGCGGCGGCCGCGGAAGCGAATCCGTGCGCCGTGCCGGTGACGAACAAGATCGCCTGCGAGAACTCGAAACCCGGCGACCCGCCGTCCAACTGGCAGATCATCGGGATCGGCGACGAAAGCATCCAGGGCTTCGCCACCCAGCAGAGCACCCCCGTCGGCGGGACCGTCAGCTTCAAGATCAAGACGCCCTCGCCGAACTACCACATCAACATCCTGCGGCTGGGCTACTACGGGGGCGACGGCGCCCGGGTCATCGAAGAAAACGTCAAACCGACCGCCTCGCTGCCGCAGACGCAGCCCGAATGCCTGCATGAAGAAAAAACCGGGCTGGTCGATTGCGGCAACTGGTCGGTCTCGGCCTCCTGGAAAGTGCCGACCGAAGCGGTCTCCGGTCTCTACATCGCCCAGCTGGTCCGTGACGACTCCGCCGACAAAGGCGGCGAAAGCCAGATCTTCTTCGACGTCACCGAACCGGAAAGCCACGCGCCGATCGTCCTCAAGACCTCCGATTCGACCTGGCAGGCATACAACGCGTACGGCGGGAACAGCCTCTACACGTGCACCAAATTCTGCCCCAAAGGCGAACCGGAAGCGTATAAGGCGGCCTACGCCGTCTCCTACAACCGGCCCTTCGACGGCACCCTGCCGACCGACGACGGCAAATCGGATCCGTTCTACGCCGAATACCAGCTGATCCGTTGGCTGGAGAAAAACGGCTACAACATGACCTACGTCTCGCAGTCGGAAATCTCCTCCAACCCGAGCGTCCTCCTCAACCACAAAACCTTCATCTCCAGCGGCCACGACGAGTACTGGTCGGGCCAGGAGCGGACCGCGGTCGAAGAAGCCCGCGAAGCTGGCGTCAACCTCGCTTTCTTCAGCGGCAACGAGATCTACTGGAAGACCCGCTGGGGGTCGAGCATCGACTCGGCTCACACGCCCTACCGCACGGTCACGACCTACAAGGAGACGCACTTCAACGAACCGGTCGACCCGGAAGAGCCCAAAACCGCGACCTCGACCTGGCAGGACCCGCGCTTCAAATCAGGCGGCGCGGGCAACCCGCCGAACGCGGTCAGCGGCCAGCAGTTCCTGGTCAACTCCGGCACCGCCGACATCAAAGTGCCGGGCACCTTCGCCCCGCTGCGCTTCTGGAAGAACACCGCGGTCGAAAAACTGAGCCCGACGCAGACGCTGACGCTGAGCCCCGGCACGGGCACGCTCGGCTACGAGTGGGACGTCGATCAGGACAACGGCTTCCGACCGCCAGGGCGGATCCCGCTCTCCTCGACCACCGTCAACGGGGTCGAAGTCTTCACCGACTACGGCACCCACGTCGAAGAAAAACAGATCGCCACCCATAGCCTCTCGCTCTACCGGGCTCCTAGCGGCGCGCTCGTCTTCGGCGCCGGGACCGTCCAGTGGTCCTGGGGTCTCGACAACACCAACGCCTGGGACGGCGGCTCGACCGACCCGTCGGCGAACCCGCCCGACGTCAACATGGAGCAGGCGACCGTCAACCTGCTCGCCGAAATGGGCGCCCAGCCGGGGACCCTGCAGTCGAACCTGGTCCCGGCCACCGAAACGACCGATCACACCCCGCCGACCGCGACGGTCACCTCGCCGACCAGCGGCAAACAGCTGAAAGGCAACGAAACGGTGACGATCAGCGGCACCGCGACCGACACCGGGGGCGGGGTCGTCGCCGGGGTCGAAGTCTCGACCAACGGCGGTAAAACCTGGCACCCGGCGACGGGCACCAGCAGCTGGACCTACGCCTGGAACGTCGAACCGGAGAGCTCGGCGACGATCGAGGCGCGGGCGATCGACGACTCGGCCAACATCGGCAAAGCGAGCGCCGGCGTCGAAGTCGCCATCGCCTGCCCCTGCTCGATGCTCGGCGCCCGGACCCCGACCGTCCCCGACGCCGGTGACAACGGCTCGATCTCGGTCGGCGTCAAGTTCCGCAGCGACGTCGCCGGGACGATCAACGGCATCCGCTTCTACAAAGCGACCGCCAACACCGGCACCCACGTCGGCGGGCTCTGGACCGCCGGCGGCCAGCTGCTCGCCGAAGCGACCTTCAAAAGCGAAACCGCCTCCGGCTGGCAGCAGGTCGAATTCGCCAGCCCGGTGCAGATCCAGGCGAACACGACCTACGTCGCCTCCTACTTCGCCCCCAACGGCCACTACTCCGACACGCCGTGGCAGATGAGCGAACCGCCGGCCACCGGCCCGTCGATCTTGAACCAGGGCAACCTCCACTTCCTGGCCGACACCGAAGGCGGCAACGGCCTCTACGAATACGGCAGCACCGGGACCTTCCCGACCCACGCCTACCACGCCGACAATTACTGGGTCGACGTCCTCTTCACGCCGAAAACCCTGCCGCTCGCGCCCGGCGCCCCGACCGCGGTGTCGGCGACCGGCGAACTCGGCGCGGCGACCGTGAAATGGACCGCCCCGAGCACCGGCGGCGCGGTCGAAAGCTACAAAGTGACCCCCTACATCGGCACCACCCCGCAGACCTCGGTCACGGTGCCTGCGGGGACCACCGAAAAGACCATCTCCGGCCTGACCGGCGGCACCACCTACACCTTCGTCGTCAGCGCCGTGAACGAAGGCGGCACGACCGCCTCGAGCCCATCCAACCCGGTCACCCCGACCGCGGCGACGGTGCCCGGCGCGCCGACCGGCGCGAGCGCCAAAGCGGGCGCGAACTCGGCGACCGTGACCTGGACCGCGCCGGAAAACAACGGCGGCAGCCCGATCACCGGCTACAAGGTGACCCCTTACCTGAACGGCACCACCGCGCAGAGCCCGACCACGGTCGGCAACGTCACCTCGACCACGGTCAACGGCCTCACCGCGGGCAGCAGCTACACCTTCACGGTGATCGCCGTGAACGCGGTCGGCTCGAGCCCCGAGTCGAGCCCGTCGAACTCGGTCGTCCCGACCACGCTGAACCCGGCCGGGGCGCCGACCGGTGTCACCGCGGCCGCCAAGAGCTCCGGCGCGCTCCTCAAATGGACCGCACCGACCAACGATGGCGGCAGCACGATCACCTCTTACCGGATCACCCCGATCGTCGGCGGCATCGCGCAGCCGCCCTTGACCACCGCGAATGCGGCGACCGAAGCCACCCTCACCGGCCTCACCAACGGCACCGCCTACACCTTCAAGGTGGCGGCGATCACCGGCGCCGGGCCGGGAGCCGAATCGGAAGCCTCGAACTCGGTGACCCCGTACGACACGATCTTCGACCTGGCGACGCCGGGCACCGTCGACAGCGGTGACGGCGGCTCGGTCGAGCTCGGGGTCAAGTTCCGCAGCACCGAAGCGGGCACGATCAACGGCATCCGCTTCTACAAGGCTGCCACCAACACCGGCACCCACATCGGCAGCCTCTGGACGATCGGCGGGCAGCTGCTCGCGGAAGCGACGTTCACCAACGAGACCGCCTCCGGCTGGCAGCAGGTGACCTTCGCCAACCCGGTCGAAATCCAGCCGAACACGACCTACGTCGCCGGTTACCTGGCGCCGAGTGGCCACTACTCGGTGAACGGGCCGAACCTCTCGGCGGGGATCGTCAACGGGCCGCTGACGGCGGAAGCGAGCAGCTCGGAACTGAGCGGCACCGAAGGCAACGGCCTCTACGCCTACGGCAGCACGGTCACCTTCCCGACCCACGACTACAACGCCTCCAACTACTGGGTCGACGTGCTGTTCGCGCCGGAACCGCCGGCGACGATCCCGGGTGCCCCAGGCACGCCGACTGCGACCGCCGGGCTCGGCTCGGCGACGGTGAAATGGACCGCGCCGACCACCGGCAGCAAACCGACCAGCTACACGGTCGTCCCCTACGTGGCGGGCGTCGCCCAGACCACGAAGACGGTGACCGGCAACCCGCCGGCGACCGAAACCACGGTCAGCGGGCTGAAAGCCGGGACCAGCTACACCTTCAAGGTGAAGGCGGCCAACGCCGCCGGGACCGGCCCCGAATCGGCCGCCTCGAACGCGGTCACGCCGACCGGCGCGACCCTCCCGGGCGAACCGACCGCGGTCACCGCGGCGGCCCGCAACGCGAGCGCGCTGGTCAGCTGGAAAGCCCCGGCCAGCGACGGCGGCGGCACGATCACCAACTACAAGGTGACGCCGTACCTGAGCGGTATCCCGCTCACCACGACCACGGTCGGCAACGTCACCCAGGCGACGATCTCCTCGCTGACCAACGGCCAGAGCTACACCTTCAAAGTCGCCGCGGTCAACGCGGTCGGCACCGGCGCCTCCTCGGCGGCCTCGAACGCGGTGATCCCGCGGGTGACCCTGTTCGAGCAGTCGACCCCGGGGACCGTCAACGTCGCCGACTCGGCCTCGGTCGTGCTCGGGATGAAGTTCCAGAGCTCGTCCGCCGGCAAAATCCGCGGCATCCGCTTCTACAAGTCGGTCGGCAACACCGGCAGCCACATCGTGGCCTTGTGGAGCAGCACCGGCACGCTGCTGGCCTCGGCGACGGTCACCGGTGAGACCTCATCCGGCTGGCAGGAAATGAACTTCGCCAGCCCGGTCTCGATCAACGCCAACACGACCTACGTGGCAGGCTACCTGGCCCCGAAAGGCCATTACTCGGCGACCAACAACGGGTTCGCGTCGGCGATCAAAGTCACGCCGCTGACCGGCCTGGCAAACTCGACCAGCCCCAACGGGCTCTACACCTACAGCGGGTCGCTGGTCTTCCCGACCAGTACCTTCAACGCCTCGAACTACTTCGTCGACGTGATGTACACCCCATGATCAGAATCCGACACATCTCAATCCTCGTGCTGGCGGCGATCGTCGCCGCGCTGGCCCTCTCGGCCTGCGGCGGCTCCTCGTCGGATGGCAACGACGCGATCGCCGAAACCGGCAGCGAAGCCGAAGTCGTCGAAGCCGCCTTCCCCAGCGGTCACGACACCGACGAGGTCAGCGTCACCGGCGCCAAGCCGGTCAAACCGTGCGCGCTGGTGCCGAAGAAGAAGGCGGAAGGGATCCTCGGGTCGAACGTCAAGGTCTCCGAGCGTCCCCAGGGCCCCACCTGCGTCTACATGGGCTCCGGCCGTGAGATCGACCTGGTGGTCGAGAAGATCTCGCTGAGCGCGCTGAAGAGCGAAGCGAAAAAGGTCGAACCGGTGACGATCAACGGCCGCCAGGGCTACTGCCTCACCTTCCAGTCGACCTCGGTCGTGGTCGGTATCAGCGGCGGTCGCGTGCTCCAGGTGACCGGCCCCTGCCAGGCCGGCGTCCGCTTCGCCTCGATCGCGCTGAACCGCCTCTAGAGCGGGTTTGCGGGCCCGCCCCCTCTCAGCGAGGTTTTATTCGCGCCGCACGCAAGTCCTGGGGCACCCGCTCGTTATTTGGGTATGAGCAACGAGAAGGGTGTATCCAGGGATCCGATCGGCACCGTGGTCGTGGGCTACGGCTACTGGGGGCCGAACATCGTCCGCAACGTGATCGAGCGGCCCGAGTTCGAGCTGATCGCGCTTTGCGAGCGCGACCAGGCGCGAATCGCCGAGTTCGAGAAACGAACCCCCGGCTACCCCTGCCTGAAGAAGTTCGAGGAAGCGCTCGCCGACCCGGCCGTCGAGGCCGTCGCGATCGCGACGCCGCCGCACACCCACTACTCGCTGGTGCGCCAGGCGCTGGAAGCCGGCAAGCAGGTGCTGGTGGAGAAGCCGCTGGCGCGGACCGCCGGTGAGGCCGCCGAGCTGGTCGCCCTCTCCGAAGAAGTGGAACGGGTGCTGATGCCCGGCCACACCTTCCTTTACAGCCCTTCGGTGAACAAGGTCAAGGACCTGATCGCCAACGACGTCCTCGGCGAGATCTACTTCGCCACCTCGTCGCGGATGAACCTCGGGCTCTACCAGCGCGACGGCGTCGTCCTCGACCTCGCCCCGCACGACCTTTCGATCCTCCTCTACTGGCTCGGCAAGCAGCTGGTCGAGGTGAGCGCCAACGGCCGCAGCGTCTTCCAGGACGGCGTCCACGAGACCGCCTTCCTGACCCTGCGGTTCGAGGACGGCGCCCAGGCCAACGTCCAGATCTCCTGGCTGGCGCCGCGCAAGATGCGCCAGATGGTGATCGTCGGCAGCCAGAAAATGGTCCAGTACGACGACTCCGCCGCCGACGACCCGGTACGGATCTACGACCGCGGCCTCGACTTCGCCGAGCCGCCCGCCACCTTCGGCGAGTACCAGCTGACCTACCGCTCCGGCGACGTGGTCGCGCCGCAGATCAAGCCGGCCGAGCCGCTCGGGCTGGAGCTGGCCGACTTCGCCGCCGCGATCCGCGAGGGCAAGACCCCGGTCTCCAGCCCCCGCCTCGGCCTCGAAGTGGTGTTCGCGCTGGAGGCGCTGGAGCGCTCGCTCCACGCCAAGGGTGAACCGGTCAAGGTCCGCTCGGCCGACGACGTCCGCTCCCGCAACCGTCAACCTCTGGTCACCGCCTAGCGGCGGAGGATCGACCGACCGTGACGTTCGTCTCCGCCCTCCGGGAGCTGTGGAAGCGCAAAGTGCTGGTGGCCATCTCGGTGGCCATCGCCCTTGCCTTCGCGATCCTCGCCGTCTACCAGGTGGGCGGCTCCGGGATCAGCAAGCGCGGCACCACCGAAGCTCACGGGTCCTCGGAGATCCTGATCGACTCGGCGCGCTCGCCGATCGCGGGCTCGAAACGCGATATCAGCGGGCTGATCTCGCGGGCGGGCGTGTTCGCCCGGCTGATGGCGGGCGGCGACGTCGTCGCCCAGATCGCCGAAGACGCCGGCATCGACCCGGAACAGATCGAGGTCCCCGGGCCCTCGCCCCTGCCGGGTGAGGCGCCGGGGGTCACCGAAGCGGAAGCGGCGCTGCCCTACGGCCTCACCTTCGCCGAGGTGCCGGAACTCCCGATCGTCTCGGTTGTCACCCGTGCCCCCACGGTCAAAGAGGCGGCGGCGCTGGCCGAAGCCGCGCCGGAAGCGCTGCGCGGCGTCATTCAGTCGGTGCAGAAGCAGCAGGCGACCCCGGCCAGGGAAAAGGTCGAGGTGCGCGTGCTCGGGCCGCCGCAGGCGCAGCTCGCAGACTCAGGCCCCGGCAACAAGGTGGCGGCGGCGATCTTCTTCTTCGTCCTCGCCCTCGAGATCGGGCTGATCCTCGGGATCCCCCGCCTGATCGCCGCCTGGCGGCGCGAGGAGGACACCGAAGAGGCCGAGCTGGCCGCGGCGCCCGACGTCAGCGAGACGGGGGCGACGCTGCTGGTTCCGCACGACGGCCGCAATGGCAACCACCTCGACCGTCCCGGTCGGGTCCGCCAGCACTAGGTCAGTGGACTGACGATGGAACTCGCCCGCGCCCTCAAGGCCCTCTCGAAACGCCGGCGGCTGGTCGCCGTCGGCGTCGTCATCGCGTTGATCGCGGCGACGCTCAGCGCCTTCACGGTGAGCATCTTCCCGCCGTCGCTGACGCCGCGGACGAACACCTTCGCCACCGCCTCGACCCAGATCCTGGTCGACACGCCGAACTCCGCCTTCGCCAACCTGGAAGAGGAAGTCGAACCTCTGAACACCCGGGCGGCGGTCTTCTCGCGCTTCCTCGCCAGCCCGCTGGCAATCACCCTGATCGCCCGCGAAGCGGGGCTGCCGGCGAACGCGATCGAGGGCCAGGGCCCCTACGAACAGAACCTGCCGATCTTCGAACAAGAACCGACGGCGGAGAAGCGCAGCTCCCAGATCATCGGCGAGCGGGCGCTCTACCGGCTGCGGTTCGAGAACAACCCCGACCTGCCGATCGTCACCGTCTTCGCCCAGGCGCCGACCGCCGAAGGGGCTCATAAGCTCGCCGACGCGGCCCCGGAGGCCCTCTCGTCTTACATCAACCGCATCCAGGAAGCGCAGCACACGCCCGCCAAACGCCGGGTGATCGTGCACCAGCTCGGCGACGCGACCGGGGGAGTGGTGAACGGCGGCGCCAACGCGCAGATCGCCGCGCTCGTCTTCTTCGTCGTCCTCGTCTTCTGGTGCCTGCTGCTGATCCCGGCCCACACGATCGCCCGCGGCTGGCGCGCCCACGACGACGATGACGACGACGCCCCTCGCTCGAACGGCCGACGGGGCGGATCGCAGCGGCGCGAAGTCGCCCTGCGGCCGTACCTCGAACGCTCGAACCTCTAGCCATGAACGCGCTGCAGCGCCAAGATTCCTGGCCGCGCACGCGGCGACCGCTGCCGTGGGTCTTCGCCCTCTTCCTCGCCTCGATCTTCCTGCTGCCGATCGATGCGACCCAGCTCAAGGTCCACCTGCCGTTCAGCTCCGAGTCGGATCGCTTCTTCGCCGCCTTCGTGATCGTCGTCTGGGCGATCACGGCGGTGATGGCGAAGCGGAGCGGCCGGCTGCGGCTGCGCCCGCGCGGCTGGGCGGCGGCGATGATCATCTTCTTCGCGATCGCGATCATCAGCATCGTCTTCAACTTCGACCGCATCACCAACCTCGGCGAGTGGGAAACGGCGGAGAAACGGCTGGTGCTGCTGATCACGCTGGTCGGCCTCTTCTGCGTCTTCTCGGTCTCCCTGCGGGTGACCGAGCTGCGCGCCTTCGGCGTGCTGATCGTGGTGCTCGCCTCGATCACCGCGATGGGCACGATCTACGAGGAGAAGGCCCACGAAAACCTCTTCTACTCGACCGCGAGCACCGTGCTCTCGCCGATCGCCGAAGTCGAACCGGCGCCGACCGAAGCCGGCCCCGACCCGACCGCGCCGGGCCGGCCGATGATCTCCGGGCCGACCAGGCACGCGCTCTCGGTCGCCACGCTCCTCGGGATGGCGGTGCCATTCGCGATCGTCTTCGCCGCCGGCGCGCCGAGCCTGCGCCGCAAACTCCTCTGGGGGGCGCTCGCCCTCCTGATCATCGCCGGGGCGCTGATCACCCAGCGACGCTCCGGGCTGATCGTGCCCGTGGTCGCGATCCTCTCGCTGTTCGCGATCAGGCCGCGCAAATTCCTGCCCCTGATCCCGGTGGCCCTGGTCGCCATCACGGTCGGATTTGCGATCAAGGGCGGCAGCATCAGCGTGATCAGCCAGCTGACCGGCGGCGAAAACAAGGCTTCCGACGAAGGTCGTACCTCCGACTACGAAGCGGTGATCCCCGACGTGCTCACCCACCCGGCGATCGGCCGCGGCTACGGGACGCTCGACTCGTTGAAGGTCGACACCTACCGGATCTTCGACAACGAGTACCTGGGCCAGCTCTACCAGACCGGACTCCTCGGCCTGATCGCCTTCATCGCCCTGATCCTCACCCCGGTGGTGATCGCGGTGCGCTACGCGGCCCGCAAGGACAACCCGCTGCGCGGGCCGCCGGCCCTGGCCGCCGCGGCGGGCATCCTCGGCTTCTTCGTCGCCTCGGCGCTCTACGACATCCTCACCTTCCCGCAGGCCCCGTACCTGTTCCTCTTCCTGGCGGCGATGTGCACCACCGCGGCCTCGGTGGAAAAGGTGGCCCCCGAAGGGCTGCGCCACGCCAGCCAGCGCCGGCGCGGCTCGCGCCAGCCGCGACGCATGCGCGGCACCCGGCCGCTCGCCAACCCGATGTAAGGAAGGCTCCAAAAGCCATAGGGTGGTCGGGTGCCGTTCACGCACCGGAACCTCAGGGAGGACCTCGACGACCTCGGGGGCAACTTCGACGGCCCGCCGGACCTCGAGTTCCGCGCCGCGACCAAGGCGCTTGAGCTGGAGCGGTCGGGCCTGACCTACCAGCGCGTCCCGCCCGACTACCGCTTTCCGTACGGCCACACGCATGCCACCCAGGAGGAGGTCTACGTGGTGGTCGGCGGGAGTGGCCGGATGGCGGTCGACGATGAGGTCTTCGACTTGAAGCAGTGGGACGCGGTGCGCGTCCCGCCCGGCTCGTGGCGTGGCTATGAGTCCGGCCCGGAGGGCCTCGAGCTGCTCGTCATCGGCGCGCCGAATCTGGGCGAGAGCCCCCGCGACGACGTCGAAGGTACGCGCGACTGGTGGCCTGACGGGGCCTAGTGCCGGCCACCGCGGGCGCAGGAGCCTTTGGTCGTGCGGCCGTCGATGCAGAGCTTCGCCAGGTTGTCGTCCCAGACGTTGCCGCGCCAGGTGGCGGCGCCCGCGAAGTAGTCGGTCATCACCCCGTAGGAGCCGGAGTTGGGGTAGTAGCCGTTCGCGTCGGCGCCGCCGACGCAGGGGTGGGCGCCGCCGTCGGCTTCGTAGGTTTCCTTGGTTCTGCAGCGGGCGAAGTGGTTGCCTTCGACGGTGAGCTTGCTCGAGCCGGGCCCTTCGGCGTGGGCGCAGGGGTAGATCGAGTAGCCGCCGCCTGCGAGGAGGCTGTTGCGGACCGTGATCCGGTTGCGGCAGTCGCTGGTTTCTTCGCCGCCGTTGGAGTCGCCGAAGATCACCGCGGTCTGGCCGACCGGGTTCAGCAGCGTGTCATGGATGGCGATGAACTTCGAATCGTCCATGTAGACGTTCTCGACGTGGTCGTCGGCGATCGCGATCTTGGCCAGTCCGTAGGAGTCCTTGACGATGCCGCCGCCGTAGATGTTGGAGTCGCAGCCGTTCATGTAGACGCGGATCAGCTTCATGTCGGCCCCGGCGCTGTTGCGGATCGAGTGCTCGCAGGTGGTCCCCGGCGCGGTGAGGAATTCGCTGTCTTTGATCACCGTGCCGGTGACGCCGTCTTCGATGTGGAGGTCGTAGTTGCCGCAGGTGCTCTGAGTGCCGCAGCCGGAGCCGCCGAGCGTCACCTTGACGTCTTCGATCGTGACGTCGTTGGCTTCGATTTCGATCGTCCCGTTCACTTCGAGGCCCTTGACCACGGCGCCGTCTTCCTTCACTTCGATGCTGCCGCTCGGCTTCAGCGCCATTCCCTTCGGCACGCCCGTGTTGGAGGCATCGGGGTAGCCGCAGACGTGGGGCGAGGCGAAGCAACCGGTTTGGTGCACGGGCTTGACGCCGGGGCCCGCGAAGGCAGAGCTCCCGGAGATCAGAAGCGCCAGAGCGGTGATCAGACTGCTGAAGGCCATACGACGCAGAACCCGTTCAGCATAGGGAATCTGCGCCGCACTCCTTCGAACTTCATTCGCAGCCGGTGCTGCTGCCGCTGATGCAGACCTTCCCCAGGTTGTTGTCCCAGACGTTGCCGCGCCAGGTGCTGACGGCGGAGAAGTAGTCGGTGGTGATCCCGTAGCTGCCCGACTTCGGGTAGTAGCCGCTCGAGTCGGCGCCACCGACGCAGGGATGGGTGCCGCCGTTGGGTTCGTACCCTTCGGCGCTGACGCAGCGGACGAAGTGGTTGCCTTCGACCTTGAGGCTGCTGGTCCCGGCCTGGGCGGCGTGGGCGCAGGGATAGAGCGAGTAGCCGCCGCCACCGATCAGGCTTTCCAGCACGGTCAGCTTGTTGGAGCAGTTGGTGACGTCGCTGCCGCCGCCGGAGTTGCCGAAGATCACCGCGGTCTGCTCGACCGGGTTCAGCAGCGTGTCGTGGATCGCGGTGAAGCTGGTTTCGTTGAAGTAGATGTTCTCCACGTGGTCTTCGGAGATCGCGATCTTGCCAATCCCGTAGGAGTTCTTCAGCGTGGTCGGCCCGACCGCGTAGACGTTCGAGTCACAGGCGTGCAGGTAGGCGTTTTCGATCGTCAGCGTGCCGCCGGTGTTGCGGATGTCGTGCTCGCAGGTGTCACCCGCGACCGAGGCGGTCTCGACGTTGCGGATCACGGTCCCGCTGACCCCCTCGTCGATGCGGATCGCGTAGTTGCCGCAGGTGGAGCGGGTGCCGCAGGTGGTGTTCTGCGTGACCCGCGTGTTTTCGATCGTCACGTTGTTGGCGAGGACTTCGATCGTCCCGGTCACGTTTTTGCCGGAGATCACGGCGCCCGGGGTGGTGACGTTGATCGATCCGCTCGCGGTCAGCGTGGTGCCGGCGGGGACCCCGGAGTTGGTCGAGTCGGGGAAGCCGCAGGTGTGGGGTGAGGAGAAGCAGTGCGAGGTCTGGGTCGGGGTGACCGGCGGAGTGGTCGGGGGTTCTTCGACCGGCGGTGGGGTCACCGGCGGCGTTTCGACGGGCGGGGTGGTCACCGGCGGGGTGGAGGGGGTTTCGGTCGGCGCCGTCGGCTTGGTCGGCGTGGTCTTCTTGCCGCCGCCGGTGCCGGTCGTGGGCGTCGAGCCGCCGACGCCGGAGGATTCTTCGCCGCCGGTGGTTGGCGTGCTGACGCTCGGTTCGCCGCCGTTCCGCTTCGGGTGGCGGTTGCGGTTGGCGCGGTGGTGACGGGCCTTCTTCTGCTTCTTGCCCGCGACGGCGTGGCGTTGTTCGATCTTCGGCAGGTTGGAGCCGCTGCGGAGCCCGTTGGCGATGCCGTTCTCGGAGGTCGAGGTGTTCTGCGCGAAGGCGACGGCACTGAGCGCCGCGAGCCCGGCGATCACCGCCACGAGAGCGCAGACGGACATGCGGATGTACCCGTGCGTGTTCATTCCGACCTCCCAATCGGCGGCGATGGAAAGGGGATCCAACGCGACTGACCCCTGTGGCCGTATGTACTACCCGCGCGAGGGACGTTTAGGCGTTAAGGAGAAATCTCCCAAACGTCAAAAATTTGTTACTACGCAGCCAATACGACAATTGCAGCGAAAAAGGAACTAAGAACGAACTAGTCCGCGAGGGTCACGGCCCGAAAACGAACTAGTCCGCGAGTCCAAGGTGGTCGATTCGACGGGGGAAGCTGGCGCCTCGCAGGGGACCCCTCGCGGAAGCGTCACCTTTCGCGCCTCCTGTGACCCTTCTTCCGCAGAACCGCGCCCCCGCAGCGTGCAGCTCGCCGTCTGCTGAGTTGTCCCCGCCATGGCGGGGACAACTCAGCAGACGGCGAGATCCCGTTGCGGACGTGTGCCCTCTCCCCGCGCCCGAGGAGCCGTGGATGCCGGGCCAACCTCAGAAGACCCGGGTCGGACCGGCATCCACGGCTCTGCGCGGGTCCGATCCCGCATCAGCCCCCGTGCCCCGGAGCCACCCGCCTGGCCCCCGTGCCGCGGAGTCAGCCGCTTAGCCTGCGAGGGACGCCGCCGGCAGCGCGGTCCGGGGGGAGCGGCGCGGCAGAAGAAGCCGGCGCAGCAGGTCGATCCGGCCTTCGCGGACCGGGCCCATGGCCAGAGCTCGCTCGTAGGCGGCAAGCAACGCCCGCTCTTGGTGCTCCCAGGCGAGCACCTCTTCGGCCCGCCGGCGTCCGGCGTCGCCGAGGGCACCGCGCCGCTCGGGATCGTCGAGCAGCTGGGAGATCAGGTCGGCGAAGCCGGCGAAGTCGCCGGGGGCGGCGAAGAGGGCTGCGTCGCCGGCCCCGACCCGGGACTCGGCCAGGTCGAAGGAGACGATCGGCCGCGCCATCGCCATGTACTCGCCGATCTTGACCATCGAGGAGAGGTCGTTGAGCGCGTTCTTCGGGTCGGGGGCGATGCAGACGTCGGAGGTCGAGAGGACGGCGGCGATCGTGTCGTGTTCGACCCAGCCGCTGAACTCGACCAGGTCGGCCAGCCCGAGCTCGACGGCGAGCGCCCGCATCTCGTCGAGCACGTCGCCGTCGCCCATGAAGATCGCGTGCCAGTCCTGCCGGCGCGCGGCCAGCGCGGCCAGCGCCCGCAGGGCGTGGTCGACCCCGTCCTGGGCGCCCATCACGCCGACGTAGCTGAGCAGGTGCTCCTTGCCGCGGCGCAGGCCCGGGTCGGGCTTGACCGGCACGAAGCGGGTGAGGTCGGGGCCGGTGCGGACGACGGCGACGTCGTCGGGATCGCGACGGCCGCGCTCGATCGCCACCCGGCGGTAGGAGTCGTTGACCGAGAGGATCACGTCGGCGGAGCGGAACGCCACCTGCTCGGCGAGCAGCGTCGCCTTCTGCAGCAGGCCCTCGCCGTAGCGGGTCGAGTAGAGCTCCGGCGTCAGGTCGTGGTGGTCGAAGACGAACCGGGCGCCCTGCAGCCGCAGCTTCAGCGCCGCCAGCAGGAGGAAGTCGGGCGGGCTGCAGGCGTGGACGATGTCGAAGGGGCGCTCGCGGGAGAGGCGATGCGCCAGCCTGCGCATCGAAGCCAGGGCGGCGCCGTACTCGACCGCGTATTCGGCCGCCCGCTCGCCCGCCGGGCGCGGTTTGTAGCGGTGGATCTTCACCCCCTCGAGCTCGACGTAGGGCTCGTGGTCGCGGTTCTCGCCCGCCGGGCAGATCACGGCCACGTCGTAGCCGCCACTGACCAGCGCTCGCGCCTCGTTCCAGACGTGGCGATCGTGGGGGAGCGGCTCGTTCTGGAGCAGGATCAGTACACGGGGGCTCATCGGGCGCCCACCGGGTCGGCCGCCGGAACCATCGCGCCGTCGGCCCGTACCCACTCGATCCGCGCCCGCTCGCTGCCCGGGCCGACCACGTGGGCGGCATCGGGCCCGTCGGTGATGCACCCGAGGTCGCGCCGCAGCCGCCACCAGTCGGCGACCTCGCGGGGCAGCGCGTACCAGCCCCCGTCCATCTCGGCCAGGTGAGCGATGAATTCCTCGTACATCCGCAGCCGCGCCGGCGTGTCGAGGTAATCCGGGTGGGTGATCAGGTTGACCAGCCCGCCGTAGGCGGCGATCCAGTCGCTCTTCTCGGTCCAGAGGTCGATCGTGTCGCGGCGCAGGATCTCCCACAGGGTGTGGTCCTGGACCAGGGTGATCGGCAGCTCGACCATCTCGCCGAGGAAGAAGGGGAGGATCGAGCAGCAGCCGCCGCCGAGCGGCTCGAAGGGGTCGGTGTCGGGGAAGGAGCTGTCGTAGGCGGCGCCGAGCTCCTCCATCCAGTCGGCATTGCGGTGGGTCGCGGGGGCGCGGAAGCCGACCGCGTCCCACTCGCGCAGCTTGCGGTGGATCTCCGGCAGCTCAGCCTCGAAGCTCGCCCGGCTCTCGAACAGCTTGCAGTCGTGCTTGATCCCGTGCAGGCCGATCTCATGGCCTTCGGCGCGCACGTGGTCGAAGAGGCCGGCTTCGATCGGGTACCAGTCGCCGACGAAGTTCCAGGAGGAGCGGAAGCCGTGGCGCTGCTCGATCGCCATGATCTTGCGCACCAGCGCGACGCCCTTCGGCCCCTCGACGTCGTGGGTGAGGATCGCGGCGAAGCGGTGGCCGTCGGGCCAGTTGGCGACGGTCGGCAGCGCCGTGGCGCCGCTCGCCTGGAGCTCGGCGCGCAGGGCGGCCTGGCGGCGCTCGACCAGGATCGGCTCGATCGGCCAGCGGGGGAACTCGACCCGCGCCTGGCGCACCGCGTAGCGGCGGCGCATCGCCAGCTGCAGGGAGCGCGGCAGCACTGGCTTGACGTTGTAGTAGGTGCTCATTAGGAGCGAGCGGCCCTCGGAGCGGCCGCGGTAGCGTTCCTCGCGCAGCTCGCGGTCGTCGAGGTCGGCGGGGGAGGGGTCGGGCGACGGGGCGCTCGCGCTCCCCTTCGCCGCGTAGGTCCCGTATGGCGGCGGACCGCCGAGGGCGACCCGCAGGGCGGCGGCCTCGTGGCGGGCGCGCTCGCGGTGGCGGGGCCCGGCGAAGAGCCCGAGGACGCTGCCGGACATCGCCCGCAGGGCGTGTCCGAGCGCCAGCGCGCCGCGGATCCCCGCCGCCCGCAGGCGGCCGTAGTGCTTGCGCGCGAAGAGCAGCTTCGAGTGGGTCAGCTGCGGCTTCAGCGCCCCGTCGGAGCCGCCGCCGCAGTGGTGGACGACGGTCGCGACCGGCAGGTGTTCGACTCCCCAGCCGGCGCGATCGAAGCGGCAGCACCAGTCGGTCTCCTCGGAGTAGAGGAAGAAACGCTCGTCCATCGGCCCGACCGCGGCGACCGCCTCGGCGCGGGCGATCAGGAAGGCCCCGGACATCCAGTCGGCGGGCCCGGCGCGTTCGTAGCGAGGCCCGGGGGCGACCGGCTCCTGCAGCCCGCCGCCGAGCGGCCAGTGATAGGAGAAGAGGGCTTCGCCGAGGCTCCGCAGCACCGAGGGGAAGCGCCGGATCGACGGCTGCAGGGTCCCGTCGGGGTCGGTCTGGATGACGCTCGCGATCCCGGTCTCGGGGCGGGCGTCCATCGCCGCGACCAGTTCGGCGAGGTTGCCGGAGGAGAACTCGACGTCGGGGTTCAGCAGCAGCACGTAGCGGCCCCGGGCCAGCTCCAAGGCGACGTTGTTGGCGGCGGCGAAGCCGCGGTTCTCGCGCCGCAGCACCCGCACGGTGGGGAAGCGCTCCTCGATCGCATCGGGGGTGCCGTCGCTCGAGCCGGAGTCGACGACCAACCACTCGGCCTCGATCCAGCCCTGCGCCGCCAGCGCCGAGGCGAGCGTCTCCAGGGCCTTCTCGCGCCCGTTGTGGGTGACGACGATGACCGATAGGTCGGGCCGCTCGCTGCCGCGGTCAGCCGACATGGCGGTAGAGCATCTGGCCGGCGAGGCGGCCGACGACGGCCGGGCTGCGGCGGATCGTGGTCGTCATCACCCGCTCTTTCAGCGAGGGCTCGCCGAGCGGCGCCGGCTCGGTCAGGTAGGTGTAGGCGAGCGGGACCTCCTCGGCGCCGAGCGAGCGCTTGAAGCGGCGCAGGCCCTCGTTGTCGAGGTCGGTGCGGCCGAAGTCGAAGACCTCGAAGCCGCGCTCGGCGTGCTCGCGGATCACCTCCAGCATCAAGAGGTTGTTGGGCCGCTTCTTCAGCCCCGCGGCGGCCGAGGCGCCGTACTTGTAGGTGACCAGCTTGTTGTGGGTGAGGTAGACCGCCGCGGCGATCGGCTCCTCGCCGTCGCGGACCAGCCAGACGCCGCCGCGGCCCGCGTCGAAAAGCCCGGCGAAGCGATCGATGAAGCTCTTCGGCTGGGTCGGGACGCCGAGCCGGCGGCGGGTCTCGAGGTGGAGCCGGTAGAAGATGTCGAGCCCGACCGCGTCGGTGTGTTTCTCCACCACGAGCCCCTCGCGGGCCGCCTTGCGGGCGCCTTGGCGGAGGCCTTTCGAGGTGTTCGCTTCGGCCTGGTCGGCGTCGCCCGGGAGGGTGAGCAGGTGGCGGACGAAGCGCTCCTTGACGTGCCCCGCGGGGACGCTCGGCAGGGCGGCGTGGACGGTGAGGTCGAGGCGGCTCTCGTGGGCATGGGCGGCGAGGGTGTCGCCGAGCAGCCCGAGCGCCTCCAGGTCGGCGTCGGCGGCGAGGACCGGCGGGCAGTGGTCGGAGAAGGGAAGCGCGACAAGCCGGTTGCCGGTCAGCCGGCTCTTGATCTTGGCGAACGGGATCGCCGCCTCGATCCGCTCGTCGTCGCGGACGCAGCAGGCGCCGATCTCGTAGCCGTACTCGTCGCGCAGCAGTTCGAGCCAGAGAAGATCGTGGAAGATCTCGGCGCCCTGGCCGGTCGCGACCAGCTCGGCATAGCCGGGATCGAGGAAGGGATCGATGAGTTCGGTCCTGCGCATCGGTAAAGCAACGGCCCGCCGGGCACGGTTCTTTCGGCGCTCCTGGCGGTGAAAGAAGGCCGCCGAGGACCCCGTTGATCAGACGTATGGCTCCTTATCGCTCACCCACCGTCGCCGAGCGCCTTCGCCAGACGCAGCGCCTGCTGCGCCGCGAAGGCGCTTCCGGCGTGGTGGGTCGGCTGCGCGGCCGCGCCGCCGAGAAGTTGGCCGGGCGCAAGCCGGTGGAGATCCCGGTCCTGCCCGCGGATCTGGCC
>DATEDJ010000119.1:0-27564 GCA_035281725.1 Solirubrobacterales bacterium
TCACGGGGACGGGAGGATCGTGACGGAGGCGTGCGGAACTCCACGGTTCCTCAGGGGTCGAGAACGCGCTGAGTGAGTTGACCACACCCTGGTGTGGTCAACTCACCCCGCGTGGATCCGGGCCTCCATGACGACCTCGACTGCCGCATCGGCGACGCGCTGCAAGCCTTGGTGTGGCCATGGCAACGGCAGGGCTTGCAGCGTGACCGCCAGGGTCACGGACCGCTGTCATTCCTCCCGGAAGGCCCGCGTCCCGGGCGTCTCGTGGCGGCCACAGCCTGCCAGGGCCGCCACGAGACGCCCGGGGCTAACCGTCCCCGATCGACCGGGCCACGAATCGCGCCGCTGACTACGACTGCAGCGCTTCGAGCCGCTCGAAGATCTGCGGCAGATGCGTCAAATAAGCGCCGTAGTCAAAAACGGCGTCGAGATCCAACTCCGGGGCCGCCGCGGCGAGCAGATCGCGGAATTCGGTGCCCGTGTCCCAGGCCTTCTGGGCGTTCTCCTGGACCACCCGGTAGGCGTCGTCGCGGGTCATCCCCGACTCGACCAGGGCGGTCAGGGCGCGCTGGCTGAAGAGCGCTCCGTGGGTG
Organism: Solirubrobacterales bacterium; assembly: GCA_035281725.1. GTDB lineage: Bacteria > Actinomycetota > Thermoleophilia > Solirubrobacterales > 70-9 > VAYN01. The sequence continues at coordinate 594 of DATEDJ010000119.1, forward strand.
ATGTTGAGGTTGGCGAGCATGCGGTCGCGGTGCAGGGTCATGCCCGCCGCGACCCCGGTCGCCAGGCCCTGCATGTAGTCGAGCAGGATCGTCGAGTCGGGCAGGATCACGCGCTCGGCGCCGGAATGGGAGATGTCGCGCTCGTGCCAGAGGGCGACGTCCTCGAAGCCGGTCTGGGCGTAGCCGCGGAGGACGCGGGCGAGGCCGGTGATCCGCTCGGTGCGGATCGGGTTGCGCTTGTGGGGCATCGCCGAGGAGCCCTTCTGGCCGGCGCGGAACGGCTCCTCGACCTCGCGCACCTCGGTTTTCTGCAGGTTGCGGACCTCGGTGGCGAAGCGCTCCAGGCCCGCCCCGGCGAGGGCGATCGCCGCGGTCAGCTCGGCGTGGCGGTCGCGCGGGATCACCTGGGTGGCGACGTCCTCGCGCCGCAGCCCGAGCTTCTCCATCACCCGCGCCTCGACCGCCGGCGGCACCGAGGCGTAGGTGCCGACCGCGCCGGAGAGCTTGCCGTAGGCGAGCTGGTCGAAGGCCGCCTCGAGCCGCTTCAGGTTACGGTCGGCCTCGAAGGCGAAGCCCGCCAGCCGCAGCCCGAAGGTGGTCGGCTCGGCGTGCACGCCGTGGGTGCGGCCGACGCAGAGCGTGTCGCGCTCCTCCAGCGCCCGGGTCACCAGCGCGTCGCGGTACTCGCGCGCCCCGGCGACGAGGATCTCGCCCGCCCGCCGCAGCTGCAGCGCCAGCGCCGTGTCGAGCACGTCGGAGGAGGTGAGGCCGTAGTGGATCCAGCGCGCCCCCTCGTCGCCGACCGAGGCGGCGACCACGTCGACGAAGGCGGCGACGTCGTGGTCGGTGATCTTCTCCCGCTCGTCGACCGCCTCGACCGTGAACGAGGCGCGCTCGCGCGCGGCGGTTGCGACGTCGGCCGGGACCACGCCCTCCGCCGCCCAGGCCTCAGTCGCCGCCAGCTCCACTTCCAGCCAACTCTCCAGCTTCGCCTGCTGGGTCCACACGGCGCCGATCTCGGGGCGGGTGTAGCGGGAGATCATCCGAGCCTACCGGTCAGGGCAAAGTCCTCAGAGCGATCAGGCATTGATGATCCGGGCCGCCAGCACGCCGGCGTTTTTCGCCCCGTCGATCGCCACGCAGGCGACCGGGATCCCGGGCGGCATCTGCACCGCCGAGAGCAGCGCGTCGAGCCCGCCGAGGCTCTTGCCGAGGATCGGCACGCCGATCACCGGCAGGTCGGTGTGGGCGGCCGCGACCCCGGGCAGCGCCGCCGACATCCCGGCGCCGGCGATGATCACCTTCAGCCCGTTCATGCGCGCGTTCTGGCAGTACTCGCGCACCTTCTCCGGGTCGCGGTGCGCGCTCATCACGTGCACCTCGGACTTGATGCCCTGTTCGGTCAGGTACTTCTCCGCCGGGAGCATCTTCTCCATGTCGTTCTTCGACCCCATGATGATCCCGACCAGGGTGCCGGAGGCCTCGAAGTCCTCTTCGATCTGCTCGATCTGGGCCTCCGTCTGCATGGCCGGGGTGGTGTCGCTCATGTCTTCCTTTCGGATGCTGGTGGTGGTGACCTGAGTGTTGGTGACCTGGGTCAAGGACTGGAAACTCGGTCGACGGCGCGGGCGGCGATGTCGCTGCGAATCTGCATACCCTCAAATGAGATCCGGCTAGCAGCATCGTAGGCACGATCGCGCGCCGCGGCCGGGTCGGGACCGAGCCCGGTGACGTTGAGCACGCGGCCGCCGGCGGTGACGATCTCGCCGTCGCGCTCGGCGGTGCCGGCGTGGGTCACCTCGGCGAGCGCCGCCGCCTCCTCGAGCCCGTGGATCACGTCGCCCTTCGAGGACCCCTCCGGGTAGCCGGCCGAGGCGAGCACCACGGTCACCGCCCAGTCGTCATCGAAGTCGGCCCTGACACCGGCGAGCCCGCCCGGCTCGCGCGCGGCGCGGAAGAGGTCGACGAGGTCGGAGCGCAGCCGCGGCAGCACCGCCTGCGTCTCGGGGTCGCCGAAGCGGACGTTGAACTCGATCACCTTGGGGCCGTCGGCGCAGATCATCAGCCCGGCGTAGAGGACGCCGTGGAAGGGGGTGCCGCGCGCGGCCATCGCCGCGACCACCGGCCGGTGGACCTGGGCGACGATCTCCTCGACCTCCGCCGCGCCGAATCCCGGCACCGGCGAGTAGCTGCCCATGCCGCCGGTGTTCGGGCCCTGGTCGCCGTCGGCGATCCGCTTGTAGTCCTGAGCGGGGGAGAGGGGCACCACGTTCTCGCCGTCGCAGAGCGCCAGCAGCGAGAGCTCTTCGCCCTCCAGGAAGTCCTCCATCACCACCGCCGTGGCGCCGAAGCGCTGTTCGGTGAAGTAGACGTCGAGGGCGCTGCTCGCCTCGGCCTCGTCGGCGCAGATGATCACGCCCTTGCCCGCGGCGAGGCCGTCGGCCTTCAGCACGGTCGGGTAGGCGGTCTCGGCCAGCGCCGCGGCGGCCTCCTCGTGCGAGCGGAGGAGCAGGTGGGACGCGGTCGGCACCGCGGCCGCCGCCATCAGCTCCTTGGCGAACGCCTTCGAGCCCTCCAGCTCGGCCGCCGCCCGGGTTGGGCCGAAGGCGGGGATGCCGGCCGCCTCGAGCGCGTCGACCACGCCGACGACCAGCGCCGCCTCGGGGCCGATCACCGCCAGGTCGACCTGGCGCCGGCCCGCCAGCGCGACGATCGCCTCGACGTCTTCGGCGGCGATTTCGGGAAAGACCTCGGCGTCGGCGGCGATACCGGCGTTACCGGGCGCGCAGAGAACCTCGGGCGCCGCCGCCGAGCGCCTCAGCGCCCGGACGATCGCATGCTCGCGGCCACCGCCGCCGACGACTAGCGCCGTCAACCGGAAAGGTCTGCGACGGGCATCGCGGTCAGCGTCCGGCTGGTCATCGTCCCGCGCGAGCCGAGCTCGACTGAGATCTTCGCCATCGTCTGCTCGTCGGGCGCCTCGATCACGGTGACGAAGTCGTAGTCGCCCAGCGTCGCGTACTGGGTGATGACCTTGCCGCCCATCTGTTCGACCTCCTGGTTCACCTCGGTCACCCGGGCAGGGTTGTTCTTCAAGGTCCGCAGCCCCTCGGCGGTCAGGTTGGTCAGCATCAGATAAGTCGGCATGGCTCCTCCTCCACGAATCCTAGTGGCCGATTGCTCGGCGTACTAGTACCCGGCTGGATGCCGGACCACGAACCCTTCCGGGTAGGGCGCTTCGGCGTGCCAGCGCGGGCCGGTGCCGTGGGCGTCGCCGACGGTGTCCCAGCGCAGGCCGGCGATCACCACGTAGGTGTGGGTGGCGTTGGCGTAGATCGTGATCCACTTGCCCGGGCCCGGTTCGCCGTAGCTCTCCAGCGAGCCCGAGGTCAGCGGCGTGTCGAGCAGGCCGGCGCCGTAGAGGGCGAAGCTGACCGCGCCGGAGCAGTCGTAGCCGTAGGAGTAGAAGGAGGCGTGGCCGCCGCCCCAGACGTAGGGGGTGGTGGCGATCGAGTTGGCGGCGGCGATCGCCGCCTTCACCGCGGGCGGCGCGGCGGCGGGGGCGGCGGCGAGGCCGTTCGGCTGCAGCACCGCTTCGGCGCCCTGCACGGTCGTTTCGGCGGCGAGCGGGGCGACCCGCCACTGGACCGTCGAGACCTTGCAGCCGCCTTCGATCTGTTCGGACTCCTGGAGGACCTCCTGCACATACCACTCGGCCTGGTTGTGGGCGAAGACGCCGGCTTCGAGCGAGCCCTTCGACCAGATCTCGCGCGCCAACGTCATCGCCGAGTCGAAGATGTCGCCGTGTTCGATGTGGCCGTCGTCGTCGCCGTCGACGCGGTACTGCTTCCACTCGCTCGCTTCGAGGCCGAGCGGGCCTGAACCTTCGAGCTCTTTTTTCGTCATCCCGCGGCCAAAGTTCGACTCGAGGCGGGCGATCGCGGCGAGCGCCCAGACGCCCCGCTTGCCAAGTTCGTAGCGGGCGGCGGCGGCCTCGAAGGCTTCCAGGTATTCGGCCGGGATCTGCTGCTTCCATTCGGCCGCCGGGTCGCAGCGCAGGACTTCGATCTGCGGCGTCAGGCCGGCCTGGGTGAAGGTGGCGTCGCCGACTTCGGTGGCGTAGCAGCCGGCGTCGGCGAGGACCTCGGAGACGTACCAGTCGGCGTGGTTGTAGGCGTAGATCGCCCCATAGGTGTCGGCGGGCATGCCGGCCGCAGAGAGGTAGCGGGCGGCGGCGAAGATCGCGTCTTCGGGGTTGTTGGGGTCGGCGACCCCGTCGCCGTTGGCGTCGACCCCGTAGGTGGCCCAGGTCGAGGGCATGAACTGCATCCACCCCTCGGCGCCTGCCGATGACGGCCCGAGGTTGGTGCCGAAGCCGGTCTCGACCGCGTTGATGCCGGCCAGGATCGCCGGGCCCTGGGAGCCGAGCCCGTACTGGGCCGAGGCGCGCTGGTAGATCGGGATCAGGACCGGCGGCACCGCGGTGGCGGCGCAGGTCGAGGCAGAGAGCGAAGAGATCTGGAAGGTAGGCGCGGCTTTGTCGATGCCGGCTTCCTCGCCCGCCCGTTCGGCGGCTTCGTCGGCTTCCTGTTCGGTTTCCGCTTCGGCGACTTCTTCTTCGCCCTTGCTGGGCTGTCCGCCGGTGCCGGGTTCTTCCGCGGTGGTGCCGCCGGAGGCCGGCGGGATCTTCGGGTGGCGGATCACTTCCGGGGTCAGCGGCGCGTTTTCGGTGACGGGGGCTTCAGTCAGCCCACCCAGCGTTTCGCCATGCGTGGGTTCAGCGGTTTCAGCAGCAGTTGCCGCGATCGGCAGCGCCAGGGCGACGGTGAGGACGGCAGCAGCGGCGACCGCGCGGAGCTTGCGAAGGGGGGAGCTCATCGATCTAGCCGAGAACGTTGGTGACTTGCCACTTCTTGTGGGGGCCCTGTTCCATCTGCAGGCGCAGCTCCGAGGTCACGCCGACCCGCAGCAGCGAGACGCTGACTTCGTAGACGGAGCCCTTGGACGGCCCGGCGACGACGGTGACGACCTTCGCCCGCGGCACCTTTACGTTGGCGGGCTGGCGGGGCGGCCGATGGAGCAGGGCCTGGGAGAGCTGCTTGGTGGTCGTCCGGCGGAAGCCGTTGCGGACCTTGGCGTCGACGCCACCGGTCTCGTAGACGACGAACGCTTCGGCGAAGTGCCGCGCCACCCGCTTCGCCGCTTTCGGCGCGGGCGGGCCGGTCAATGCGGATTCGTCTTCGGCGCCGTTCGCGCCGGCTCCCTTCGCCCCCGTCGCAGTGCCGGTGCCGTTCGCGCCGGCACCGGCGGCGCCGGAGGCGGCATCGTTCGAGAGGCTGTCGGCCTGGGCCTCGGCCGACGCCGTGGCCGCGGGGGTGGAGCCGATCTTCGCGGTCGAGGCCGGCGCATCGCTCGCACTCGCCGATGCCGGACCGCTCGACGCCTTGTCGCCGGCGCCCTGTTCGGCCATGACGCCACCGGTCCCGCCGCTCACCGCTTCTTTGCCGACCGCCTTGCCGTCGCCGACCCCCGACTGCACGTTCTGGGCGGCGGAGAAGTCAGGCGGTGCGCCGTGGAGGGTCGGGCCGGTCGGTTTGGCGGGCTTCTGCTTCTTCGGCGCCGGCGCCGGCGTGACCGCGGTTGGCACCGGCCCGCGCTCGGGGATGACGAATGCCTCGGTGGCCCCGCCACCGGAGCCCGAACCGCCCCCACTGGCGATCAACAGCGCCGCGACGACACCGGCGACGGCGATCCCGCCGCCGCCGAAAACTCCGATCTGGCCGCGCGGCCCGAGCGCCTCGAGCCCGTCCTGCGCCGGCCAGACGACCCGCTCGCGCAGGAGCCATGCGGAGTCCTCGCCAACCCCCCGCACTCGATAGCCGAGATCGCGCGCCCGATCCGCGCCCGCATGGGCCATCTCGACGCCGGCCCGTCGGCGCCCGGTGCCTTCGGTGGGTGCGTCGATCGCCTGCCGCTCTCGATCGCGCTGGTCCATGTTCTTCTCAGAGTGTAAGCGCACCTTCCGAGAAGAAGTTTCGGCATCACAGCGGGGTTTCCTAAGTGCAGAGGGCCTGATTTCGGAGGGATCGTCACTTTTACGTATTCGTTACGTGAGAAGTGGGGTGTTGGGGGGCAAGGGACGCGGCGGGCGGGCGGCCGACAGGGCCGGGTGGAGGACGGCGAGGGACGCGGCCCTCTCGGCGGCGACCCGGGCGGGCTGAGGCCGCCGCCGAGAGGGCCGGGTCCGTGGGGAGAGGCGAGGGTGCGGGTCCCGTGCGGGCCTTGGGAGAGGTCCGTGACGAAGGTGGGTGGATTGCACCGGTCAAGAAGACGTGTGTGGAGTTCTGGTTGCTGAGGACCCAAAACTCGACACACGTCTATTTGACCGGTGAGTTCAGGCGTAGATCCGGCGCCTCCCTGACGAGACTGTGACGCCGTTCTGTCTTCCCCCGAGAGGCTCGCGTCCCGGGCGTCTCGTGGCGGCCACAGCCTGCCAGGGCCGCCACGAGACGCCCGGGACGTGTGGTCCCCAATCGACCGGGCGACGAATCGCGCCGTCCCCGCCGCCCGGGCCAAGAACCCCCGCCGTCCCTACGCCGCGGCCGGGGCCTCCGCCCCCGCCCGCTCAAACGTCAGATCTCCCTCGGCCGCGTCCACCCGCACGGTGTCGCCCTCGCCGAACTCGCCCTCGAGGATCTTCAGGGCCAGCTTGTCGACCAGTTGCTTCTGGATCACCCGGCGCAGGGGGCGCGCTCCGTAGACCGGGTCGTAGCCGAGGTTGCCGAGCAGGGTCCTCGCGTCGTCGGAGAGCTCGATCGAGATGCCGCGCTCCGCCACCCGGCCGACCAGCTGCTCGACCTGGAGCTCGACGATGCGGCCGATGTCGGTCTTCGACAGGCGGTGGAAGATCACCGTGTCGTCGATGCGGTTGAGGAACTCTGGCTTGAAGGTCGCCGCCAGCGTCTCTTCGATCGCCTCGCGGATCCCCTCGTCTACCTGGTCGCCGACGATCCGGTCGGAGCCGACGTTGGAGGTCATGATCAGGACCGTGTTGGTGAAGGAGACCGTGCGGCCCTGGCCGTCCGTGAGCCGGCCGTCGTCCATGATCTGCAGCAGCGTGTTGAAGACGTCCGGGTGCGCCTTCTCGATCTCGTCGAGCAGCACCACCGCGTAGGGGCGCCGGCGCACCGCCTCGGTCAGCTGGCCGCCCTCCTCGTAGCCGACGTAGCCGGGAGGCGCGCCGACCAGCCGGGAGACGGTGTGCTTCTCCATGTACTCGGACATGTCGAGGCGGACGATCGCCTGCTCGGAGTCGAACATGAACTCCGCCAGCGCCTTCGCCAGCTCGGTCTTGCCGACCCCGGTCGGGCCGAGGAAGAGGAACGATCCGATCGGCCGGTTCGGATCGGAGAGCCCGGCGCGCGAGCGCCGCAGCGCATTGGAGACCGCCGAGATCGCCTCTTCCTGACCGATCACCCGGTCGTGGAGGCGGTCCTCCATGTGGATCAGCTTCTCGACCTCGCCCTCCATCAGGCGACTGACCGGGATGCCGGTCCATTTCGCCACCACCTCGGCGACGTCCTCGTCGGTCACCTCGTCGGCGAGCATCGTGCCGCCGGCGCCGGCGTGCAGCTCGGCGAGCCGCGCTTCGGCGTCCTTGACTTTGCCCTCAAGTTCCGGGATCAGCCCGTACTGGAGTTCGGCGGCGCGCTGCAGGTCGGTCTCGCGGTTCGCCTGGTCGACCTGCACCCGCGCTTCCTCGAGTTCGGCCTTCGCCGCCTTCATCTCCTCGATCGGCTCTTTCTCGTTCTGCCAGCGGGCGCGCAGCTCGGTCTCCTGCTCGCGCAGGTTGGTGAGGTCGTCCTCGAGCGCCTCGAGGCGGGCCTTCGAGGCCTCGTCGGTCTCTTTCTTCAGCGCCTCGCGCTCGATCTCCAGCTGTTGGATCCGGCGGGCGACCTCGTCGATCTCGGTCGGCACCGAGTCGATCTCGATCTTCAGCCGCGAGGCGGACTCGTCGATCAGGTCGATTGCCTTGTCGGGGAGGAAGCGGTCGGCGATGTAGCGCTCCGAGAGCGTCGCCGCGGCGACGATCGCCGAGTCGGTGATCCGCACGCCGTGGTGCTGTTCGTAGCGCCCCTTCAGCCCGCGCAGGATCGCGATCGTGTCCTGCATGTCGGGCTCGCCGACGAGCACCGGCTGGAAGCGCCGCTCCAGCGCCGCGTCCTTCTCGATGTGCTTGCGGTACTCGTCCAGCGTCGTCGCGCCGACCGCGCGCAGCTCGCCGCGCGCCAGCATCGGCTTCAAGAGGTTGGCCGCGTCGACCGCCCCTTCGGCGGCGCCGGCCCCGACGATGGTGTGAAGCTCGTCGAGGAAGAGGACGATCTGGCCCTCCGCCTCCTGCACCTCGTTGAGCACGGCTTTCAGCCGCTCCTCGAACTCACCGCGGTATTTCGAGCCCGCCAGCAGCGAGCCGATGTCGAGCGCGATCACCCGCCGGTCGCGGAGGCTCTCCGGCACGTCGCCGTCGACGATCCGCTGCGCCAGCCCCTCGACGATCGCCGTCTTGCCGACGCCGGGATCGCCGATCAGCACCGGGTTGTTCTTGGTCCGCCGGGACAGCACCTGGATCACGCGGCGGATCTCCTCGTCGCGCCCGATCACCGGGTCGAGCTTGCCCGAGCGCGCGTCGGCGGTCAGGTCGCGGCCGAATTTCTCCAGCGCCTGGGCGGTCGACTCCGGGTTCTCGGTCGTCACCGGGTTGGGACGGACCGCCATCACGGCGGCGTCGAGCTCCTCCCGCGAGGGCAGGATCTCGCCCACGGTCGGATCCTCGGTCAGCGCCCGCAGCAGGTGGTCGGTCGAGATCAGGCTCGACCCGTCGCGCCCCATTTCGCGCTCGGCGGCGCGCAGGGTCGCGGCCAGGCCGCTCGACAGCCGCGGCTCCTCCTGCTGGGCGCCGCCCAGTTTCGGCAGCTGCGCGACGGCCTCGTGCGCGCGCGCCGCGACGGTCGCGGTGTCGGTGCCGACCCGCTGCAGGATCGGCACGACCAGGCCCTCGGTCTGGTCCAGCAGCGACACCAGCAGGTGGGCGGGGGCCGCCTCGGGGTTGCGGTGGCTGCGCGCCAGCTCCAGCGTCGCCGCGATCGCTTCCTGCGATTTCTGGGTGAACTTGTCCGGCTGCATCAGACCTCTTTCCTTCCTTCCAGCTCTCTCACTCTCGCTTTCAGCTTCTCCACTTGCTCTTCCAGCGCCAGCACCGTCTCGACCCCGACCAGGTTCAGGCCCTGGGCGGTCATCTCCTGGATGCGGCGCAGGCGTTCGACGTCTCTGCGGCTGTAGAGCCGGGTGTTTTTCGGCGAGCGCTTGGGGGCGATCAGGCCGCGCGTCTCGTACATCCGCAGGGTCTGCGGGTGCATCTCGGCGAGTTCGGCGGCGACCGAGATCATGAAGACCCCCTGCTCGTCATCGAAGGTCGCTTTCACATGACTCACCTGTCTGCGGTAGGTCGCCATCAGACCCCCGCCCTCCGCAGCAGGTCGGCGCGCGGGTCGTGCCCGTTCAGCGACGCGGCCAGCTCATCGACGGCCTTCTGCTGCTCCTCGTTCAAATCTTTGGGGACCTCGATCTCGAGCCGGTAGCGGATGTCGCCGCGGCCCTTGCCTTTGCCCTTCGGAGCACCCTCGCCGCGCAGGCGCTGGATCGCCCCGTGTTTGGTCCCAGGCGCGACCTTGATCTTCTTCGTCCCGTCGAGCGTCGGCACCTCGATCGTGCCGCCGCGCACCGCCTCGGGGATCGAGATCGGCACCGTCACCTCGAGGTTGCCGTCGTCGAGCCGGCGGAAGACCGGCGACGCGGCCACCCGCGTGGTCACGTAGAGGTCGCCGTTCGGCCCGCCGCGCGGGCCCGCCTCGCCTTTGCCGGCGAGCCGGATGCGGGTGCCGTCCTTGACCCCGGCGGGGATGTTCGCCCGGATCCGCTTGTTCTGCTGGGTGAGGCCGGAGCCGCCGCAGGTGGGGCAGGGGTCCTCGATGATCTCGCCGGCGCCGCCGCACTGCGGGCAGGGCTGGCTGATCGAGAAGAAGCCCTGGTTCTGGGGATCGATGCCGCGGCCTTCGCAACGCGGGCAGGTGACCGGCGAGGTGCCGGGTTTGGCGCCCGAGCCGTGGCAGGTCGCGCAGCGTTCGGCCTTCGGCACGGTGACGCTGATCTGGGTCCCGTTGATCGCGTCGTCGAAGCTCAGCTGGACCTCGGTCTCCAGGTCGCGCCCCCGCACCGACTGCGGGCGCGCCCGGCCGGCGCCGCCCCCGCGGCTGAAGATGCCGGAGAGGATGTCGCCGAAGTCGGCGCCGAAGCTGCCCGCCTGGGCGCCGCCGCCCCCACCGAAGGGGTTGCCGGCGCCGAACGGATTGCCGCCCGCGCCGCCAAACGGACCGAAGGCCGGCCCCGCGTCGTACTCCTTGCGCTTCTCGGGGTCGGAAAGGACGTCGTGCGCGGCCGAGATCTCCTTGAACTTTTCCTCGGCCTCTTTGTCGCCGGGGTTGCGGTCAGGGTGATATTTGCGCGCCAGTTTCCGGTACGCCTTCTTGATCTCGTCCTCGCTCGCGTCCTTCTTGACGCCGAGGGTCTTGTAGAGCTCGTCTGCCACTTCTCTTCTTCCGTCTTCTCTAGGCGGCCACCACGACCATCGCGGGGCGGATCAGGTGCCCCTCGAAGCGGTAGCCCTTCTGCATGACCTCGACGACCACGCCCGCCTCGGTCCCCTCGACCTGCACGGTCGAGAGCGCTTCGGCGAAGTTCGGGTCGAACTTCTCGCCCTTGGGATCGACGACCTCGATCCCGGAGCGCCCGAGCGTCTCCCGCAGGTTGCGGAAGACCAAGAGCACCCCATGGGCCAGCGGGTCATCGCTGTCGCCCTCCGGGTCGAGCCCGGCGGCCTGCAGCGCCCGCTCCAAGTCATCGAGCACCGGCACCACGCCTCGAGCCACCTCAGCTTTCCCGCGCAGCGCCGCGGCCTGAACCTCGGTCGCCATCCGCTTGCGGTAGTTCTCGAAGTCGGCCTGCGCCCGCCGAGCGATATCCAGGTACTCGTCCCGTTTCGCCTCGGCGTCAGCCAGGAGGGTGTTCAGATCCTCGACGACGGCCTCGCCATCGCCCCCTCCCGCGGGTGGCGCCGGGTCGGGGTCTCCGCCCGCAGCTTGCGAGGACGGGGACCCCGACCCGGGGACAGGACCCGCGGGCCGGGACGCCCCGTCAAAGGCGTCCCGTCGCTCCGCGTCCATGTCGTCCTGTTCCTGCCTCACTTATTTCTCCTCGTCCACGACTTCGGCGTCGACAACTTCCTCGTCGTCCGCCGCCGTGCCGTTCTCCGCCGGGCCACCGTCACCGGACGGCTGCGCCTCGGACTGGGCCTGCGCGTAGAGCGCTTCGGAGGCTTTGGTCATCACCGCGGTCAGCGCCTCGGTCTTGCCTTTGACCTCCTCCAGCGAGCCGGACTCGAGCGTCGCGCGCACGTCTTTGACGGCCGCGTCGATCTGGTCCTTGGTGCCCTGGTCGAGTTTGTCGCCCGCGTCGGAGACGGTTTTCTCCGCCTGGTAGGCCGCGTTCTCGGCGATGTTGCGGGCCTCGGCCAGCTCCCGCTGCTTGCGGTCCTCCTCGGCGTGCGACTCGGCGTCGGACACCATGCTCTGGATTTCCTCGTCGGAGAGCCCGGAGCCGGATTTGATCTCGATCTTCTGCTCGGTCCCGGTGCCTTTGTCTTTCGCCGTCACCGAGATGATCCCGTTGGCGTCGATGTCGAAGGTGACCTCGATCTGCGGGATGCCGCGCGGCGCCGGCGGGATGCCGGTGAGCTGGAATTTGCCCAGGCTCTTGTTGCCCGAGGCCATCTCGCGCTCGCCCTGCAGGACGTGGATCTCCACCGAGGGCTGGTTGTCGTCGGCGGTCGAGAAGACCTCCGACTTCTTCGTCGGGATCGTCGTGTTGCGCTCGATCAGCTTCGTCATCACGCCGCCTTTGGTCTCGATGCCGAGGGTCAGCGGGGTGACGTCGAGCAGCAGCACGTCCTTGACGTCGCCGGCCAGCACGCCCGCCTGGATGCCGGCGCCGATCGCGACGACCTCATCCGGGTTGACGCCCTGGTGGGGCTCCTTGCCGGTCAGCTCTTTGACCTTGTCGCGGACCGCGGGCATGCGGGTCATGCCGCCGACCAGGACGATGTGGTCGACCGACGCGTCGGCATCGGCGAGGGCCTGTTTCACCGGCCCGACCGTGCGGTCCAGCAGGTCGCTGGTCAGCTCGTTCAGTTTCGAGCGGGTCAGCTTCATGTCGAGGTGCTTCGGCTGCCCCTCGACGGCGGTGATGAACGGCAGGTTGATCTGCGTCTCCTGGGTCGAGGAGAGCTCGATCTTCGCCTTCTCCGCCGCCTCGTAGAGGCGCTGCAGCGAGTTCTTGTCGGCCGCGAGGTCGACGCCCTGGTCGCGTTTGAACTCGGCGACCAGCCACTCGACGATCGCCTTGTCCCAGTTGTCGCCGCCCAGGTGGTTGTCGCCGGCGGTCGCTTTCACCTCGAAGACGCCGTCGCCGATTTCGAGCACGGAGACGTCGAAGGTGCCGCCGCCGAGGTCGAAGACGAGGATCGTCTGGTCGGTTTTCTCTTTGTCGAGCCCGTAGGCCAGGGAGGCCGCGGTCGGCTCGTTGATGATGCGCTTGACCTCGAGCCCGGCGATCTGCCCGGCGTCTTTGGTCGCCTGTCGCTGGTCGTCGTTGAAGTACGCGGGAACGGTGATGACCGCGCTGTCGACCGGCTCGCCGAGCTTCGCTTCGGCGTCAGCTTTCAGCTTCTGCAGGATCATCGCGCTGATCTCCGGCGGGCTGTACTGCTTGCCGCGCACGTCGACGCGCACGTCGCCGTTCGGGCCTGCCTCGACGGAGTAGGGGACGATCGTCTCCTCCTCGTGCACTTCGGACTCCTTGCGGCCCATGAAGCGCTTGATCGAGAAGATCGTGTTCTCGGGATTCATCACCGCCTGGCGTTTGGCGACCGTTCCGACCAGCCGCTCACCGCTCTCGGTGAAGGCGACTACGGACGGAGTGGTGCGACCACCCTCGGCGTTCTCGAGAACGGTCGGCTCCCCGCCCTCCATGACGGCGACGCAGGAATTGGTCGTTCCCAGGTCGATTCCGATCGTTTTTGCCACTTTTGCTGCTCCCTCCAGGGGTTTCGTTGTCTAAGCCTAAGAAATCTAAGTGGCAGTATGGCAGATATCTTGGGAGGTCTCAAGGCGAATCCGCGACTTTGCCGGCCGCCCCGGGTTGAGTGCGCAGAAATGGCCGCATAGCGACCAGAAGTGCGAACCCACTTGTGGGGCGGGTAGTTTGGAGACGGGCAACGAGGCGGGAGGGCCTCGCAGAAATCCGGCCCGGCAGGGCCGCCAAGAGGAGGAGAATTTTGAGACACGCCCATCTGCGCCCGCGCCTTGCCGCGCCGGTGCTGCTCGGTGCCGCGTTGCTGGCGGCGCTGGTGCTGGTCGTCGCCGGGAGCGCGGCGGCGAAGCCGACGAAGACGGCGCCACCGACCGAAGTGAAGGTGATGACCCGCAACGTCTACCTCGGCGCCGACCTGACCCCGGCGATCCAGGCGAAAGGCGTCAGCGCCTTCACCGAGGCGACCGGCGAAATCCTGCGCCAGGTCACCGCCAACGAGTTCCCGGTGCGGGCCAAAGGCCTGGCCAAGGAGATCATCCAGAAGGACCCCGACCTGGTCGGGCTGCAGGAGGTCGCCGAGTGGCGCACCGGCCCGCCCAGCCTCGAACCGCTGCTTGGCGGCTCGCTGCCGAAGGCGACCACGGTCCGCTACGACTACCTGACCGAACTGCTGAAGGAGCTGAACAAGGGCAAGATCCGCTACAAGGCGGTCGTCGTCAACCCCGAGTTCGACTTCGAAGCCCCCGCCGACGAGAACGGCGTCCCCGGTGACGGCCCCAACCAGCTGATCGCCAACGCCGAGATCAACGGCCGGCTGACGATGCGCGACGTGATCCTCGCCAAGGTCGGCTCCGAAGTGAAGGTGTCGCAGCCGAAGAAGGGCCATTTCAAGAGCCTGTACACGGTGGAACTCTCCGGCGCCACGGTGACCGTGACCCGCGGCTGGGCCTCGATCGACGCGACCGTCCGCGGCTCGGCCCGGTTCCACTTCGTCGACACCCACCTCGAATCGTTCGACCCGCAGACGGTGGTGCCGAGCATCCGCGCCCAGCAGGCGGCCGAACTGGTGGCGCCGAACGGGCCGCTGACCAATCCGCTGCCGACGATCCTGGTCGGCGACCTCAACTCGGATACGAAGACCGCGGTCCAGCCCGGTGACGGCCAGGCCTACGAAACGCTGGTCAAGGCGGGGATGCGCGAACGCAGCACCTACAAGCCGCTCGGCTGCTGCCTGCAAACGGCGCTCCTGCCGGTCTCGGGCGGCGGCGCCGTCTCCCAGTTCGACCACAAGGTCGACCACATCATGACCCGCGACCCGAAGCAGGTGAAGGAGGTCAACTCCTCGGTCACCGGCCGGTCCCCCCAGAACGGCTTCTGGGACTCCGACCATGCTGGCCTCTTCAGCACGCTGAAGATCTACTGACGGTGTCGGTGGGCCGGAAAGCGCTGAGATAGGGCGCTTTTCGGCCCATGGAGCGGAGGGCAGAGGGCGCGGCGAGCGCTCTTCGGCCCAGCTGCGCTGGTGCCCTGGTGAGGGTTTGGGGTGAGGGTCCGGGCCATTGCGGCCGGGGACGAGGCGATCCGGGGCCCGGTCGATTGGGGACGGCGGGCCCCGGGCGTCTCGGAGGCGACCCGGGCAGGCTGTGGCCGCCTCCGAGACGCCCGGGACGGGGAGTTTGCGGGAGGGACCGTCACAGGGACGGGAGGTCCGTCACGGAGATCCCACGAATACCACCGAGGCGTCACACCTCCACGACCCCAACCCGGGTGCGTTCGCACTTATCCCCGCTATGCGGGGATAAGTGCGAACGCACTGAACGGACCTGTCACAGACGTGAGGCCTTCCCTAAGTAAACGTGACGTTCCCGTCGTCTCCGTCGAGTCTCCCCGGAGACCCGCACGGGCCCCCGCACCCCAGCCTCCCCCACAGACCCGGCCATCTCGGAGGCGGCCTCAGCCTGCCCGGGTCGCCTCCGAGATGGCCGGGTCCCTTGCCGTCCCTTCCCCGCGCTCAGGCGTCCTACCGGAGCCTCCCGGGCCCCCCAGGAACTCCCCCCGCAGAACCGGCGACTACTCGCCGGCGGTGGCGGCGACGAATTCGGCGACTTCCTTCTGCTGCTGTTCGTTCAGGATCGCCGGGGGCATGCGGCCGGGGGCGTTGCTGTCGACGCCTTCCTTCTGGGCGTTGATCACGCGTTCTTGGATGCCTTTTGCCGTTTTCGCGTCTTCGGCCGGGCCGGTCGGGGCGAGCAGTTCGTCGAGGTCGGGGCCGTAGTTGCCGTCGGTGCCCGCCGCGTAGAGCGTGTGGCAGGTGCCGCAGTTGGTCTGGAACAGGGCCTGGCCCGCTTTCAGGTGCTGCGGGACCTGCTCGGCGCCGGTGTTGGCGTCGCCGCTGCCACGGAAGGCCAGCCACGGGATGACCACCGCGAGGACGAAGACGAGGACCGCGAACGTGTAGAAGGTGCGCTTGCTCATGGAGAGGCGGCGCGGATACTAACTTGCGCCATCCCCAGAGGGCCGCTCGCCGTGATCGGGCCGCGCCCCGGTCGCCATCCGGCGCCCCTCCGCGTCACCCGTCGGCGATCAGCTCACGGTGGTCGAGGTCCCGGTACCAGGGGCACATCCGGCGCAGATCGCACTCGCCGCAGCGCGGCTTCGGGCGGCAGAGCGTGCGCCCGTGGCGGATCAGGTTGACGTGCAGCTCGTAGGCGTCCTCGGGCGGCACGACCGCCAGCATCTCGTCGTGGGCGCGCTCCAGCGAGGCTTTCGCCGGGAAGAGCCCGAGTCGGCCGCCGACCCGGTGTATGTGGACGTCGACCGGGATCTCCGGCAGCCCCCAGCTGAAGATCAGCACGCAGGCGGCCGTTTTCCGTCCCACGCCGGGCAGGCTGAGAAGGTACTCGCGCGACTCCTCGATCGGTGCGTCCTCGGTCCAGTCGAGGTTCGGCTCCGGCCCCAGCTCGCGCAGGATCGCCTGGATCCGCGGCGCCTTCTGCTGCGCCAGGCCGCCGGGCCGGATCGCGTCCTCGACCGCGGCGACCGGCGCGTCGCGCACCTCGTCCCAGGTCGGGAACCGTTCCCGTAGCAATTGGAAGGCCCGGCCGCTGTTGCGGTCGTTGGTGTGCTGGGAGAGGATCGTCAGCACCAGCTCGTCGATCGGCCGCCGATTCGGCTCGTTGACCGGCACCCCGTACATCTCCCGCAGCCGTTCTCGAAGCGCCCGCACGCGCCGCCTGTCCGGGCGTCGCCAGGGTTTCTCTTCGCGCTTTTTCGGGGAGGTCGTGGCCATCTTTTCGAGCTCTGCTTAAGGCAGGATTACAATCGAGGTTTCATGTCGCGTGCTCTCTCCGCCGTCTCGTCTCGGCTTCCCAAGGGTTGGGGGGATGCGGGGCGCCAGCTTGGGATCCTCGTCGGCGTCGACGTGATCTACGAGCTCGGCCGCGGATTGGCCGACTCGAGCCGTGCCGACGCGATCCACCACGGCGCCCAGGTGATCGACTTCGAGCGCTCCACCCACACGCTCTTCGAGCCCGCCCTGCAGAAGTTCTTCCTGCCCGCCCAGTGGACGATCGAAGCCGCCAACTTCCTCTATCTGAACGCCCAGTTCTCGGTCGCCCTCGGTTTCCTCATCTGGCTCTACCTCTTCCGCAACGAGTCCTACTACTTCGTCCGCAACATGTTCGTGGTCGCGATGTGCCTGGCGCTGATCGGCTACGTCGGCTTCCCGACCGCGCCGCCGCGGATGTTCCCCGGCGACGGGTTCGTCGACACGATCACCAAATTCTCCTCGGTGAACCACGACTCGACGATCGCCAAGGTCTTCATCAACCCCTACGCGGCGGTGCCGAGCATGCACTGCGCCTTCGCCCTGATGATCGGCGCCACCGGCGTCCTCGTCTGTCGCAACTGGTGGGCGAAAGCCTGGTGGGCCTTCTGGCCGATCCTGATCGCCTGGGTGGTGATCGTCACCGCCAACCACTACTGGGTCGACTGGGCGCTCGGCTGGATGGTCGCGCTGGGCGCCTTCGCGATCGCCAAAGGGGCGCTGGCGCGCTGGAAACCGGAGGCTTGGGACTGGCGCGCGCCGAGCGGCAGCCGCAGGGGTCCGCAGGAGGTCGAGGCGTAGGAGGACGGCGCCGCCCGAGCGGCGCGGCGCCTGTCCGGCCGTGGATGCCGGCGCGGCGCCCCCGGACCCTCTAGCCTCATACCCAGATGGCAACGGCGCCTTCCAAGGCCCCCGGCGGCAGTGGACGTAACGGCCGCCCGGCCCCGCCCCGCAACAGCCAGGAGCTCCGCTCGTACGCGCGCGACCGCCTGATCGAGTCGCGGCTGACCCCGAACGCGATCTCGCTGATGGGCCTCTTCGGCAACCTGGTCGCCGCCTTCCTCGTCACCCAGCGCCTCTTCTTCCTCGCCGGGATCGCCTTCATCCTCGGCTCGATCATGGACACGCTCGACGGCCGCTACTCGCGGATGTCGGGCAAGGGGACGCTCTTCGGCGCCTTCCTCGACTCGACCCTGGACCGGATCGAGGAGGGGATCGTGATCGCCGCCGTGGCGGGCTACTTCGCCTCCCGCGGCGAAGACTTCGCCGCCGCGATCTGCGTCGTCGCCGTGCTCGGCTCGTTGATGGTCTCCTACACCCGCGCCCGGGCCGAGGCGCTCGGGGTCGAGTGCAAGGTCGGCATCGCCACCCGCCCGGTCCGCGTGGTGCTACTTTCGATCGGCCTGATCTTCGCCAAGGGCGCCGGGATCGGGGATTTCGAACTCCTCGCACCGGCGATCTACGTACTCGCCGGCTTGACCATCTTCACGGTCTTCCAGCGCGTCTGGCACGTACGCAACGAACTCAACAAGATGGATGCCGCGACGACCGATCGTGACGAGGGCGGCGCGGAGGCCCTGTAACCAGTAGAGGCGCCGGGTGTCCTTTCCCACTCAGCGCGATCCAGCAGCAGGAGGAACCAAAAGACTTATGAGTGAGAGCAACGGGCAGAACAGCGGCGAGGCGAAAGTCCGCGTCGCGATCGTCGGGGTCGGCAACTGCGCCAACTCCTTCATCCAGGGCGTCCACTACTACAAGGACGCCGACCCGAGCGAGGAAGTCCCCGGCCTGATGCACGTCGACCTGGGCGGCTACCACGTCCGCGACGTCGAATTCGTCGCCGCCTTCGACATCGACCAGGAGAAGGTCGGCAAAGACCTCTCCGAGGCGATGTGGTCGGGGCAGAACGACACGATCAAGTTCGCCGACGTCCCTCACGTCGGCGTCACCGTGCAGCGCGGCATGACCCACGACGGTCTCGGCAAGTACCTGAAAGAGAAAATCACCAAAGCGCCGGGCGAAACCGTCGACGTGGTCAAGGTGCTGAAGGACTCGAAGGCCGACGTCGTCGTCTGCTACCTGCCGGTCGGCTCCGAGGAGGCGACCAAGTGGTACGTCGAACAGGCCCTCAAAGCCGGTGTCGGCGTGGTCAACTGCCTGCCGGTGTTCATCGCCCGCGAGGACTACTGGGACAAGCAGTTCGAGGCGGCCGGTCTGCCGATCATCGGCGACGACATCAAGAGCCAGGTCGGCGCGACGATCGTCCACCGCCAGCTTGCCCGCCTGTTCCACGACCGCGGCGTGCGCCTGGAGCGGACCTCGCAGCTGAACGTCGGCGGCAACATGGACTTCTACAACATGCTCGAGCGCGAGCGGCTGGACTCGAAGAAGATCTCGAAGACCAACGCCGTCACCTCGATCATGGGGCACGAGCTGCCCGCCGACAGCGTCCACGTCGGCCCCTCGGACTACGTGCCATGGCTGACCGACCGCAAGTGGGCGCACATCCGCCTCGAGGGCAAAGCCTTCGGTGACGTGCCGCTGACCGCCGAGCTGAAGCTCGAGGTCTGGGACTCGCCGAACTCGGCTGGCGTCGTGATCGACGCGGTGCGACTGATCAAGCTGGCCCTCAACAACGGCATCGCGGGGCAGCTCGACGGGCCGTCGAGCTACCTGATGAAGAGCCCGCACACGCAGCGTCCGGACGACGAAGCTCGGGAACTGACCGAGGAATTCATCACGGCGAATGCGCGCGGGGCGCGGCCGGCTGAAGTGCCAGGGTCGGTCGACTAGTTCGCGGGGAGGGAGCGGGGGTGACCCCCTCCCTCACAACAGCGGGGAGGCTCGTTCGGGGGTCACCCCCGCTCCCTTCGACACTTGGTAAGGGCCCGCTTTCGGCGGGCTCTTATTCTTTGAGCTTCGTGCCCTTGCCCCTGTCTGAGCAATTGACGATCGCGCAGGTCTCGCCGCATCGGCGGACGACGCGGAAACCGGTCAACGAGTTCGTCGGGCGGCTCTCGGAGGAGCTGTCGCGGCGCGGGCACCAGGTGGTCCGGATCAGCAGTGCGGAGCCGGTCAAGCGGCCGCTGACGGCGCGGCCGTTCGACATCGTCCACGTGCACGAGCCGTTTGCTCCCAGTGTTTCGGCGGCGGCGCTGCGGCACTCGTTGGCGCTTAACGTCGCCACGTTCCACGGGCCGCAGGAGCGGGTGCTCTCTACTCAGGTGGCGCGGCCGTTGGTGGAGATCTTCTTTGGGCGGATCGACGCTCGTACGGTGACCAGCGAGGCGACCGCGGATCTGCTTCAGCGCTACTTCCCGGCCACATACGAGCTGGTCGAGGGGGACGACTGGGGCGCGATCACCGACTCCTTCGAAGCGGTCTACAGGCGGGTGCTGGCGCGCCGGCACGACCCGACCGGAGACCCGGCGCTGCGGGCGAAGCTGGCGAAGCGACCGCTGATCGAGGTCGACCTGCACATGCACACCGACCACAGCGGCGACTGCGCGACGCCGGTCGAGGTGCTGCTGCAGACGGCTCGCGACCGCGGCCTCGGGGCGATCGCGATCACCGACCACAACGAGGTGTCGGGGGCGCTCGAGGCGGCCGCGATCGCAGAGTCCATGGACGACCTGAAGGTGATCGTCGCCGAGGAGGTGAAGACCGCCGAGCAGGGCGAGGTGATCGGGCTCTTCCTCAAGGAGAAGATCCCCAAGGGGCTGACGATGGCGGAGACGATCGCCGCGATCCGCGAGCAGGGCGGGCTCGTCTACGTCCCCCACCCGTTCGACCGCTTCCACTCGGTGCCCGACTACGAGCACCTGCTCGACATGGTCGAGGAGGTCGACCTGCTCGAGGTCTTCAACCCGCGGGTGGCGCTGACCGCCTTCAACGAGGAGGCGGTGCGGTTCGCGGGCAAGTACCGGATCATCCCGGCGGCCGGCTCGGACTCGCACGTCGCCCAGGGGCTGGGCAGCGTGCGCCAGCGGATCCACGACTTCGACGGCCCGGCCGAGTTCCTCGAGGCGATGCGGGACGCCGACATCACCCGCAAGCACAAGAACCTGGTCTACGTGCAGACGCTGAAGTTCCTGCAGACGACGGGGCGGCCGAAGGCGCCGAAACGGCGCGTCAGCAACCCGAAACCGGCGCGTGGGGGGCGCCCGCGGCGGCCCGCGCCGGGGCGGCGGTAGGCGAGCAAGTCCTGATGCACCCGATTCGTCGCGAAGGAGGCGCGCCCACGTCGTCAAAGATGTCCGGGCAGATGCACTCCACCGACGACGAGATCCGCGAGAAGTATCTAGAGAGGGCGATCCGCGAGCTCAACCAGATGAGCCGCGAAATCCTCGAGTGCCCCTACTGCCCGCGGGGGAAGCTGATGCCGGTGCTCGGCTCCGGCCATCCCCTGGCGGACATCCTGATGCTGAAGCACTCGCCGATGTCGGCGGAGATCGAGGAGGGGGTCGCCTTCTACGGTCGCGCCGGCAACGCGCTGATGAAATCGTTCAAACGGCTGGGGATCGACCCGCTGGTCGTCTACGGCACCCTCTGCGTGAAGTGCCCGGTGGCGGAGCCGGACCTGGCGCCGCAGGAGTGCGTGGCGCGGCTGATCGAGGAGATCGCGATCGTGCAGCCGAAGATCGTCGTCATCATGGGCGAGCCCAGCCTCCGCGTCCTCAACGGCCTCCAGGTGCCGCTCTCGCGTCAGATCGAAAAACGGGAGGGCGAGATCCAGGCCTTCACCCCGACGATCGACGCCCTCTACGTCCCCGACATCGACGAAAGCCTCGACGAAGAGGGCGCCAAGCAAAGGTTCTGGCGAGCGTTCCGCATGCTCGGCAAGTGGTACGAGGACCTTCCCCCGTATTGAGCCCCGCCCCAGAGGGTGAGTTCGCAGAAATCACCGGATAGCGGGGATTACTGCGAACGCACTAGGCGGGAGGGTGGTCTGAGTGTCCGCGGGGGGCCGCGAAGCTAAAGCGAGGGTCGGCGGCGGTCGATGGCGGGAGCATGCGCCGCTCGATCGTCCTGCCGCTGCTCGTCGGCCTGCTCGTCGTCGGGATCGTGGTCGTCCTGATCGCGGTCCCGGTCTTCGGCAGGCACTCGCATTCGGATGACGCCGGGAGCTCGGGTGGGGCGAGCTCCGATTCGGTCGCCAAACGGGAAGCGCACTCGCCGGTGATCGCCGAGGCGAACGCCGAACCGGTGCACCGGACGACCGCGCCGACCGGGAAAACGGTCGGCCACGAACCGGCGCTGACCAGGCGCGAGGAACGAGCCGAGAGCAAACCCTCCCAGCTGAACGACGAAACGCCGACCGCCGCGTGGCCGTTCTTCGGCCGGCTGCCGCAGCGCACCCACTACCTCGGCGGGCCGATCGAGGATCTCGATCCGCCCTTCAAGGTCCTCTGGCACCTCAACACCCACGCCTTGATCGAGTTCCCGCCCGCCGTCTACGGCGGCGTCGCCTACCTGGTCAACAAGTACGGCAACGTGTACGCGGTCCGCTTGGAGGACAAAAAGATCCTCTGGACGCGGATCGTGCGCAAGCGGCTGCACGGGGCGCCGATCGACGTCACCGGGCCCGCCTACTACGGCGGCCACGTCTTCGTCGCCGAGATCGGCGGCGCCCTGATCGCGCTCAACTCGAAGACCGGCAAGGTCGACTGGAAGCGCGACCTGAACGCGCACCTCGAGTCCTCGCCGCTGATCGTCGGCAAGACCCTCTACATCGGCACCGACTCCAACCAGGTGCTGGCGCTGGACACCGCCGACGGCCACAAGATCTGGGAGTACAAGGGGCACGCGGCGATCAAGGCTAGCCCCTCGTTCCACCAGGGGCTGATCTACGTCGGCAACTACCAGAGCGGCATGCTGGCGCTGAGCGCGAAGACCGGCAAGGTCGTCTGGCGCACCAACACCAGCAAGCAGGAGCCGTTCAGCAAGGGCGGCTTCTACTCCTCGCCGGCGATCGCCTTCGGCCACGTCTACGCCGCCCGCGACGACGGCGTCGTCTTCGCCTTCGACCGCAAGAGCGGCAAGATCGCCTGGTCCTTCCCGACCGGCGGCGCCGTCTACGGCTCGCCCGCGGTGGCGAAGGTGCCGGGGACGCCGGCGACCGTCTACATCGGCTCCGAAAACGGACGGCTCTTTGCCCTCTCGGCACGCGACGGCCACGAGCGCTGGCACCAGGACGTCGGCGGCCCGATCCCGGGGACCGCCAGCGTGATCGGCAACACCGTCTTCAGCTCCAGCTTCAAGACCCGCCAGTCGGTCGGCTACGACGTCCACACCCACAAGCGCGACTTCGCCCTCCACTCGGCCGGCTACTCGCCAGTCGTCTCCGACGGCCACCGCCTCTACGTCGCCGGCTACTACACCTTCTACGGCCTCGAAGAGGTCCCGGGGACCAAGTAGCGCCGGGTGCGTTCGCAGAAATCACCGCATAGCGGTGATAAGTGCGAATGCACTTAGGCGGCGACCTTCTCCAGCAGCGCCACGCACTCGATGTGCGGGGTCTGGGGGAACATGTCGACCGGGCGCACGCGGCGGAGCTTGTAGCCGGCCTCCTCGAGCTGCTTGGCGTTCGGGGCCAGCGTGGTCGGGTTGCAGGAGACGTAGACGATCCGTTGCGCCTCGCACTCGATCAGCCGGCGGACGATTTTCTGCGAGAGCCCGGCGCGCGGCGGATCGACCACGACGACGTCGGGCTTGCCCGCCTCCTCGAGCAGCGGCCGCACGCCGGTGCGGGCGTTGGCGGCGACGAACTTGGCGTTCTCGATCTTGTTGCGGCGGGCGTT
The DNA here is from genome assembly GCA_035281725.1 of Solirubrobacterales bacterium. GTDB lineage: Bacteria > Actinomycetota > Thermoleophilia > Solirubrobacterales > 70-9 > VAYN01. Next base: position 23,922 of record DATEDJ010000119.1, read on the forward strand.
GCGCTCGGCGTCGTCGATCGCCTCGGGGACGATCTCGAGGCCCCAGACCTCGCCCGCGTCGCCGGCCATCGTCAGCCCGATCGTGCCGATCCCGCAGAAGAGATCAAAAACACGCTCGCGGCCGCTCAGGCCCGCGAACTCGGTCGCCACCCCGTAGAGGCGCTCGGCCATCTCGGTGTTGGTCTGGAAGAAGGCCCCGTGGGACATCTCGAACTTGAGCCCGCAGAGCTCCTCGTGCAGGCGCTCTTCGCCGAGCGCGCCGGTCGGCCCGTCGGTGCCGCCGGCGTCGCCCTCGATCGTCGTGTGAAGGTCGACCGGCGGTCGCGGCAGCCGCGTCGCGGTGGTCACCAGGCGGGTCTGGATCTGGCCGGTCCGCCTCCCCTCGCGGACGACCAGGTTGCGAAGCACGCCGCGGCGCGCCCGCGCGTCGTAGGCGGAGACGTCCTCCATCCGGGCCCATTCGCGCACCCCGTTGCGGGCCGCGTTACCGGCTTCGGAGGCGAGCTTGCAGTCGTCGACGTCGACGATCAGGTCCCAGCGCCCGCGCGCGTGGAAGCCGAGCGCGACGCCCTCGTCGGCGGTGCCGACGGCGCCCGTCCCGAACGAGTACTCGAGCTTGTTGCGATAGCGCCACTGGTCGAGGGCGGGGACGATCGCCTCCATCTCGAAGCCGTCGAGGCCGCCGATCCGCCGCAGCGAGTCCTCGACCTGGGCCTGCTTCTCGGCTAGCTGGCGCTCGTAGGGGAGGCCCTGCCAGGGGGCGCCGGGGCAGGGCTCGCCGCCGTGCGTGCAGCGGTCCGGGACGCGGTCGGCGCCGGCGCGCAGCAGCTCGACCGTGCGCGCCTCGGCGAAGCGCTTCTTGCCTTTCGTCACCTCGGCAAGGACGCGGTCGCCCGGCAGCCCGCCGGCGACGAAGACGACGAAGCCGTCGGCGCGGGCGACCCCGCGGCCGCCGAAGGCGAGCGAGTCGATCTCCACCTCGAGCCGCTCGCCTTTGCGCGGCGCCCGGCCGGCCGCCGCCTCGGTGCTGGTCGCATTCGTCACCTAGGGGAGTTTCCTGCGCGCCTGGCGGACCAGCTTCTCCAGCTCGGACAGCAGCGCGTCGGTCTGTTTGCGGCCGCGTTTGAGCAGTTCGCCGATCATCTTCTCGGCGTCGCCATGGGTCATCCGGCCGCGCTTCACCGCGTCGTCGACGACCTCCTGGATCCGCTCGCGGGAGAGCGTGACGCTGTGCTCGAGCGAGTCGCGGAGCTGGGCGATCGATTTGTCGAGGCCGACGGTCGGGCGCGAGGGGCGTTTTTTCGGCGTCTCTTTTTCAGGGGCGGCTTTTTTGGGAGCCGCTTTTTTCGCTTTCGGTTTGGAAGCTTTTTTAGCCGCAGCTTTTTTCGGTTTCGCTTTGGCTTTTTTTGCCGCCGCTTTTTTGCCGCCCGTTTTTTTGGCAGTTTGTTTTTTGTCTGAGTTGGGTTTCTCGTCAGCCATCAACGCCCCCTCGTTTGGTCACGATTGCCGGTCCGGGACTTCTACCCTCGCGCCGAATATCTCAATTTGCGAGCGCTGGCGGGTCGTCTCTTGAAAAGCGCGCCTCTACCGGGGCGTGATCGGAGAGCCGGAGGGCCTTGCCGTCGAGGCTCAGCTCGCGGCGCTCGGGCGGCCATTGGGCGGGCGCGGCGACGACGTCGAGGCCGCGGACGAGGACGTGGTCGATCGCCCTCGGCCCGGTGGTCGGCGAGTCGAGGCCGAACTCCGCGGCGAGCTTCGCGAACAGCTCCGGGTCCTCGGCCGGGCGCAGGTTGAGGTCGCCGCCGAAGATCAGCGGCGCGTCGCCAGCCCATCCACTAGCCGCTTCGGCAGCCAGCAACACATCGGCTATAGCGAGCTTCGGCAAATCGTTGGTCGCGTGCAGGTTGGCGACGCAGACGCCCGCCGCGGTCCGGGTGAAGGCCATCGCGCGGCGCTCTGGCTCGCCCGCATGGATCTCCAGCTCGCGCATCTCGGCGATCCCGCCGAGCTTGCCCGGCACCCGCACCAGCGTCGTGTTCGAGCCACCCTCGTTCGACGCGATCAGGTCCGGGTTCTGCCGCGCCAGGAAGGCCCGCCAGAAGCCGAGCTCGTTGCGCGAGGTGAAGACGCGGTGGTACTCGGCGCCGCTCGCCCGCGCCAGCGGCCCGGCGAAGCGCGGCGGGCACTCCTGCAGCATCGCCACGTCCCAGGCCGCCGAGGAGAGCAGCGTCCCGAACTCGGCGGTGAGGTCGCGGTTGACCTGGACGTGGGTCTCGTTCGACTCGTCGAGCCGCAGCAGGCGGGAGCGCCAGCTGCGCAGCCCGGGGTCGGGCGGGAAGTCGCGGCCGTGGAAGAGGTTCCAGCAGAGGACGGTCAGCTCCATCTGCTCCGGTCCCGTGACGGGTGACGTTTGCCCGGCTCTGGCGCAGGCATCGACGTGGCCGGCAAGGACGCAGACCCGAAGGCGTGGCGGAGCCACGTCGAGCGGTCGAGGACGCCGCCGGGCGCGGCGAGGCCCAGCCAGAGAGGGCGAACGTTGCCTGTCACGGGACTAGTATCGGCGCCTTGAAGCGAGACTTCCTCACCGGTGAAGAGCTGGGCGCCTTCGAGCTGGAGCGTCTGCTCGACCGTGCCGCCGACCTGAAAGCGGGGCGCGACCCCTCCCGCAAAGGCGGCCGCCTCGGTGCCGAGTCGCTTGCCGGCCGCTCCGTGGCCCTCGTCTTCGAGCGCCCCTCGACCCGCACCCGGATCTCCTTCGACGTCGGCGTCGCCGAGCTCGGCGCCCACCCCGTGGTCCTGCGCGGCGACGAAATGCAGCTGTCCCGGGGCGAGTCGATCGCCGACACCGCCCGCGTCCTCTCCCGCATGGTCGACGCGGTGGTGATCCGCTCGGGGTCCCACCAGCGGGTGGTCGAGCTGGCCGCCGCCGCCGACGTGCCGGTGGTCAACGCGCTCACCCCGCTCCACCATCCCTGCCAGGCGATCGCCGACCTGCTCACCCTGCGCGAGCGCTTCGGCGACCTCGCCGGCCTGCGCCTCGCCTACGTCGGCGACGGCAACAACGTGGCGCGGTCGCTGGCGATCTTCGGCGAGCTCGCCGGGATCGAAGTCGTCGTCGCCGCCCCCGCCGACTACCAGCTGGAGGGGGCGCACGGGGTGAAGCTGACCAGCGACCCACGCGCCGCCGCCGACGGCGCCGACGCCCTCTACACCGACGTCTGGGTGAGCATGGGCGACGAAGACGAGGAGCGCCGGCGTCGCGATCTTGCCCCGTTCCGGCTCGACGCCGACCTGGTCGCCGCGGCCAAGGACTCGGCGATCGTCCTGCACTGCCTGCCCGCCCACCCCGGCGACGAGATCACCGCCGACGTCCTCTACGGCCCGCAGTCCGCCGTCTTCGACCAGGCGGAGAACCGCCTCCACGCGCAGAAGGCGCTGCTCGAGCTCCTGCTGTCCTGAGCGCCGCTGGATGGTTGATTCCACGGCTCCTCGAGCGCGGGGGGACGGCACACATCCACGGCACGGAGCTCGTTGCGTGGTTCCTTATCCGCCTATACGGGGGAAAAGGAACCACGCTAGGGACGGGGGCGGGTGAAGGACGCGCGGAAGCGTGGAGACGGTCACCGAAGGCGCGAGAAGTGAC
>DATEDJ010000120.1:0-5806 GCA_035281725.1 Solirubrobacterales bacterium
GACGAACGCACCGAGGGGACCCGGGCCGTCCGTGACCTCTCCCTCACGTCGCCGTGACGTTCCCGGCTTCTCCCTCACGGATCCCTCAGCACTTCCGCACCCCGGTCCCCGCAGGCGCCCCGCACCCTCGCCTCTCCCCACAGGCCCGGCCATCTCGCGGCGGCCACAGCCTGCCAGGGCCGCCGCGAGATGGCCGCGTCCCTTTCCCGTCCCTTGCCATCCCTTCCCCGTCCCTTCCCAACCTCCCCACCCCTCCGCCGTTCCTTATCCCCGCATATGAGAGATAAGGAACGGCGGAAGAAAGCACTGGCCGCGAAGCAGGGTGTCGCGGAATCAGGCTCCTAAACGGCGACGATCACTATGAACGAGGCGTAGAGCACGAACCAAGCGACCACCGCCGGGAGCGAGAAGCGTTTCGCCCGGTGGAGGCACTCGTAGGCGAGCAGGCCGCCGACGAGGCCGAGGCCGATCGAGACGACCGCGTTGGTGTTGAGGCTCCAGTGGGTGAAGATCAGGCCGATTCCGATCGGGATCGTCGACTGGAAGACCATCGCGCCGCTGACGTTGCCGAGGGCCAGGGCGTCCTTGCCCTCGCGCACCCAGAAGAAGCTGTTGACCTTCTCCGGCAGCTCGGTCGCCAGGGGCGCCAGGACGAGGGCGAGAACGAGGGCCTCGACGCCGAGGCTGTCGGCGATCTTCAGCAGCTCTTCGACGAAGAGGTGCGCTCCGCCGACCATCGCGCCGAGGCCGACCAGCAGCTGGAGAGCGCAGAGGACGGGCGGTGGCTTGCCCTCGGTGCGGTCGGCGCGCCGGTCGAAGTAGAGCGGGTCCAGGGTCTCCTCCCCCTGCACCTCGCCGGAGGAGGCCAGGGTCCGCCGCACATAGAAGAGGTAGGCGAGGACGAAGAGGATCCCGAGCGGCAGCCGAACCCCGAACGGCGGCCCCCACGCCAGCGCCCCGGCAAGGGCGAAGAAGGCGAGGAAGAAGAGCAGGTCGCGCTCCAGGGTCGGCCCGTGGGCGGCGAGGGCGACGCCTTGGGCGCGCCGCTCTCGGTAGAGGTAGGCGAAAAGTCCGATCAGGCCCATCGCCAGCGTCCCGAGCAGGAACGGCGCCCCGACGATCGCCCCGATCGCGACGTCTTCGGAGCCTGCTTCGGCGCTGATCAGGGCGATGATCGCGATCAGCGTCTCCGGCGTCGCGGTGCCGACGGCGGCGAGGACGCTCCCCACCGCCCCCTGCCCCAGTCCGAGCACGTGTCCCAGCCACTCCACCGCGTTGGTGAAGAGCAGCGCGCCGGAGAGGACGATCGCGAAGCTGAGGAGCAGCAGGACGTATTCCATCGTCGGCCTCCTCGTCAGGCGTAGTAGAAGGCGAGCCCGAAGACGATGTAGACGGCGAGCAGCTGGACGCCCTCGAACCAGGTCGACTCACCGTCCTGGATCACGTAGTTGGCGATCAGGATCGCGATCACGATCGCCCCCAGCTCGAAGCCGTTGAAGACGAGCGCCAGCGGATAGGGCCCGACGAAGTAGGAGGCGATGACGAGGAACGGGGCGACGAAGAGGGCGACCTGGCCGCTCGAACCGATCGCGATGTTGACCGCCAGGTCCATCTTGTCCTTGCGGGCGACCAGGACCGCGACCCAGTGCTCGGCCGCGTTGCCGACGATCGCGACGACGACGACGCCGATGAAGAACTCCGAGAGCCCGATCGACTCGGAGGCTTCGGTTATCGAGCCGACCAGCACCTCCGACATCACCCCGACCAGGACGCCCGCGATCGCCAGCGCGAGCACCGACTGGCGCACCGACCAGCCCCAGCTTTCCTCGTCCTCGTAGTCGGGGTTGAAGAGATCGCGGTGGGTTTTCAGCGAGAAGACCAGACCGAGCACGTAGGTGATGATCAGGACGATCGCGACGGCGAGCGAGAGGTGCTCGACGGTGCCCCCGTAGTGGGTCGACACGCTGCCCGGCAGCGGCAGGCCCTTGCCCTCGACCAGCTCGAAGATCGCCGGCATCAGGAGCGCCGCGGCGGCCAGCATCAGCATCGAGGTCTGGATCGCGGCGCCGGTGCGGTTGAAGAACTGTTTGTCGCGGCCGAGCCCGCCCGCCAGCATCGCGGCGCCCATCACCAGCAGGATGTTGCCGACGATCGAGCCGACGATCGACGCCTTGACCACCTCCTGCAGCCCCTTGCCGAGGGCGAAGAGGGCGATGATCAGCTCCGGCGCGTTGCCGAAGGTGACGTTGAGGAGGCCGCCGATCCCCGGCCCGGCGCGCGCCGCCAGCTCCTCGGTAGCCCGCCCCATCAGCGCCGCGGTGGGGATGATCCCGAGCGCCGAGGTGGCGAAGACGAGCACCGCCGAGACCCCGGCCAGGTCGAGCCCGACCGCGATCGGGATCAGCGGCGCCAGCAGGTACGGGTAGCCCTGCGGGGTGAGCAGGAACGCCGCATTCAGGCGCGGTGCTCCCATGGGCTGCTGTGGTGGCTCGGGTTGTGGTGCGGTCAGGCCGCTATTCCATCAACGGCGCGCACTTCTGGACGTCAGCGGCGCTTTCGGCCTTCTGGAGGCATTCGGTGAATTCCTGCGAATTTTCGACCGAGGGCAGTTCGGCTTCTTCGAGCCCTTCTTCGATCTGGCTGCCGAGGCCGCCCGAGCCGCCTTCGCCTCCTCCGCCGAGGCCTTCAAGCAGGCTGCCGAGGCCACCGCCGCCTTCGAACATCCCGAGCAGTTCGAACGGGTTGACGCCGAGCTTTTCGAACAGCTTTTCGATCGGTTCGGCGCCGGCCGGGGCCTTGATCGTCTGCTTTTCGTTCACCTTCGAGAGGGTGAATTCGAGTTCGACTTCCGTCGTTTCCTTGGTGTCCTTCGGTTCGATCGTCAGCGTGGCGGCGACCTTCCTCGGAATGTGGTCGTCTTCGCCGACGTTCACCGTGACGTGGGCATCCTTGATCGTCTCGCCGAGTTCGGACTCCTGCGACTTCAGCTGGTCGAGCGGCAGCGCGCCGGTCGCGTTCAGCTCGGATTCGCAGGCCGGGTTTTCGGTCAGCTTGATCACCGCTTCGATCGCCTTCTTCGGGTTGAGGTCGCCGCTCAGCTTCGTCGTGCCGACGCCGTCGATGTCTTCGGAGCCTTCGTTTTCGAGGTTGTCGACGAATTCACCGAGGTCGAGCGACTCGGCGGCTTTCTGGCAGGCCGAGGTTGCGCCGCCGGAGCTTTCCTTGGCGCCTTCCTGCTCGGCTTCTTCGAAGCCCGATTTGATGAAGCCGAAGGTGGTCGGGTCGACTTCGTAGTTGGTCCCGTCGTAGGCGATGAAGGCGCGATCGTTCAGGACCGTCAGCCCGCCGTCGAAGTTCACGCTTTCGTCTTCCGCCTTGCCGTCGACTTTGATCGCCAACGCCAGTTCGGGCAGGCTCTGTTTGCCGGTCGACTGGAACGGTCCCGACAGATCGACCTTGACGTTGCCCCCGTTGTCACCCTTCGAATCGACGTTCAGCGACATCGCGATTTCGCCGCTTTCGATGCCTTCGAAGGTGGCGCTTTCGATCACCTTCTGCGGATCTTCGCTGCTGCCACCACCGCCTCCACCGCAGGCGCTGAGAATCGCGGCCAGGACGGCAAAGGCCGCGAGCAGGACGACGGATCGTTTACGGCTCAAGGGATTGAAGCTCCTTCGATTCGGAAACGGAGGACGAGGACACCACTGTACGGGTCAGGCCGGTGGGACGCGGCGCGAACCGGCTTCGGTGGCCGAATTGGCTCCAGTGGCGGTCATTCGCCGAAGCCCCCTTCGAGCGATTCTTCTGCGGGCGGGCTCTTTTCTTCGGAGGGGATGCCTGCGGCGAAGGGCAGGAGCAGGGCACCGAGCACGATCAGGGCGATCCCGACCCCGACCAGCCAGCGCACGCGGAAGACGTGGCCGACGACACCGATGGCGAAGCCGGCGCCGACGATCGCGATGTAGGCGCCGGGACTCTGCGGCAGGGCCGCCGACGGCAGGACAAGGTCAGCCACGGGCGCGGATTATCATCGCCGGCATGCCCGATGAGTCAGTAGAGGACGTTAAGCGCTCCCTGGCGGAGGTCGGCTACCTCGCCGACGAGCCCGCCGCCCTGGTCTCCTACCTCGCCCAGAAGCTGGGCAAGCCGGTCCTGGTCGAGGGTCCGGCGGGGGTCGGCAAGACCGAGCTGGCGAAGGCGCTTTCGCGCTCGACCGGCCGCCCGCTGGTGCGCCTGCAGTGCTACGAGGGACTCGACGAGGCGAAGGCGATGTACGAGTGGAACTACCGCAAGCAGCTGCTGCGGATCCAGGCCGGCGGCGAAGCCGGCTGGTCGGACGTGCAGGAGGACATCTTCGGCACCGAGTTCCTCCTCACCCGGCCGCTGATGCAGGCGATCTCGAGCGAGGAGCCGGTCGTCCTGCTGATCGACGAGATCGACAAGACCGACCAGGAGTTCGAGGCGATGCTGCTCGAGCTCCTCTCCGACTTCCAGATCACGATCCCCGAGCTGGGCCAGATCAGCGCCACGACGATGCCGATCGTCATCCTCACCTCGAACGACTCGCGCGAGCTGACCGAGGCGCTGAAGCGCCGCTGCCTCTACCTCTGGCTCGACTACCCGGGGGTCGAGCGGGAGATGGAGATCGTCCTCCTCCATGCGCCGGAGATGCCCCGCGAGCTCGCCCGGCGGCTGGTCGAGGTGATCGAGATGGTCCGTGACCTCGACCTGAAGAAGCCGCCCTCGATCGCCGAGTCGATCGACTGGGCCCGCACCCTGCTCCTGATGGGCGTCGACGACATCGACCGCGAGACTTTCAACCAGTCGATGTCGATCATCGTCAAGCACCGCACCGACATCGACCTGGTGGCGGAGCGGGTCGGGCTGAAACTGCCCGAGCGGGCTTAGTCGGGCGCCGACGCGGCGCTCAGATTCACCTAGTCGACTTTGACCACACCATGGTGTGGTCAAAGTCGACTGCACTGTGTCCCACCGATCAGAAATCTCCGTACAAGATTTGGTCCCCTATAGGGGACCAAATCCATGGTCACGAGTTTGTGACGGCGTCAAAGCGCGCGTCCCTGCGACCGAAGCCTCCCGGATCGTGACGGGCGCCCCTCGATAGTCCGCACTCCCCACGAACCCGGCCCTCTCGGCGGCGGCCTCAGCCTGCCCGGGCCGCCGCCGAGAGGGCCGCGTCCCTTTCCCCGTCCCTTACCCCTCCAGCTCTGAGCGGTCGAAGATCTGGGTGAGGACCTCGGGGTCGGGGGCGCCGTCGTAGGCGAGGCGGCCATCGCGGATCGCGACGCAGCGGTCGGCGGCGGCGATCACGTCGGGGCGGTGGGTGGAAACGACGATCGCGGCGCCCGCGGCGCGGGTCTCGGCGAGCAGCTCGAAGAGGACCTCGCGGCTGGGCGGGTCGAGGCCGTCGAGCGGCTCGTCGGCGAGCAGGACGTCGAAGGGGCGGACCAGGGCGAGGGCGATCGAGGCCTTCTGTTTCATCCCCTTCGAGAGTTCGGACCCCAGGGCGTCCTCCCACCCGTCGAGGCCGAGGCGCTCGATCAGTTCGTCGATCCGCGCGCCCGCGTCCTTCGCTCCATGGAGTGCGGCGACGTATTCGAGGTGCTCGACCACGCTCAGGTCTTCGTAGAAGACCGGCGTATCGGGCAGATAGGAGAGTGCTCGGCGGGCGGCGTGCGAGCCGGGGACCTCCCCCGCCACCTCGACCCGGCCCGAGGTCGGGTCGAGCAGGCCGGCGGCGAGGTTGAGGAAGGTGGTCTTGCCCGCCCCGTTGGGCCCGATCAGG
>DATEDJ010000121.1:0-63715 GCA_035281725.1 Solirubrobacterales bacterium
GAGAAGCCGGGAACGTCACCGCGACGTGAGGGAGAGGTCACGGAGGGCCCGAGGCCCCTCGGTGCGTTCGTCGCTTGTTGCCGTATATGGGAAAAGCGACGAACGCACCCCGCGGGCCGGCGCGGGGTCCCCGCGAGGGCGCACGTCTTTATGAAGTTCCCGGCATCTCCCTCACCCTTCCCGCCCATCTTCCTCACGGGACCCCGGCATCTCCCCGCGGGCGCCCCGTCCCTGCGCCGTCCCTCCCCGCAGGCGCCACATCCCTGTGACGGCCCCTCCCCGCAGACCTCCCGACCCGGGCGTCTCGGAGGCGGCCACAGCCTGCCCGGGTCGCCTCCGAGACGCCCGGGCCCGCCGTCCCCAATCGACCAGCCTCCGAATCACGCCGTCCCCGGCCGCAGGCCCCAGGTCGCACCCGTCCCCCCGCCGCAGGGGCCGCGGTCGTCCTAACCCACCTATAGCGCCGGTTAGGTCGACCGCCGAGGAGCGAAGTGCCGGTTGACTACCCGGCGCGTCGAGGACTTCCGCTACCCTCGCCGCCGAGCCCGCGCCGGGGTTCGGTTTTCCGCCACGAAGCGGCGGCTCGCCTCTCTTATCGGCGGGCCGTCGTTTCGCGACGCTCCTTCCGTCAGCCAATCGGAAGGAGTGATCGTGGTGAGGAAAGCGTTGTTGTTGATCTTCTTAGGCGCCCTGGGGGTGCTGTTCGCGCTGCCGGGCATGGCGGGCGCGACCGTCTTCTGCGTCGACACGACGCCCGGTGTGCTCGTCGACAACGACTCGATCGACCCCTCCTGCGAAGCGCCGCAGCCGACGATCCTCTCGGGGCTGGCGGCGGCGCAGAACCAGGCGGGCCCGGACTCGGTCCTGATCGGCCCCGGCTCCTACACCTTGCCCTCGGCGCCGAACGCCTCCGAGGTGTCTTACGCGAGTGAAGGAGTCCTTCACCTACGCGGGATCGGGAACCCGCACCTCACCATGGGCAGTACGGTCGGCCTGCAGTCGGGCATCAGCATCTTCGCCGGCAACGGCTCCAGCGTCGAAGGGCTGTCGTTGACGATCCCGGCCAACGCCGATATCGCCGCCGACTGGGGCCTCGAGATCGGCGGGGTCGGCGCCAGCGTGGTCCTGGCCCGCGATCTGCACGTCGATGGGCCCGCGGCCTCCAACGCCCAGGGGATCGAGCTGGGCACCGGAGGCAAGCTGGTCGATTCGACCGTCAAGCTCCCCGAAGTCGCCAGCCCGACCAACACCGCCGTCATCGCGTCGAGCGGCGACGTCACGCTGCTCGACGACGAAATCACCGCCGATGTCGGCATCACCGGCAGCGGCAACACGGTGACGGTCGAACGGTCGCGGATCACCGCTTGGTGGGGCGCGCAGACCGACGGCGGCGCGCTCGTCGTCCGTGACTCGCTGATCCAGGTCGAGAAACGCAACAGCGCCGTAGGGATCAAGCTCGCCAACGACAACAACAGCTTCTCGACGATCCTCGGCACGATCGAAAACGACACGATCGTCGGCGGCGAAGGCTTCAACACCGCCGGGATCCGGGTGCAGGCCGACCAGACCCAGGAGACCGCGAATGCGACGATCGCCGATACGGTGATCAGCGGTCCGGCCCACGCCCTGGAGGTCTGGTCGGACGCCGAACGCGAAGCGAAGGCGACCGTGCTCTACTCGAACTACGACCCGGCCAAGGTGAACATCAACACCAACCTCGACGGCAGCGGGACGAGCGGCACCTCGACCTACCTGCCGACGAGCGTCACGAATCTCGTCCCGGGCTTCGTCGACCCGGTCGGCGGTGACTTTCACCTGGCCGCGGGCTCGGCGCTGATCGATGGCGGCGATCCGGCGGCGCCGGCCATCGGGGCGCTCGACCGCGACGGCGACGCTCGCGCCATCGCCGGCACCTGCGGCGCGGCTGCGCGCCGCGACATCGGGGCCGACGAGTTCGACCCCGGCTGCGCGCCCGCGGGCGGCGAAGGCGGGGGAGGGGCCGCCGGCGGCTCCGGTGAAGGCATCGCAGGCGGTGGAACCGGCTCGATCGCGGCGAGTCCCGTCGTCCCCGACACCACCATCGCGCTGCGCGGCAAGCACCGCGTGACGGCGAGCGGCAAAAGCGCCAAGGTCACCGTCGCGATCGGCTCGACCGTCGCCGGGGCCAGCTACCGCTGCCGGGTCGACGGGAAGGCGTGGCGGGCGTGCAGTGCCACCACGACGCTTCGCCTGAAGCCCGGCAAGCACAAGGTCGCGGCCGTCGCCGCGACCGCGGCCGGCGTCGATCCCACTCCGGCGATCGTCCGGGTGCGCGTGATCGAGGCGACCGAGGGGTGAGCCGCCGGCTCCTCATCGTCGACGACCACCCGGGCTTCCGCCGCACCGCGGCGCGCAGCCTGGGGGCCGCCGGCTGGGAGGTTGTCGGCGAGGCGGCCGACGGCGAGGGGGCGCTGCGCGAGGCCGAGCGCTGCGCCCCCGACCTCGTCCTGCTCGACGTCGGCCTCCCCGACATCAGTGGGATCGAGGTGGCCCGCCGCCTCCATGATCGCGACCCGGACCTCGCCGTCGTCGTCACCTCGACCCACGATCGGGCCGACTACGGCGAACTGGCGGCCCGCTCCGGCGCCCGCGGGTTCGTCAGCAAGCTCGACCTGGATGGAAAAACGCTGGAGGCGCTTCTAGAGTCCCGGGCGTGAACTCGTCCGTCGCCGGGGTGGGGCAGCCCGTGGAGCGCTCCGTGGCCCGCGCGATCCGCGGCGCCGCCGACACCGACGATGCCCTGGCACGGGCGCTGGCGGTGATCGGCACCGGCCTCGGCGTCGATCTGGTCGTCGTCTGGGAGGAGGACGCGGAAGCCGGCTCCTGGAGCTGCGGGGCGAGCTGGTGGCGCGACGCCGGCGGCGCCGGTGCCGACGGCCTCGACCGCGACGAGCTGCTCGCCCGCAAGGCCAGCCTGCAGACCGAGGTCGAGTTCCCGGCCCGCAGCGAGCGCGGCGTCCTCGCCCGGATCGAGTGCTTCGCCGCGCGCCCGACCGAGCCCGGGCCGGAGATGCTCGCCTCGCTCGAGGTCGTCCAGGTGCAGCTCGGCCAGCTGCTCGAGCGGCGCCGCGCCGAGCACTCCACCGACGTCGCCTTCCTGCGCCACCGGGCGACCTTGCAGGCGGCGCTCGACTGCGTGATCACGATCGACCACCACGGTCGCGTGCTCGAGTTCAACCCGGCGGCGGAGCGCACCTTCGGGATCTCCGCGGCGGACGCCGTCGGCCGCGAGATGGCCGAGCTGGTGATCCCGCCGGAGCAGCGCGACCGCCACCGCGCCGGCCTGCGCCGCTACCTGGAGACCGGGGAGGAGCGGCTGCTCGACCAGCGGGTCGAGGTCGAGGCGCAGCGCGGCGACGGCGCCCGCTTCCCGGCCGAGCTGACGATCACCCGGATCGAGGTGCCGGGCGAACCGGTCTTCACCGGCCACCTGCGCGACATCACCGAGCGCCGCGCCGCCGAGGCCGAGCTGCGCCGCTCCCGCGCCCGCCTGGTCGAGACCGCCTACGAGGCGCGCCGGCAGATCGAGCGCGATCTTCACGACGGTGCCCAGCAGCAGCTGGTCAGCGTCGCGATGACTCTCGCCTCGGCGCGCGCCGCGCTCGGCGAGGAGCCCGGCGACGCGGGCGAGCTCTTGGAGGAGGCGATCGCCGAGCTGAAGGCGGCGACCGCGGAGCTGCGCGAGCTCGCCCGCGGCATCCACCCGGCGGTGCTGACCGAGGGCGGCCTCGAGCCGGCGCTGCGCGGCCTCGTCCGCCGCAGCCCGCTGCCCGCGCAGCTGGCCGGGGTGGCCGAGGGACGCTTCGCCGCCGCGGTCGAGGCGGCCGCCTACTTCGTCGTCGCCGAGGGGCTGACCAACGCCGCCCGCCACGCCGAGGGGGCGAGCACGGTCGAGGTCCGGGTCCAGGTCGACGGCGGCTCCGTCGTCGTCACCGTGGGCGACGACGGTCCCGGCGGCGCCAACCTCGACGGCGGCGGGCTCGGCGGGCTGGCCGACCGCGTGGCGGCGCTCGGCGGGCAGTTGACGGTCGCCAGCCCGGCCGGCGAGGGGACGACGGTAAGGGCGGAGATCCCATGCGAGTTGTGATCGGCGAGGACAGCGTGCTGCTGCGCGAGGGCGCGGCGCGGATCCTCGAGGAGGCGGGGATCGAGGTCGCGGGCCAGGCCGGCGACGCCGAGGACCTGCTGCGCAAGGTCCGCGCCCACAAGCCCGAGGTGGCGATCGTCGACATCCGCATGCCCCCCGACAACACCGACGACGGCCTGCGCGCGGCGGCGACGATTCGCGCCGAGCTGCCGGGCACCGGGATCCTGGTCCTCTCCCAGTACGTCGAGGAGCACTACGCCGTCGACCTGCTCTCGGCGGGCAGTGAGGGCGTCGGCTACCTCTTGAAGGACCGGATCGCCGAGGTCGACCGGCTGGTCGACGCGGTGCGGCGGGTCGCCGAGGGCGGGTCGGTGCTCGATCCCGAGGTGGTCACCGAGATGCTCGGCAGGCGGCGTGGGGAGGGCCCGCTCGACACCCTGACCGAGCGCGAGCGCGAGGTCCTGAAGGCGATGGCCGAAGGGCAGACGAACCGGGCGATCGCCGCCGAGCTGTTCGTCTCCGAGCGCGCGGTCGAGCGCCACGTCACCGCGATCTTCGGCAAGCTCGACCTAGGCGACGGGAGCGACGGCGGCCACCGCCGGGTCCTCGCCGTGCTCGCCTACCTGCGCGAGTAGCTCGCCGCAGGCGGCGCGGAAGCGGTCGAAGCCGGCCGCGCTGAGCATGATGTTGCCCCGGCTCGGGGCGCCAGATCGCGACCGTGGAGCCGTGCCGCTCGATCCGCAGCGGCTCGGCGGGCGGACCGGCGGAGGCGCTCGACGGCGCGGGAGCGAGCGCAGGCATCGCGGCCAGACGCTCGGCGTCCGCGATGGAGGGCAGCTCGACCACCAGCGCCAGCGCGGCCAGCGGCCGGTCGGCGGTGTGGGCGACCTCGACCCCGCGGCTGCGTAGCTCGGCGGCGTCGCCGAGGGCGGCCAGGAGCCCTTCGCGGTCGGTCCCCGGGATCGACCCGGCCAGCACGTGGGAGGCGACGCCGGGCAGCGGCAGCTCACGGTGGCGGGCGTGGAAGCGCCAGCGGTCGACGAGGCGCAGACCGCGCGAGTCGGCGTAGCCGCGCATGAACGCCTCCAGCCCGAGCCGCCGCACCGAGACGCCGCGCCGGGTGTAGTCAGAGGCGATCAGGATGCTGGCGATCCAGTAGGCGAGGTAGGCGACCATCGCGGCCGGGAGGACGGCGATCAGCGGGTTGAACACGAGCGCCACGGGGGCGGCGACGACGGCGAAGGCGAAGGCGGTCCAGAGGACGGTGCGCAGCAGCACCGTCGGCCGCCATCGTGCCTTTTCGCGGAACGCTTCGTAGGCGAGGCCGACGCTCCCCGGCGGCTTCTCGAAGTCGACCTCGCCGAGGCGGCGGTCGATCTCGGGCAAGGTGGGCGGATTCGTCGAAGAGGCCGGTCCCCTCGCCCTCCTCCGTCGCCTCCTCGCGCATCCGTCGCGCCAGCTCGGCGGCGAGGCCGGCGAGCCGGTCGAGGTCGTCCTCCTCGGTGAGATGACCGGGCAGGGCGACCAGCAGGTGGCGCTCGTTCAGCTCGAAGGTGAAGCCCGGCGGTACGTCGTGGGCGAGCCAGGCGATCAGCGCCGGGGAGAACAGCTCGCGGGCGTAGATCTGGTCCTGGCCGGCCAGGGTGAGGAGCCGGTAGCGGCGGTTGAAGGTGGTGCTCTCCAGCTCGATCCCGACCCAGCGCTGGGGAGGGACTGGCGAACCTCCCGCGCACGTCTGGCGGCGGCGGACGCGTCGCGGTCCGGCGTCCTCGGTCGGCCAAATAGCGCTGCTATTCGGCCTCCCTGCGTCCTTGTCCCGCTCGGTCCGGCGCTCGCCAGCCGCACACGCGAGGTCCGCCAGTCCCTCCTGGGCCGGTAGCTGGGCCGGGGCGCCGCCGAGCTCGGCGCGGTCCCGGCAGACGAGCGCCGGGGTGACATCGCGGTGGACGTCGACCGCCGTCATCGTCAGGCGCCCAGCGCCGCCAGCAGCGCCGTGGTCTCCTCGTCGTCGATCATGTTCGGCCGGGTTACCGGGAAGCTCTCCCCGGCCACGGTCAGGGTCCCGTCGCGCGGCCCGCCGGCGAAGCTGACTGCCTCGCGTGGCCACGAGCCGCGCTCCTTGCCGCGCACGACGACGTGGAAGTTGGTCCCGTCCTCGTCGTCGGACACGCCGATGCAGGCGTAGGCGACGGCGCGGGTGGGAGTCAGCGCGAGGACGAAGCCGCGCGGCAGCGCCTTCGAGCGGCGCGGCCGCAGCACCTCGAACAGCGCCGTGCCGGTCATCATCGCCGTCATCGAGGGCTTGTGCCCCTGCCGCAGCTGACCAGCGGCGAGGACTTCTTCGCCGGTCAGCTCTTCCATCTGCGCCCTCATCGTCTCGCCCTGCGAGCTCATCATCTTCTGCAGCGTTCCCATCTCGATTCTCCTTCTGGTTCTGTGTCTGCTCTGGACCGGCGCGCTCAGCGGGCGAGTCGGAAGTGCACCGTCTCGGTGCGCGTTGCGGGGGAGCCGCCGGTCGGGGTGAAGGCGATCTGCGCCGTCCCCTTCGCCTTGCCGTGCCGGATCAGCGAGCCGAGCAGCCCGCCCTGGGGCGTGAAGGCGACGGCGATCGGGCCCGCGGCGGGCGCGGCGATCTGGCGTGAGCCGATCCCCTTGCCGCCGATGCTCAGCGTCCCCGGGCCGGAGACCGTGATCGTCTGGCCGACCACCGCGGAGCCGCGCTTGTGCCACTGCTTGCCGAGGGTGAAGTGACCGTTCGCGACCTGGGCGGCCGGGGTGGTCGTGACCGGGGCGGCCGGGGCGGGCGCTTCGATCGGCAGCGGGTCGGGGCGTTCGAGCGTCACCGCGACGTTCAGCTCGCTGCCACCCGAGGTGTTGACTTCCCGCGCCGTCCCGTTGCCGACGAGTTCGCCGAGTGAGGGCGGAGCGCCGATGAGGCCGCCGAGCAGGTCCCCTTCGTCTTTGGTCTGGATCAGCGCCGGGTATCCGGAGGGCCCGGTGGCGAGGCCGAGCACGTCGCCGCCCTGCACCGCGATCGCGATCGGGAAGGTGGACACGGTCGCGGCGGGCACGGTCTCCCATTCGCTCTGACTCAGCACCGCGTACTGGCCGGCGACTCCGGTCGGCCGGTAGATATCGAACCGCACGAGCCCGGCTTTTTCGCCTCCCATGCCGCTCCAGGAGGTGATCGTCCATTCACCGGGCGGCACCACGTAGCCAGCTTCGGGGCTGCTTTTCACCTGCAGGTAGTGACAGTTGGTGCAGGTGTTTTTCGGGTTGTTCACTCCGATGCGCCCCAGCGTCGCCGTCTCCGCGTGGGCGGCCGAGGCGACACCGAGGGTGACCACGAGCGCGCAGAGCGCGACCAGCGGCCAAGCCATCCGTTTTCCCAGCAGCGTCGGGGCACTTCCATGCTTGTACATCGCTTCCTCCGTCGTCGGGCTCCGGTGGAGCCTCTGTCCAGTGGGAGGAAGATCTCGTCACGGCGCCCCCCGATCCATGGGGTGGGGCGCCTACCGCGCGTCGGCCCGGCGCCGCCTCGGGTTCGGTTTTCCGCCGGCTGTGCTTGAAGAATCTCGTCCATCGAAACTTTCATCGCGCGAAAGGGCTGTGGGGACGTGACTTCTGGGGAGGCGACATGGCGTGGTGCTCGAGTCGTTCTGGCGCTGGTCGGCGTGGTCGGCCTCCTGGCGGCCCTGGTCGCGGTTGGCGCCGCCGCGGCCGCCGACCCGACCGAGTCGACGATCTACGGCCGGGACGGCGTCCCCGCTCCGAGCCTCGGCGTCCACTTCGAAAAGACGGGGTTCTCGCGCGTCTACGCACGAGCCGACGGCAGCCTCGTCGCCCAGCGGGAAGCGGGGACCGCCCCTCAACCGGAGGGTCGGGTCGAATACTTCCTCGCCGACGGCGCGCCCGACCCGGCGGCCCCGCCGACCAAGATCGGACAGTACGACGAAGTCCTCCCGGTCGCCGGCGGTAAGACGCTCATCTTCGGTGGGAAAACGGTGACCCGCCTCAATCCTGACGGCACCCCCGACGCGAGCTTTGGCGGCACCGGCACGGTCAAGGTCCCAGACGGGGCGGGAACCGTCGGCGAACTCGGCTCGGGGAAGATCGTCGCCTACAGCCTCATCCTCGAGGGCGCGAGGAACCCGAGCCTCTACATGCAAGTGTCGATCCTGAATGCGGACGGAAGCAGCGCTCGCTCCTTCACGATCACCCTGCCGTCGTACTTCATCCCCGGCCCCAAGGAAATCGTCCCCTTGGCCGACGGCGGTGCCCTGGTGGTCGACAACTCCTTCCTGCTCGAGCTGCGCGCCGACGGGTCGGCGAACTTCGCCTTCGGCGAAGGGGGCCTCCTCAACACCTCGGGCGTCGCCGGTGCTCACGTGTTCGCGGACGGCACGATCGAGACGGTCGGCTACTGGTACGACGCTGCCGCCGAAAACGAGAGCGTCGCCGTCCGTCGCTACACCCCCACCGGCGCGCCGGACACCTCCTTCGCCTCCGAAGGCATCCGGGTCTTCCAGCTCGGCGAATATGCGGTGGCCGAAGTCGCCGCCTGGGCCGCGGACGGATCTGTGTACGTCGGTGGAGCTGCCCGTCCCTTCGGTCGCTGCTCGGTCGCCTTGGGGACCTGCGAATCGACACCGATCCTGGCCGCGATCGATCCGGCGGGGAACCTGGAGCCGGGCTTCGGCCAAGGTGGAATCCTGAAGCTGACCGGGTTCCCCGGCGTGCCCGGGGCGGAAACGCACGGCGTGGCGGCGCTGGCACTGCGACCGGACGGGACGATCGTCGCCGCGGGCAGCGCTCCGCCGGACAGCTCGGTCGCCTACCTGGCCGCCTTCACGCCGCAGGGCACCCCGGTCCAGTCCTTCGGCGAAAACGGGATCGTCAGCGTGCGCGAACCGATGCCCGCCGAACTGCAGTTCGTCGGCTTCCAGGCGTTGCCCGACGGCAAGCTGCTCGCCGCGGGTAGCAGCGACGTCGGCAGCGCGGACCACCCGGTGCTGGTCCGCTACGAGGCCGACGGCAGCCTCGACCCTTCCTTCGGCGCCGGGGCCGGCTATGTGAGCGTCGCCCAAAAATGGCCCGCGTCGGGGTTCGCGGTCGACGGTGGTGAGGCGATCGTCGGCACCTACGGCTTCCCGCGCAGCAGCCTCCACATGGTGCAGATCGAAGACGGCGCCCCGGTGACCTCGTTTGGCGAAGGTGGCTCGGTCCTCCTGCCGCTCGAAACGCAGGTGGCGCAGCTGGCGTTCGCGCGTGGCGGCGATCCCGTCGTCCTTGCGATCCACCGCCCCGCTGGGACCAAGGAACCTGGGGAGGTCTACCGCTTCCTCGCGGACGGCAGCCGCGACCCGGCCTTCGGTCACGGCGGCAAGGTGGAACTACGCCTGCCCCGTGGCGGCGAAGTGCGGGCGAAGTCGGTGGTCGCCGCTCCCCGCGGGCGCTTCCTGATCGGTGGCAGGTCCGGGCACCGCTTCGCGATCACCAGGCTGCTTCCCGACGGCAGACCGGATCCAAGCTTCGGCTCGCGCGGATGGTCGGTCGTCCCGGTCGGCGGTCCCGCCAAATACCTGACCCTGGCGCGCGCCGGCTCGCACATCTACCTGGCGGGGCTGGTCGGCGAACGCAACGAACAGGACCTCGTCCTGATGCGCTTCGACCGCGACGGCAGGCTGGACCAGAGCTTCGGTCGGCGCGGCCGTCTCGCCACCTCTATCACCCGCACCTACCAGCCGCCGAAGATCGTGCCCACCCGGCGCGGCATCCTCGTCGTCCTCAGCGGCGGCCGCACGCCCTTGATCACCTTCACCCGCGACGGCGGGGTTCGTCGCCGGCCGGTCGGCCCCCGCCCGCAGATCGTCGAAGACGTGCAGGCCACCGTCACCGACGGCGAACTGATCCTCGGCTGGAACCGGTACTCGCGCGCGATCGGCCGCCAGGTCTGTTACCTGCGGAAGCTGCCGCTGGACGGCTGAGGGTCCGGGGCGGGGCGGCCGCGGATGGCGGATTCGGGGTCTGGTCGATTGGGGACGGGAGGTTTTCGGGAGGAACCGTCACAGGGACGGGAGGTGTGTCACAGGGATCCGACGAATGCCACGCAGATGTCACACCTCCACGCCGCCAACTCCGGTGCGTTCGCAGTAATCCCCGCTATGCGGGGATTACTGCGAACGCACTGAACGGACCTGTGACAGACGTGACGCCTCCCCTGAGGAAACGTGACGTTCCCGGCGTCTCCCTCACGTCTCTCCCCGAGACCCGCCGGGGCCCCGCACCCTCGCCTCCCCCCACAGACCCGGCCATCTCGGCGGCGGCCTCAGCCTGCCCGGGTCGCCACCGAGATGGCCGGGTCCCTTACCCGTCCCTCAATAGCACCACGCCGAGGCACCCCCGGGACCAAGCGTTAATGCGTGCCGGTCGGGACGTTGCCCGGCGAGATCACTTCGGCGAGGGCGGAGGTCAGCACGGGGGTGGGGAGGTCGCCTTCGGCTTCGATGTCGGTGTTCGCCGCCACCACGATCACGGCCTTCTTCTTCGGCAGGTAGGCGACGGTGGTGTTGTAGCCGGGGATGTCGCCGGTGTGGATCAACCAGCCGTGGTCGCGGCCGAGGCAGAAGAGGTATTCGCGTCCTTCGTCGACTGAGGCCGGGTTGGGCTTCAGGCGCTGCTGCTGGGCGCCCTTGCTGATCAGCGAGCCGGTCCCGAGGGCGATCGCCCAGCGGTGTAGGTCGGGCACGGTGGAGACGATCTGGCCGGCCGCCCCGGCGAAGGTCGGGCTCCAGTTGGTGGAGTCGCGGACCTTGGTGCCTTCGACGTTCTGATCGGTGTAGCCGTTCCAGAACGGGGCGGGGAGCTTTGTCGTGGTCGGGAAGCTCGTCCCCTTCAGGGCGAGCGGCCGGAAGATCCGTTCGCGCAGCAGCGTGGCGATCGACTTGCCGGTCACGTCTTCGGCGATCTCGCCGAGCATCAGCGTGTTGGTGTCGGAGTAGAAGAAGCCTTCGCCGGGCGGGAATTTGCGCGGCTGCGCGAGGCCGCCGGCGATCAGCTCGCTCGACTTCCAGACCGTCTGCGGGTGGGTGAAGTAGCGGGTGGTGATGGCAGCGTCGGCGGTGTAGGTGTTGATCCCGCTGCTCATGTCGCCGAGGTCGCGGATCGTGATCCTGCCCGCTTCCGGCGCGGTCGGGAACCACTTCGCGATCGACTCGTCGAGCTTCAGCTTCCCTTCGTCGACCAGCTGCAGGATCACCGTCCCGGTGAAGGTCTTGGTCACCGAGCCGATCCGGGTGTGGTCGGCGAGGCTAGGGGTGACCTGCTTGCCTTTCTTGGTCGAGCCGCGCACCGCGGTCCAGCCCTTGCCGCCGATCCAGACCCCGGCCATCACCCCCGGCGCCTTCGTCTTCTCGAAGGTCCTCGTGAGCGCGCTTTCGAGCTTCGCCTCGGTCGACTTGCCGAGCGGCGCGGCGCCGGCCGGAGCGGCGAAGGCGGCGAGGAGGACGAGGGCGAGGAGGGACGCCAGGGTGGCGTGGAGGCGGCTCATGGGCTGGGAGTATCGATCATCGCTGCCGTCGACAGAAGAGAGGTCAGGGTGCGAGGCGCTCGATCCGCCACCCCTCGCCCTCGCGGGAGTAGAGGAAGCGATCGTGGAGGCGGGCCTGCTGGCCCTGCCAGAACTCGATCGTCGCCGGGCGCAGCACGAAGCCGCCCCAGGAGTCCGGTCGGGGGACCTCCTCGAGGCCGGCGAAGCGGGCTCGGACCTCCTCAAGCCGGCGGTCGAGTTCGGCGCGGTCCGCGAGCGGGCGGCTCTGCGGCGAGGCCCAGGCGCCGAGGCGGCTCTCCCGGTCGCGGCCGGCGAAGTAGGCGTCCGAGTCGGCGGGGGAGAGGCGCTCGATCGGGCCGCGGGCGCGCACCTGGCGGTCGTGCTCGCGCCAGTAGAGGATGAGCGCGCCGCGCGGATCGGCGGCGATCTCGGTCGCCTTCGCGCTCTCGTAGTTGGTGAAGAAGTGGAAGCCGTCAGGGCCGTGGCCCTTCAGCAGCACCATCCGCGCGTCGGGGGCTCCCTCGGCGTCGACGGTCGCCAGCGTCATCGCCTCGGCCAGCGGGATCTCTGTCGCGGCGAGGTCGTACCAGCGCGCGAACTGCTCGAACGGGTCCGCCGCGAGGTCGCGCGCGTGCAGTGGGGGAAAGGCTCGTCTCTCGGTCATCGCGCCAGGAAGTGAGTTCGCAGTTATCCGCGACTATCGCGGATAACTGCGAACGCGCCCGCGCTTCACCGGATCTGCGCTTGACGGCGCGCCCCCGGGGGTATGTTCGAGGCACGCCAGCGGGCGCGCGAGAGCCGTGCGCCTTTCGTCCGGAAGCGAGGAGAAAGCGATGCCTTACGTCACCGTCGGAACCGAGAACAGCGCCGACATCCAACTCCACTACAACGACCACGGCTCCGGCAAGCCGATCGTCCTCATCCACGGCTACCCGCTCGAAGGCAACTCCTGGGAGAAACAAGAGCCCGACCTGCTGGCGGCCGGCTACCGGGTGATCAGCTACGACCGCCGCGGCTTCGGCAAGTCGAGCCAGCCCACCACCGGCTACGACTACGACACCTTCGCCGCCGACCTCAAAGCACTGCTCGACCACCTCGCCCTGGAGGAGGACGTGGTGCTGGCCGGCTTCTCGATGGGCACCGGCGAGGTCACCCGGTACCTCGGCACCTACGGCTCGGCCGGGGTCAGCAAGGCGGCGCTGCTCGGCGTCATCCCGCCGTTCGTGCTGAAGACCGACGACAACGAGAAAGGCGTCCCGCAGGAAGCCTTCGACGGGATCAAAGCGACCGTCGCCAAAGACCGTTACCTGTGGTTCGAAGAATTCTTCAAGAACTTCTTCAACACCGACGAACTGGCGCCGGAGCGGATCGGCGACGCGGCGCTGAAAGCGCACTTCCAGGTCGCGGTGCGGATGTCCCCGCATGCCACCTACGCATGTGTCGACACCTGGCTGACCGACTTCCGCGACGATCTCCCGAAGATCGACGTGCCGACGTTGGTCATCCACGGGGAGAAGGACCGGATCCTTCCCTTCGAGTCGACCGCGGCGCGGCTGCGGGACGAGAACCTGATCGCCGACCTCGAGTTCCACGAGATCAAGAACGGTCCTCACAACGTCGGCTGGACCTTCCCCGAGGAGGTCAACCCGGCGCTGCTGGCGTTCCTCGCCAAGTAGGGGGAGGTCGCAGCAGATGGTCGAGCGGATTGAGGAGATGCCCGCGGGGACGATTGGGTTCAAGGTCGTCTCCGACCTGACCGGGGACGATTACCGGAGCCAGATCGAGCCGGCGCTGACCAAGGCGGCCGAGCGGGGCGACGTGCGTCTGCTGTTCGAGATCGACTCCGGCTTCGGGATGGATGCCGGGGCGGTGATCGAGGACGCGAAAACGGGGCTGAAGCTCGGCCTTGGCCACATGAAAGCGTGGAAGCGGACCGCGATCGTCACCGACGTCGACTGGATCCGCAAAGCGATCAAGGCGTTCGGCTTCATGGCCCCGGGGGACGTCCAGGTCTTCGAGGTCGCCGAGCTCGGCGCGGCGAAAGTCTGGATCGCCGAGTAGCTCCCTCGACTTTGACCCTGCCATGGCAGGGTCAAAGTCGGATGGGTGGAAAACTGGCCAGCTAGCCGGCACAATCCTCGCGATGCCGGGGGAGAGGGAGTACGACCTTGTTCTGTTCGGGGCGACCGGTTTCACCGGTGGGCTGACCGCCGACTACCTCGCAGCCAACGCTCCGGCCGGGGTGCGCTGGGCGTTGGTCGGGCGCAACCGGGCGAAGCTCGAGGCGGTGGCGGCGCGCCTCGCCGCCGCCAGTCCCGAGGCTCCGGCGCCGGCCCTGGTCGAGGCCGACGCCGCCGACGCGGCGACGCTCGCCAAGGTCGCCGAGTCCACCCGGGTTGTCATAACTACGGTCGGCCCGTACGCGCTCTACGGCTGGCCGCTGGTCGCCGCCTGCGCCGCCGCCGGGACCGACTACGTCGACCTGACCGGTGAGCCCGAGTTCGTCGACCGTACCTGGCTCGACCACAACGCGACCGCCGAACGGACCGGCGCGCGGATCGTCCATTGCTGCGGCTTCGACTCGGTTCCGCATGACCTCGGCGCGTACTTCACCGTCAAGCAGTTGCCTGAGGGCGTCCCGCTGAAGGTCGAAGGGTTCGTCCGCACCAACGCGCGCTTCTCCGGCGGCACCTACCACTCGGCGGTCAACGCCTTCGGCCGCGGTCGACAGACGCTCGCCGCGGCGCGCGAGCGCCGCAAGGCCGAGCCACGCCCGGCCGGTCGCAAGATCCACTCCGCTTCTGCGCGGATCCGTCGCAACACCGAATTGGGCGGCTGGAGCGTGCCGCTGCCGACCGTCGACCCGACGATCGTCCGTCGCTCCGCCGCCACCGTCGATCGCTACGGCCCCGACTTCACCTACGGCCACAACCTCGTCGCCCGCCACCTGGCGACGGTCGCCGGGATGAGCGCCGGGATCGGCGCCGTCGCCGTCCTCGCGCCGATCCCGCCCGCCCGCAAGCTGCTGCTGAAGGCGAAATCGCCGGGCGAGGGCCCGGACGAGCGGACCCGCGCCGGCAGCTGGTTCAAAATCCGCTTCGTCGGCGAGGGCGGCGGCAAACGGGTGGTGACCGAGGTCTCGGGCGGCGATCCGGGCTACTCGGAGACGTCGAAAATCCTCGCCGAGTGCGGGCTTTGCCTCGCCTTCGACGACCTCCCCGAACGCGCCGGTCAGCTGACTACCGTTGCAGCGATGGGTGACATGCTTCTCACAAGACTGCAAAACGCCGGAATAGCGTTCCGAGTGCTGGAGACCGCCTGAGCGGGCGTCCCGCCCGCGTCACGGTCCAAACCGAGGAGGAAGAGTGCCGCCAGAGATCCTGACCACGACTCCCGGACCGGGTGCCGCGCCGGGCGAGCCGGAGCGCGTCGACGTTCTCATCGTCGGCGCCGGCATCTCCGGGATCGGCGCCGCCCACCACCTGCAGGAGCGCTGCCCCGGCAAGAGCTACGCGATCCTCGAGGCGCGGGAGGCGATCGGCGGCACCTGGGACCTCTTCCGCTATCCCGGCATCCGCTCGGACTCCGACATGCACACGCTCGGGTACCGCTTCCGGCCGTGGACGGCGGCGAAGTCGATCGCCGACGGCGAGTCGATCCTCGACTACGTGCGGGCTACGGCGCGCGAGGGCGGGATCGATCGCAACGTCCGGTTCGGCCACCGGGTCTTAGGTGCGTCGTGGTCGAGCGAGGAAGCGCGCTGGACCATCACGGCGGAGCGCAATGACGGCACTCAGGTGACCTTCTCTTGCGGCTTCCTCATGAACTGCAGCGGCTACTACCGCTACGACCAGGGCTACACGCCGGAGTTCCCGGGGATCGAGGATTTCAAGGGGAAGGTGATCCATCCCCAGCACTGGCCCGAGGAGCCCGAGTACGAGGGCAAGCGGGTGGTGGTGATCGGCAGCGGCGCGACCGCGGTGACCTTGGTCCCGGCGATGGCGAAAGACGCCGCCCACGTGACGATGCTGCAGCGCTCGCCCAGCTACATCCTCTCGGTGCCGGGCGAAGACCCGGTCGCCGAGCTGCTGCGCAAGGCGCTGCCGGCGCGGGCGGTCTACCCGATCGTGCGCTGGAAGAACGTGATGCTTCAGAGCCTGACCTACCGGCTCTCCCGCAGTCGTCCCAACTTCGTCAGGAAGGTGCTGCGGAAAGGTGTCATCGCCGCGCTGCCCGAGGGCTACGACGTCGACACCCACTTCAACCCCAAATACAAACCGTGGGACCAGCGGCTCTGCATGGTGCCCGATGGTGACCTCTTCAAGTCGATCTCGGACGGAGGCTCGGAGATCGTCACCGACCAGATCGAGACCTTCACGGCGGGCGGGATCAAACTCGCGTCGGGCGGGGAGCTGGAGGCCGACGTGGTGGTCACCGCGACCGGTTTGAACCTGCTCTTCCTCGGCGGGATGAAGGTCGAGGTCGACGGCGAGGAGATCGACCAG
Source organism: Solirubrobacterales bacterium (assembly GCA_035281725.1). Classification (GTDB taxonomy): domain Bacteria; phylum Actinomycetota; class Thermoleophilia; order Solirubrobacterales; family 70-9; genus VAYN01. The sequence continues at coordinate 16,181 of DATEDJ010000121.1, forward strand.
TCACGGCTGCTCGCCTACCGCGGGATGATGCTCGGCGATGTGCCGAACCTCGGCTTCACGATCGGCTACACGAACGCCTCGTGGACGCTGAAGGCCGACCTGGTCGCCGAATACCTGTGTCGACTTCTCAACCACATGGATGCGAACGGCTACGACATCTGCGTGCCGCACCTGACCGACCCGAGCGTGACCCCGGAGCCGATCCTCGACTTCAGCTCCGGTTACGTGGTCCGGTCGGTGGCCGAACTGCCTAAGCAGGGCTCGAAGGAGCCATGGAAACTGCGCCAGAACTACGCCGTCGACCTGTGGAAGCTGCGCTACGCGCCGCTCGAGGACGGGGCGATGCAGTTCAAGCGCAAAGTTCCCGCGCCCGAGCGGGTCGTCGCCTGAGCGCTCCGGGGCGGCGGCCGGCTAATCTGTCGGCCATGGACGACCAGCGAGTACTTGACCGCATCGACGAGCTCGTCAAGGAGGAGGAGCAGCTGCTCCACCGCCACGAGGGCGAAGGCTTGGACGACGACGAGCACGCGCGGCTCGAAGAGATCAAGCTCCAGCTCGACAAGACCTGGGACTACCTGCGCCAGCGCCGTTCCCTGCGCGAGGCCGGCGACGACCCGGACGAGGCGAGCGAACGCGACGGCGGTACCGTCGAGGACTACGGCACCGTCACGCCGTACGACGACACCGACGCCGACGCGCCGGAATAGGCCGACGCCGCCCTGCGGAGGGCGGCCTGCCGCCCGTGCTCAGAGGTTCCAGCCGAAGTAGACCTCGGCGCGGACCTGCTGATCGCCGGCGAAGGTGAGCACCTCGGTGTTGCGGAAGCGGCTGCCGTCGGTGCGGGTCGCCTCGTAGGTGATGACGACCTCGTCGCCGTCCTCGATCAGCCGCACGAACTCGAACTTGGCCAAGTTGTCGCCGTTCGGCCAGCAGCGCTCGAAGTAGCCGGCGCGGTCGAGCCCCGCTTCGTCGGCCGGGCTGTGGAAGGTGAACTCGGGGCCGATCAGCGTCTCGATCAGGTCTCGGTCCCTCGTCTCGTAGGCGCGGTAAACCGCTTTGGCAAGCGCGATCCGGTCCTCACTCATCCTTTTTTCCTCCGTCGATTCGGAACTAATTGACCTTTTCGTCAGGTATCTACTGGTACGTGTCGTTTTCTCGTCCGTCCCGTAGACCGTCTCGGCGTCCGATTCTCATCGGCTTCACCGCTGCGATCGCCGTCGCCCTGCTCCTACCCGCCGCGGCCGCCGGCGGCCCGCAGAGCAACCACCTCGAATTCCGCCTCTCCAGCCCGGAACACCAGGACATAGTCGGTGAAGGAGCGATCCTGATCCGCGCCCGCTGCCTCGGTGAGCCCTGCACCGTGGTCGCCTCGGCGAAGAGCAAGAGCCCCTCGCTCCACACCGGCAAGGCCCGCGCCAAGATCGGCGCCGGGGAAGCGGAAACCCTCTCCCTGCCTCTGGCCAAGCAGCAGCGCGGCAAGCTGAAGGCGGCCCTCGAAGCCGGCCGCCACCCGACCTTCACCGTCGAAGCCACCGCCCACGACCAAGCCGGCACCCACATCCCGCTCTCGATCGAAGTCACCGCGCAGAAGCCCTGACGGCGCCGGCAACCAAGTCACGAATCTACGCTCTAAGCTGCACGGCCCACCTCGGCGCCTTGGCGGAGTGGCTACGCAGCGGCCTGCAAAGCGTTTCGGCACATGCGCGACATTTGGCTTGAGAAGTGGAAAGAGGCCCCGAATCGGGGCCTCTTTCACGTTCCGGATACGGCCAGATTCGGCCGGTTTCGCAGGGGTTTGGGCGCAGATCAAGCGTCTGCGCCCAATGGTGCGGCCCCTGCGGGTCGAGGTTGGCCCGGCGCCAGCCCGAGCAGGCCAGCCAGTGACCCCGGCGCCAACTTGCGGCGAAGTCGTGGCGCCCGCGCGCCCGCCCATACCGTTCGGCGCCGCCGGCGTCCGGCGTGGCCGATGCCGACCCTGGAGGCGTTGAGGGCCATGCGCGCCGCTCGGTGCGCTCCGGCCACCCGCACCCGATCGACGTGGACGACGACGTAGCCGAATCGAGTCAGTTCCTCGCGGATCAGGTCGAGCGTGTCGGCCCCGATGTTCCTCACCGCCGCGTCGTAGTTGTCGTCGTCCGCAGCGCCGTAGATCGCCGTGACGACGCCGCGGTTGTCCGTAAGGACCCGTGAGCCAGCCGGCCGGGGGGTTCCGCCGCCGCCCGACCTGTGGGCGCCCGCGCCGAGGGCCCTGATAGCAGCGAGCACGGCCTGAGCCTCCGCGTTCCGAGTGTTCGTCGACGGAGCCGCCAGCGCCCGTACCACGGCGGACGACTGGTCCGGAGTAGCTACCCCGATCCCCGCGATCCCGCGACGGTGGTCGAACGCGGCGTCTGCGGCCATCTCGCGAATCTTGGCGCCCGTTGCCGAGTAGGTCTTGGTCTTCGCCATGAGCTTTGTCCTCTCTGGTCGAGTGTGACCGCTGGGGCACAAAGCACGGCACAGCGACGGAAGGGCGAAGTACCCTGACCATCGTCGTCGAAGCTTTGTCCTTCGGCGGCCACGGGGGTCGGCGAGTGCAATCGCGCGGCCCCCATTTATTTTGGTCGCGGCGAATCTAGCGTGCCAACGTGGTCGCCGCAAGATCGCCCTCCCGTCGCCCGGCGCATCCTGCGCGGTGGGCGAAAACTTTGTCAAGCGTGAAGCGGTGGAGCGATCTCCACTAAAAGGACGGGACGCGCCAGCAGGTGTGGCCGGCCGAAACCTTGAACCCCTGCTCGCCTGACTTCTCCATCCTCCCGGCCGCGCGCGTCTCGATCTCGAACGTCTCCTCGTATAGACGGCGCTGGGCGTCGAGGAGTTCGCGGTAGCCCTCCTCGTCCATCGACTTCAGCGGGATCCGCACGCACATGAAGTCACCCTCGGGCCGCCGGAACTCCCCCGACTTTGCGGCGCGCTCGAAGTCGCCGATCAAAGGCTGCATCGAGTCGGCGGCCACGCCGTCGCGAGCCACCGGATCGAGTTCCTTCCATTCCGGTTCATCGACCAGGTGGCGGTCGGTGGCTCGCAGGTAATGCTTGGTGCTCCCGCGCACCGGCTCGGTCCCGACCTCTTCGAGGAAGTCGAGTTCCCTCAACACTCGCGCGTGGTAGCTGACTTTCGTCAGCTCGATCCTGAGAGCGTGGGAGGCTTCGACGGGCGACGTGACGCCCTGCTCGACCCAGTGGCGCAGCAACCGCTCGCGGGTCGGATCGGACATCGCCTTGACCCTCGCCTCATGGGCCGAGAGTTCCCGGTTCGCCCGCTTCCTCTTGTCCGTCGCTGCGGCTGCCGCCATGCCCGGTCTCCCTCCGTCGATCTGACACCCAAACTTTGCTGAGCGCAAGAGCGTAATCCATCAATCCCGGAGATTGGCGCGAAATATGGACGAATCGGTTTCACCGATAGAACGTCCTCCAGCAACTCTACGGTCACCCCGTTCGACCGATTTCAGCCAGGGATCAAGAGAGGGGGGGTGACACATGAAGATCACCACGCAGGCTCCTGCCGTGCCGTCCGCCGAGCTTTCGAAGGGCGCCTAGAAGACGACGAAGCCCCCGACCTCGGATGGGGAGGTCGGGGGCTTTCGTTGAAAGAGGCCCCGCCGCCCGGCGGGAGAGGCCAGGGGCGGCGGGGATGGGTGGCTCGCGGTAGGGGGCCGCGTTGGGAGGACCGCATCGAGTGATCTACATCCCTCTCGGCGCTTTACGTTATTGGCTCTGGACGCTTTTGGCTAGGTCCGCAATCGTCGGCCCTCCGTGGACCCCGAGCCGAAGGTCGTCATCGGCCGCAACATCCGCAGGCACCGACAGAGGCGCGGGTGGACGCAGGAGGATCTGTCGCGGATCACCGGAATCCACCCGGCCGAGGTGGGCCGCGCCGAGAGGGGTGAACGTGACCTCCGCGCCTCGACGATCGTCAAGTTCGCGAACGGCCTGGAGGTCCCGTCGGCCGATCTCATGGTCGACCTATAGAGAAAGCCCCCGACCTCACCGGACGTGAAGGTCGAGGGCTTTCAGTGCGGGGGGCATTTAGGCCCGAGCCGCCAGCGTAGCCGCTTGTTTGCGAACCGGCTTGTTCGCGTCGCCCCTCGCCGACCGGCAGATCTGCCGGTGCGATCGAAGGAGAGAGCGGCGCGGCGGCGCGGGCGGCTTCCCCCTGGTGCGCTGACTCGCCTCTTACTGGCAGGTGCCGAACGGGTGTCCCTCAATCGCCCTGCAGGCGTTGAAGGTGAACTTTTCGATCTGACGGAGGATCGGCTCGATCGAACCGCCCGCGTCGGGACCGAGCGTGGCGCTGATGTCCTGAAGCTCGCGAACGATCGCGTAGTCGGATGCCCGTGGTGAAACCGCTGGCGCGGCGCTCGCTCCGCCGCTATCGGTGACCAACGGGCTCGCGACGATCCCGACCAGCACCCCGATCACGGCGATGGTCAGAACTGCGACCGAGCGCCGTATCTCGATGGTGTTCGTTCTCATGGTGCCTCCTAACTCGTGTGCTCCATTTACGAGACGGAAGCTAAGCGGGCGAGCGATGCGACGCAAACCGGGCCTACGATTCACCGCGAACGCCGTCTGTGGCGCCTCAGAAACCGTACTGTACGGTTCCCCGCCGCCCTCGCTGGTGCTCCCGTCTCTCCGCGCCCAAGGGGTCAGGGGTAGGCGGGCAACAGTTCGGGCGGTTCGACCCCTGGCCCTTCTCGCTCGACGCGACCGCGATAGCAGTCCCTCAAGACCTGGTTGATGACCTGCCACGGGGCGACGTATTGCCACCCCCCGTAGGTGCCGCGTCGCGCGAACAGGTCCCAAGCAGCCGCTACGAGGTTCCTCAACGCAGTGTCGAGTTCGCCAGAGGACAGCGGCGCTTTCCCTTCGACTTCCCGCCTTTTTTCGATGTCCCGACGCACATAGCCGCACCGCGACATCGCTGCGTCTACCGCCTGCCCGAAGTCACGTATGGAGTTGGTTTCCGAGTAGTTCGACCGCTCGACGTGTTCTCGCTTCTCGCGTTCTCGCTTTTCGCGCGCGGGCTTGTCTGCGATCCATGCCCTACGGGTCAGATATTGCGAGCGCCCCCATAGCGCCGCCTGGGCCGCCGTGGGGTGAGCGGTGCCGCGCCTGTAACCATTCGCCGGCGGTTCGCCCCAGAAGATGCACGACGCCGCGACCCGCCGGATCTCTTCCGGATCCGTCACCCCGTCAGCTTCGATCATTTCCGTGAGTTCGCGCCCTTCGGGTAGGGCGAGCGCGGAGTTCAGGAGCACTTCATCGATCAGCACTGACGGACCTCCGATCGGCGGGGTTCTGGAAGTTCCCACCACCGTTCGATGTCCTCGACCGGTGCATCGGGGCATAGCTCGAGCGCGCCATCGAAGTAGATCGCCATCCGGTCCTCTGCGGTTGCCGCTGCCGCTGCGCGCTCCCGCAGGCGGCCGAGGGCGGCTTGCGCGGCGGCGTCGTCCTGGGCGATCGTGCAACCGAGCCGCACATCGATCCGCCGGGCCATGCGGGTCAGGAGCTCGGCGTCCGCCACCCGCTCCTGCGTCTCGGTCGGCGTCGGCGTTCGCCTAATGCCCACTGAGCCCCGCCGCCTCTCGCGCTCGCCGTTTCTCCTCCGCCAGTTTCCGCCATCGCGCTTGGGCGGCGACCTGGGCGCGCCGACCGTTCTCACTCAGGACTTTGCCCGTGTCCTCGTCGACTTCCGGCAACGATTGGATCAGGCGGTTGACGGCCGCGCGCTGCTGGCGGGCCTCGGCGATGGCCGGGTTGACGACGAGTTGGCCGGTCGAGCCTTTGGTCATCACGCCGTGTTTCTCGATCGCTTCTTCGACCTCCACCAGGTCTTCGATCTGCGTTTCGAGGAGTCCGAGGGTGGCCGTCGATCTCTCGTCCCAGTCGAAGCCCTCCGGAAGGCTTTCGACGAGGGCCATCCGCAGTTGCGCGCCTTGGCCCAATCCGCCGGGTAGATCATCGCGCTCCGCCATCTGGCCCTCTACGCAGAGCCAGGCCCCGCGGCCTCCCTTGGATGCCCGAAAACCCGTACAAAAACGGAAGGCCGAGCATCACACGGATTGCGAGTTGCAGCCCTCCCCGGTCCCTGAGATTTCGCGCTTGGGGGTACCCCCCACCCATCCGGTCGATGTCGCAGCCGAACCGTCACGATGCGCTCTCGACCGACTCCCGGCGACGTGCGCGGCGGCGCCGGCTCCGTTCGATCACCGGGTCGTCGTGGTCGGTGCTGGTGGAGGACGGCCCGGACAACTCCCCGACCGCTGCGGCGGCGGCGTCCTCCACGTTGCGAATGTGCCCGGTGATCTGCCGAAGACAGAAGGTTGGATCTTCATGGCGATTGTCGTAGAGGATGGCGTGCGGGTGAAAGGCGCGGGTCGTAGGTATGTCCCTGATGAGGACGATCGACCGGGCAGCTCCGACCGCCTCGTGCAGCTCGTCCAGGGCACTCTGAAGTTCGCCGGCCAGTTGCCGAGCCCGACCGGCGGGGCCGCTCACATCAACCCCGTCGATCAGCTTCTTGCGGTCGGCCTCGATCGCCTCGACCAAAGCCGCCTGTGCCTCGGTGGCGACGACTTCGGCAGCGGCAAGGCCGCGTTCCGCGTCGTCGCGTTCAGCCTCTCGGGTCGGGATCACCGACCTGGGCGTCGGCTTCCCGTCGCGCGCTGCCTCGACCGCGTTGTTGTGATCCTCCAGCCGAGCGCCATCCACGGCCGCTCTCGTCTCGCGGACCTTGAGCATCGCCTGATGCGTCGCGGCCGCCGCCTCCTCGGCCTTGGTGTTCGCCTCGGTGACGCTCTCGGTCATCTTGACCGCGTCGGAGACAAAGATCTGTTCGGTCACTGTCGATCCTCCTCTTGCTCGTTGGTCATCAACTCGCCGTTCGCCGCCCGATCAACGCGAAGGGCGGGGCCGTCGCCCTCGCCACCGTTGGCGGAACTCTTGAGCGGGTCGGGCGCCGGGGCCATCGGGACGGTGCCCGCCCGGACGAACGCCAGCGCCTCGTCGGCGGTCCACTCGTCGCGCGGTTTGGGCCGGGGGCGCGTCGATGGAAAGAGCCACCCGAACTCCCCGCCGTCTTCGCTTCCGCGCGCCTCGGCTTCTGCGGCCGCAAAGGGATTCCACGGCGGCCTCTCCGCGTCGGCGAGCGCGGCCAGCGCCTCGTCGGCGGTCAGGCTGCCGCCGTTGTTGGCTGCCGCATCGCGTAGCCGTTGCTGTTCTGCCTCGCTTGCCATCTTGGATTCACGCCCTTCCGGTCGTCGTCGGTCGTCGGGAAAGCGGTGAAGCACCGGCGCCCGGACGGAGACGGGTCAGTCCCACCGGGTGCCGGTGCCTCGTCGCGCTCGCGGCAGGTAGGAACCACCGAGGGAGTGACGAGGGTCCTACGCCGGTCGCGATCGGCGGGCGCTTCACTTCGCCCGCCGAAGTCTTTGAAGTCGAACTGCCACCGCCGAGGGATGACCGGCAGATCTGCCGGTGGTCTTCGTGTGGGACATGGGATCTGCCGCCTCCTCTCGCTTTGGCGGTGTGGATTTGCTTTCGCCGCATTGTGCAATTCGGGTGTCCGGGTTAGCCGTAGACGCCCCGGCGCCGCGTGCCCCTGCCCCGGCGCCCCCCCCTGTAAGGGGAGGGGCACGGGGGCAGGGTCGCTTTCGCCGTGTGCCCTGGGGCAGCCGGGGGCAGGGTCGGGGCAGGGGCAGGGTCGGTTCGCCTTAACCCGGACACGCAGATGTTTGAATCGTCTGCGGTAGTTCTCTGGGGTCTTGGACGGTCCCTGAACGTCGCCTAACGCGGCGGCGGCGCTCTCCCTCCTTGCAGTGGGATCGCCGCCGCCCGTTAAAGCGATCCGCCAGGGACCGCCGAATGGCGACCTAGAGTGCTCCCACCGACCGTCCAAAAAAATCTCAGAGAAAGGTGGCGAACCATGCCGCCCAACGATTCATCTTCACGTCCCCGGCGCCGCCGCCGCTTGACCCTCGGCCAGTTCGAGCAGGAATGTCGGAAGCTGGCCGACGCAGGCGGGGCGAGGCGAACGCTGCAGGCGGACGGAGGCGTCCGCTACGACTTTCCGCCGACGACTCGGTCGGCGGGTGGGGGCCAGCGCACCGGGCGAGCTGCGAGGCCGTCGACCAACGCCCGCAAGGCCGGGTCGCGCCGGTCGGCTTCTTCTTCCAGCCGCTCATCGTCGTCGCCCGACGACGACGGCGACCCAGAACCTGCCACCGGCCCCGGCGCACCGTGTCACGGTGGCTGCGGCCGGACCATTCCAGCCGGAAGGCGTTCGGATTCGAGGTGGTGCTCGGAGGCTTGCCGCAAGAAGTACCGTCGCAACGCTCCACAGCAGACGGGGCCACAGCGGGATACCCGTGCGCCCCAGACGATCGCCGCCGCGATCGAGGAGGCGGTCAGCCGCCGGGCCGAGATCTGGCGATCTTCGGTCGCACTCGCCAGTGTCGTCCACGCGACCGGCAGGTCTGCCCCTCAGATCAGGACGGAACTAGGAGACGTCGAAGACGTCCTTAACGGCGACGGCGGGTTGTGGGCCGAGATCCGTACCGCCAGGGTCGCGAGGGACGTCCTCGGTGAGCACCCCGAGCGTCGACTTCACGGCGCACCGGTCGAACAGCGATCGGCGATCTCGGGGGATGCGGCCTCGGGTGTCGGCAACAGGGACGGGAAAGGTGGCCGCGGCCGGTCGTCCCTGAGCGAGACTGCGTCGGCTCGGCGGGCGCGTCTCGATCGCGAAGCCCAACGCTCCGCCGACGAGATCGAGGGCTGGCGACGACGCAAGGGCTTCAACGTCGTCGCCTTGCCCGTGCAGGGCGCTCAGGCGCTCGGAGTTGCCGCGTGAGCGGCTCCGTCCTCTACGCCCAGGAGGTCGACGCCGAAAAGGCTGTGCTCGGCGCGATGCTGGTCAACTCCGCCGCGGTCGCGACCGTGATCGGCTCGGTGCAGCTGACCGTCGAGGAGTTTGCATTCGACCGCAACCGAGAGGTCTACGCCTCGATCTGTGGCCTTCACGGGCGGGGTGTGCCGATCGAGGAGGGCTTGGTCGTCGCCGATCTCAAGGACCTTGGCGCGCTCGACCGGGCGGGAGGCCAGCACTACGTCTCCGAACTCGCGGCCACGGTTCCCGCTGCGGGCAACGCGAAGCACTACGCCGACATCGTCCGGCGGAGGGCGATCGAACGTCGGCAGGGAGAGGTTGCCGCCGACCTCCTCAACGGCGGGGACCGCGCCGCGGCGATGGAGCAGCTTGCGGCGTTGGAGCGGGCGAGCGTCGCCGAGTCCAGTTGGAAGCCCGTAGACCTTGGCGATGCGCTCGCGGGCCGGGCGGAGTCGCCACCGATCATCCTTGAGCGAAGCGACGGCCATGCCTTGCTCTACCAGGGGCGCCTGCACCAGGTCGCGGCCGAGCCGGAGGCCGGCAAGAGTTGGTTTGCCGTCGCCGCCGCCTGCGAAGTGATCGCAGTGGGCGGCCTCGTCGCCTACTGGGACTTCGAGGCCACCGCACCCGAAATGGTCGCCCGCCTTCGCTCGCTCGGCCTCTCTGACGAGTCGATCCGGGATCGCTTCATCTACGTGCAGCCGCACGAACCGATCGTGCCCGCCGACCTTGACGACGTGCTCGAGCGGAGCCCGGCGCTGGCGATCGTAGACGGCGTGACCGAGGCGATGACGATCCACGGCCTGAGCCTCAACGACAACGAGGACGTGGCGAAGTGGCTGGAGACTTTGCCGCGGCCGGCGATGCGGTCGGGGGCGGCGACGGTGCTGGTCGACCACGTCGTCAAGGACAAGGAGGCTCGCAACCGCTACGCGATCGGCGCGCAGCACAAGCTCGCGGGCGTTCACGTCGCCTACTCCCTGGAGGTGGTCGAGCCATTTGGCCGCGGGAAGCAGGGCGTCGTCAGGGTGAAGGTGCAGAAGGACCGGCCCGGTCACGTCCGCACCCTTGAGGTCGGGGGCGGCGGCGATGTCGCGATGATGCGACTGTCTTCGGACCCCGCGACCGGCAGGGTTGCCGTCGACTTCGATCCGCCCTCCGACTTCGGCGGTGGCGACGGCGCCACGTTCCGCCCGACCCGCCTGATGCAGCGGGTCAGCGAAGGGGTCGAGGAGGAGCCGGGGCTGACCATGTCGGCGATCCGCCGGATCAAGGGCAAGAACGGCGCGCTCGATCAGGCCGTGAAGGTGCTGATCGAGGAGGGCTACATCGAGCGAAGACCCGAGGGGCAGGCACTCCGCCATTACCAACTCAAACCGTTCACCGAGCCCGAGCCGGAGGCTCCCTGGTGAGCGCGGCCGCCGCGCCGGAAACGCTCGCCCGCCGAGCCGGACACTGCAAGCTGTGTCGCCAGCGGATTCGGCGCGGGGAGGACTACATCTCGATGGTCGCCGGTCGTGGTTGGTGCCACGCGATCTGCGCCGCCGAGTACCGAAGGGCCCGCGCTGACGACGAGGATCGAAGGAGCGCGTCGTGAGGGTCACGGTGGGGGACCTCGCGCTTGATCTGACCGACGACCAGGTCTGCGACCTGCGCCGGCAACTGGGGGTCGCCTGCACCGACGACGACCCGATGCTCAACACGGAGCAGGCGGCGGCGCGGTTGGGCTTCAGCACCGAATACGTCCGCGACCACGCCGCCGAACTCGGCGGGGTGAAGCTGACGGACGGCCCCAAGGCGCCGTGGCGATTCGACCCGGCGAAGCTCGGGCACAAGGACCACGCCGCAGAGCCGCCACCATCACCGCAGGTAACACCGAGACGCCGCGCGCCCCGACACACCGGGGCCGGCCAACTGTTGAAGTCGAGAGGGTGAGCGCATATGCTCCTGCGCCTAAAAGCAGCCCCCGGCGGTGCGTCAACACCAACCGAGGGCCTGACCAAAGGAGAACGTGCTCCGATGGGTGAAACGAACCCTAGACGCCCCCGCCTCAGCGGCGCGGCCGTCCCGCCGTTGCCGAATCGCCGCCGACCACCGGCAGATCTGCCGGTCGGGGAGGCTCGCTGATGGGCCGCCCTGCAACCGGCTCCATCGTCGAGCCGGAAGGCGCCCGCAAGTCCTTCGCGATCCGCTTCAGGGTCAACGGCGTCCGCCAACACCTGACGCTCGGTCGCCCCGAGGATGGCTGGACGAAAACGAAGGCCGAAGAACGGCTCGCCGAAGAACTCGCGGCCGTGAGGCTCGGGGTGTGGGAGCCGCCGAAAGCGGCGCCCATCATCGAGGCGCCGAGCGAGGGGCAGACCTTCCACGAGTTCGCGGAAGCGTGGTTCGAGGCCGGGCAGCATGAGTGGTCGACCCGGACGATCGCCGACTACAAATGGGCGCTTGAGCTTCACGTCCTTCCGTTCTTCGGCGAGATGCTGCTTGGTGAGATCGCGATCGAAACGGTCGATCAGTTTCGCACGGCGAAGCTGAAGGAGGGGAAGCTGGCGCCGCCCCAGATCAACAAGTGCATCAAGCGGGTGTCGCAGATCCTCGCCGTCGCCGAGGAATACGACCTGGTCGTGAAGAACGTCGCGCGCGGCAAGAAGCGGAAGGCCAAGGAGCCGGCGATTCAACGGACGTGGGTCGAGCCCGAGCAGGCCCTGATCCTGGTCGAGGAGTCCACCGACGCGATGCGCCCGATCGTCGCGATGCTTCTCGGGACGGGCGCCCGCAACGGTGAGGTCTGCGACATGGACGAGGACAGCGTCAACCTCGCCACGGCGACGGCCTGGGTCGGCAAGGCGAAGACCGACGCGGGCAGCTACCGCGAACTCGACCTACCGGCCGGGGTGGTGGAGGCCCTGACGGAGTGGCTGATGCGGTCGGCACCGATGCGCGACCGCTACGAGGCCGAGCACCCCGGAGAGCGGCCCCTGTTCCTCACCGAATTCGCGGGCGTTGTCCGGCGGCAGACCCCCGCCAACGTCGATCGCCGAATGAAGACGTGCATCAGGCGGGCGAACAAGCGCCTCAAGAAGCTGAAGATCGAGCAGATCTCCGAGAAGGTCACCCCGCACTCGCTGCGCCGGACGTACGCCAGCCTGCGGGCGGTGGTCGGCGACGACCTCAAGTACACGTCCGACCAGCTCGGCCACAAGGACATCAGGTTCTCGATGGCCGTCTACGCGAAGGCGACGAAGCGGCGGGCCAAGCTCAAGGGCGTGTACCTGCGGGAGTTCGATCGTGCGCTCGACTGGGCTAAGCTGCCGACCGCGACGGACGATGTTTGGGCGCAGTTGGGCGCAGACGTCGGCGAGTCGGAGTCGGGCGGCGTTGAGGAAGGCGTCGATCTGGCTTGAGAAGTGCCTTTCGGCGCCTTGGCGGAGTGGCTACGCAGCGGCCTGCAAAGCCGTTTACACCGGTTCGATTCCGGTAGGCGCCTTTTTCGTCTGAGCAGGGATTTTGGCTCTGTGGAGCCGTTTGAAAGGCCTATTTGGGCGGGTTGCTTGTCCGGTTGAATCCGGCTGAAACCGGCTGTTTTCGTGTGGGACTGGCGCACGACTGGCGCACGGGGTGCGAGGCAAGCGCCCATTTCAATGGTTCGACGACCTCCAAGATCGTGCGCAGACGAAGAGAGAAGGTTCGTCGGAAAGAATGGAGGAGCCGCAAACGCCGGAAGCCCCCTGCCCAGATTCCCGCCCGGTAGGGGGCAAGGGATAAGGCAAAACACGGCGTAGACTGCGCGCATCGCCAACCGTGACCTCAGTGCGGATGAGCAGACCGTTGCCGCGGCGTTGATGGTGTCCAGAAGTTCCGACGCACCTGTCTTCGAAAAGCTCACCCTCGGCCAGTTTGCCGCCCGTACGGGACTGACCGAGGGACGCTCCCAGCGCGCCCTGGTGAAGCTCGAAGAACTCGCCGCGATCCAGCTAGGCACCGACGAACACACTGGCGAGGAGTTCTTCACGGCTGTCCCTTCCGAGGTGCAATACGTGGGACTTCGCCGTCCTTGAGGCACCCGGGCGGCGAGGCCGAGAAGGCGGCTCCCGCGCGGTAGGTTGGCGGTGATGGAGGAAACGCCGAGGCCCTGGGTCCTGACGAGGGAACCCTGGATTCTCACTACGCTGGTTCTCGCTTGGGTCGTCGCCATCGTCGCTCTCTCATCCGCGGCGTTCGTCCACAACGCCTGCTTCGGAAGGTTCGGCTCCGAACCCCCGGAAAGGGGGGCGCTGGTCAGCTACTGCAACACGATCAACCCGACCCACCCCTGGTTCTCCTTCACGATCCCCCCGGTCTTGGTGATGCTGATCGGGGGCTACCTGCTCCGTCGCCATGGCTGGATGGCGCTCCTGCTCGCCGCAGTTCTCTGCTTCCTCGTGATCGCTGACGCGATCGTGGCGACCCATCTCCACTACGGCTACTTCGGCGCCTAGCGCAAGTGGTCAAGAGGGACCGAATACAACCTCAAACGACTGGCCTTCCAGTCCCCGGTTTCGAGAGGTGGAGCTATATGGACTCCCAGCCGCAAACGCATGCAACGCCGCCGCCGGCGCACTACGTTCCGAGCACCGTCGAGAGCGCAGAAGGACCCTCGTGGTGTGCGGGTCGTCATCGTCAGGTAATCGGACGGGTCCCGCAGATGGAGGGTCCCAACAATTCACCTTCGGCATAGGTATCGCAGCCGACCTGCAAGCCGGCCCTGTCGTAGAGCCAGTATTCGGTCACGTACGCGCCTCCGGAGTAGTACTGCATGAAGTAGCGGAAGCCCCGCATCCAGACAAACTTGTGCCGGAGGCGTTCCGGCGGGAATACGGGATGGACTTCGAGCGAGCTGCCATCGCTCATCTTCATCTTGATCCTGGTCACTTCCGACCCTGCGTAACCGAATGCGGCGCTTTCCGGCGCGCCCTCGGAGAGGAGGCCGGTGTAGCCGTCCGCCTCCCGTGCCATCTGCTCATGGCTTCCGATGGGGATTTCCTGGCCCGAACCCCATCTGTAGCCGTTGGAGAACCTGAATTCGACGTCGAACCGCCACAGACGCCGACGACGGTTTGGACGGACGTCCGCCGACGCGCTCCAGCGTTCGCCTTGCGGGCTGGTCCCGCGAGCGAAGACTGCCGTCTCGGTCCTCGCGTGGGAGGCCTGAGCGATCGTTGGCGCCGAGAGGGCGGCGAGAGCCGCCAACAACAGAAGGGCGATCCGGCGCATCGGCAGAGTCTATTGGCAGCCTGCCAGGCTTCAGCAGGGATCATCGAGATCGAGAGACTTCAGGCAGTGAGTTCAAGCAGCAACTGAAGGGACTGCCAGGCAGCCTCAGAGCCCAGTCACCAGAGACAGCAGAACCCCTCACGACCATGCAATGAAGTCAACTTCCCTACCTGATCGACCACCTCCAAAACAACAACAGCAGAACCCCTCACGCAGTACGGATGAAAGTCAAGTTCTCGACCGAGTCCACCACCTCCAGAACAGCGACAGCAGACCTCCTCAGACCTCCTCACGCACTATCACTTCCGCTCAGGGAACCTTGCTCAATCGCGTCGACCGGCCGGCCTCCAGTCCGTCACCAGCCGTCGGTAGGCGACCTCGGCCTGGGCCGCCAGCTCCTTCTCGAGCCGCTTGCGCTCGGTCGCGGAGACCTTCGCCCGCGTCCCCTGGCCACCGCGACGCGGCGGCGCGCCGGAGGCCAGCTCGGCCTTGCGGATCTTGGCCGCCACCAGGGTGGGGCGGGCGAAGGCGTAGTCCTCGCGGCGGCGCAGCATGTTCCGGGCGATCACGATCAGCTTGCGGGCGACCGCCACCGTGGCGACGTTCTGGCCCCGCCGTCTTGCCACCCGCTCGCCGAAGGCCTTCAGCGGCCCCGCGCCGCGGCGGGCGTGGAGCGCCGCCTCGATCAGGACGTGGCGGGCATAGCCCGGCCCGCGCTTGGAGATCCGCCCGTGGCGGGCGGCCTCCGATCCCGACTGCACGACCTTGGGGTCGAGCCCCAGGTAGCCGACCAGCGCCCGCGGGCTCGGGAAACGGCCGACGTCGCCGATCGCCGCCATCAGCGCCGTCGCCGCCACCGGGCCGAACCCCGGCAGGCTCATCAACCTGCGGATCTCCTCCGAGCCCACCACCTGCCCGGCGATGCGCCGGTCGATCAGCTCGATCTCGGTGCCGAGGAAGTCGACCTGGCGCAGGCAGGCCGAGACCGTCTCGGCCTCGTCGGCCGGCAGGGCCTGCGCGGCGAGCCAGCGGCGTCGGTTGACCCCGAAGAGGTCGGTCATCGGCGGCCTGCCCTTCAGGTTTCTGACCAGGACAGCGTGGACCTGGTTCTTCTCGCGGGTGCGCCGGCGGATCAGGTTGGCGCGGCGGCTGATCAGCCGTCGCCTCACCAGCGTCGTCTCGTCGGGGGTCCAGACCGCGGCGAGGAAGCCGCCGGCGCCGAGCCTCGCCAGCAGCCTGGCGTCGAGGCGGTCGGTCTTCGGCCCGGCGCCGACCCGTTCGCGCACCTTCTCGGGGTCGGCCAGCACAACCGAGGCCACGTGGGGCTCGATGATCCTCGCGATCGCCGCGGCGTTGCCGCTCATCTCCATCGCCACCTGGTCCTCGTGGCCGAGGCTCTGCGCGAAGAGGCCCAGGTCCTCGTCGTTGGTCATCACCCGGCCGGCGCTCCTCACCTCGCCCGCCTCCCAGATCGCCACCTCACAGAAGTCGCGGTGGACATCCATCCCGATGAACCTCATCGCTGCTCCCTTCGTCGATATCGGCGGAAGAGAGGCGGGCAAGAACGGCAACTACGGATCCGGGCTCGCGGCCCATCCGGGCACTCGCAGGGGCGGCCAGCTATCAAGTTCGGGCTCACGGCCCATATTGCGTGCGGCCTGCCCGGCCTGCGTTCTTCCGAAGCCCCCGGGCCCGGTGCATCGGCCTCGACGCTAGGCGCCGGTGCGGACGCCCCGGAGGAGGCTCCGTCGGGGAGTTTCATGCCCCCATCACCGGGTGGTTCTCTGTCTCCACGGAGCCGGCAAAGATCCCCTTCAACGTCCGCATAACGGACTCTCGCATCAGCCGTTCGTCGAGGCCGCAGCCCCACTTTTCGGTAGGCATCGCTCGATCGAGCAATTCGTGTCGACCTTCACAAGATTTCTACCGTCATTCGACAGGCCTCGACGTAAAAGGATTCCGTCGTTGACCACTCCGGACGATTCGCCCGGTCACACAGCCAAGGGGATCTCATGCCGCCCACCAGCGCCCGCTCCGCCCTGCCCTCATCGCGCCTTGCCCTCGGGCTTGTGGCCGCTCTCCTCGCCCTGCTGGGGATCTCCCTGGCCCTGAGGTCGGCCCCGGCGTCCGCCGCCTCCGGCCCGGTCGCGGATTACTCCTTCGACGCGGGTTCGGGCACCACCGTCGAAGATCGCACCGGCCACGGCCACACGGCGACGATCGAAGAAGGCACCTGGGCGAGGGGCAGGTACGGCGGAGCGATCAGCTTCACCGGGAGTGGCAAAAAATGCGTCACGACCCCCGATGCGGCCGACCTGCGGCTCTCCAAAGCGTTCACGATCGAGGCCTGGGTGCGGCCGGTCGGCGGCGTCTTCGGCGACCCGGTCGTGGTCAAGGAATCGGAAGGCAAAACCGCCTACGGCCTCGGCCTCGGGTCCACCACCGAAGGGATGGCGGAAGGCTTCATCGGCGAAGGCAAAAGCGCCAAAAAGGCGGTCGCGACCGACGAAGCCCGGGAATACGCCTGGACCAACATCGCCACCACCTATGACGGCTCGACCCTGCGCGTCTACGTCGATGGCGAACTCTCCGGCACCAAATCGACGGCCACGGCCGCCGCGACCGGCAGCGGCGAACTGAAGATCGGCTGCGACACCCCCGAAGGCCAGTTCACCGGCCGGATCGACGAGGTCCGGATCTACAACCGCACCCTCCCCGAAAAGGAAGTTCGCCGCGACATGGTGACCCCGCTGCAGTCCCCGCCGGCCGGGCCGGTCGCCGACTACTCGTTCGACACGAACGAAGGTGAAACGGCCGCGGACGGGACCGGTCACGGGCACACCGCGACCGTCGAAGGCGCGACCTGGACCGAAAAGGGCAAGTACGGCGGCGCCTACGAATTCGACGCTGCCGAAGAAGACGTCATCAAGATCCCTGATTCGTCCCCGCTCGACTTCACCGAAGAATTCACCCTGGAGGCGTGGGTGCGCCCGAGCGGCGCCGAAAACCGCGACGCCCCGCTGATCGACAAGCAGGCAGGGGGAGGGCTCGGCTATTTCCTCTACGAGGGCGGATCGGTCTCGGATCGTCCGAAAGGGGCGGCCGAAGAAGAACAGGAAATCGTGGTCGCCGAAGAACCGCTCGACGCCCACGCCTGGAGCCACGTCGCGCTGACCTTCGACGGTGACCGTACCCGCCTCTACGTGGACGGCGAACTCGTCGACAACGGCGCCGCCGAACCGATCCCCGTCACCGAAGGCGACCTCGAGATCGGCGGCTCGACCTCGACCGGCGACTGGTTCGACGGCAAGATCGACGAGGTGCGCGTCTACGACCGCGCCCTCTCGAAAGCCGAAGTGCAGGCCGACTCGGCGACGCCGATCCAGACGCCGAAGACCGGCCCGCTGGCCGAATACACCTTCGACGAAGGCGAAGGTGAAACCGCCTCCGACGTCAGCGGCCACGGCCACGACGCGACGATCGGAGGCGCCGAACGCTCGGAAGGCAAATACGGCGGCTCGCTGAAGTTCGGCGGCGAAGCCGAAGACATGCTGACGATCCCGGCGAGCGAAGAACTGAACCTGACCGAAGAATTCACGCTCGAGGCCTGGGTCAAGCCAGAAGCCGAAGCCGAATTCGGCCACCTCTTCGTCAAGGAAAACGCCGCCGGGACCAAAGCCGCCTACCTGATCACCAAGCACGGCAGCCAGCTCGGCGCCTACCTCGAAGAACCGGAAGTCGAAGACTTCACGCCGAACGAATCCATGCGCCTCGGCGTCTGGCAGCACGTCGCCGTCACCTACGACGGCGCCCGCCTGCGCATGTACCTTGACGGCCATCTCGAAGCATCCGAACCGGTGTCGGGCATCCTCAGCACCGACGGCCCGCTGCGGATCGGCGGCAGCCATATCTGGGGCACCGGCGAAGGGTTCGTCGGAAAGATCGACCAGGTGAAGGTCTACGGCCGCGCCCTCGACCAGGCCGAAGTGGACGCCGACAAGAGCCCGCGCCAAGGTCCGGTCGCGGCCTACACCTTCAACGAGAACGAAGGGACCGCCGCCGGCGACATCAGCGGCGACGGCCACACCGCAGCGGTCGAAGGCGCCGAATGGACCGAAGGAAAATATGGACGCGCGCTCCAGTTCTCCGGCGAAGACAAGGTCAGCGTCCCGGCATCGGAAGAACTCGACCTGACTGACGAGTTCACGCTGGAGGCCTGGATCAGGCCCGAAGCAAGCAGCGAATACGGCGACCTCTTCGTCAAGGAAAACGGAGCCGAAAACAAATCGGCCTACGTCATCACCGACCACAAAGGCCGCCTCGGCGCCTATCTCGGCAGCCCGGAAGTCAAATACCAGAGCAAAGAAGGCACGCTGCCGACGAACACCTGGACCTACGTCGCGGTGACCGACAGCGGCTATCACGTCCGCCTCTACATCAACGGGGAACTGGTCGAAACCGGGGCGGCCCCCGAGATCATCGGCACCGACGGCAAGCTGCGGATCGGCGGCAGCTCCGTCCGCGGGCCGGGCGACGACTTCACCGGCAAGATCGACGAACCGCGGGTCTACGACCGATCCCTCTCGGAAGCCCAGATCGAATCCGACATGCACAACGACTTCACGCCGCCGGAAATCGAACTGAGCGGCGCTCTCACCGAAGGGCTGAAAGAAGGGACGACCGAATACCCGCTCCACGTCCACGCGATCGACGGCAAAGCCGGCTTCCCCGGTGTCGGGGTCAAGAGCATCACGATCTCGGTCGATGGGACCGTGGTCAAAACCGTCGAACAGGAATGCGAAGCCGGGAGCTGTGCGATGGAAACGGATTGGACTTATGCGGCCCCGGTCGGTGAACGCGAAGCCGAAGTGGTGGTCACGGCCATCGATCAGAGCGGCAACGCCGATAGCAGCCTGCTTTCGCTGGTGGAACCGGACGGATCGATTCCGGCCTGCTCGCCGAACGGCGGACTGACGACCGGCACCCCGAATGAAGTCGTGTCATTGCCCGGTGGGGGTGAACTCGAAATCTACGAAGGCGCGGACGGGACCGTCTGGGAATTCCCGGAGCCCCCTGCTGGCTTTGAACCGTTGAAAGCGACGAACGCCGAACTCGAAGAGTATGCATTCGAACCTAGGCCGACTGAAGGACCGGCACTGAAACACTGGGAAGAATCGATGTCGACGTTCAAAAGTGTCCCGAAAGGGTCCGGGTGCGTCTCGGCTGAATTCCTCCCGCCAGGACCGGGAGGTGAAAACGGCCGAACGGCTCGGATCGATGAGGCGGGCTTCGTGGCAGAAAAACCTGAAAGTGGCGGAAAAGGACGCTGGCGGGCCGCCAAAGTCCAGTTCAAACAGCCGGCTGTGAATCCCGGCGCCTGTACTCCTCCGCCACCCGCCGCTGCGTCCTCCTGGGTCGGCATCGGGAGGGCCAAACATGGTTTCTTCCAAGCCGGGACGCTCTCAAGAGGCCGAGGTGAACCTAAGCCCTTCGTGGAGAAGTTCTTCTCGTCTGAAGAAAACCTCGCTTCCGAACGGGTGAGGATCCTGCCGTTCAAAAAACCAATCGAACCGAAAGACAGGGTCGAAGCATCGGTGCGCTGGGACGAAGCCAACGAACGGGCCGTGATGATGGTCAAAGACCTGGAAACGGGAGAAATGAAGGGCGCGAGGTCGCATAAGAATTCAAGCACGCTGTACTTCGGTGAACAGGTCGAATTCATGGTCGAGCGCCCGGCTCGTTCCAAGGGGAAAAAACGACTACCCTCAGATCAGCTCGCCAAGTTTGGTCAGTACGAAATCAGTGAAGCGGAAATGGAAACCCCTGGGGGAGTTTGGCAGCCGGTCGGTGCTGCCACTCCGTTCTTCCATGTCAATATGCGTCTGGTGACCGAAAAAGAAGGCGTAGTTTCGATTGGCCCGTACCTGGCATCGACGTCGCTTCTTGGAAAAGACGAAGCGAGTTGGTCGGTGCATTGGAAGAGTTGCAATGGGTCGTGAGCTCGGGCTCGTGAACTTGCCGCGCCTCACGCTCCTGGTGGCGGTCGGAGCCGCTTTTCTGCTGCTGGCCGAGAGTCGGCCGGCACCTGCCATAGGCGCCGCTGAACGGTGTCCGCCGTCTTTCGGACAGGCTCCCGAACGTCGCGGCCCCGAAAACGGACAGATCGTCCCTTTGCGTGGCCTGGATTCGCTGCTCGTCTGTGGCTATCGCGAATCAAGCCTTCCTGGGATTCCGGAAGAAGGGGCGACGAACATCGGGAAGCTCGATCTCGTCCGGCGAACCCGGGCGAATCATCGCGTCAAATCCCTCGCACGGGCGCTCGACGGCTTGGATCCTTTCCGTGCCGGCACCTACAACTGCGGAAGCGAATATGGCGGTGGTACCTATCTTCGCTTCGGCTACGAGGATGGCCCGGCCATCCCGGTCTTCCTCCGGTCGTCGCGATGCCCCTCGGCCAGTAATGGGGCGCGATATCGCTCGTACCAGCTGACGAAGGCAGTGGAAGTGAAGCTCTCGGCGTTGATCGGCACGCGCTGAGGCGCCGAGCGCGGCACTGGCGCCGCGATCTCGGGGGCTCGATGATCAGGTCCTGTCTCATTGCGCTTGCCGTATCGGCTCTCTCCGCCGCCGTGGTCCAGGCCAGGCCGGCGCCACCGGGCCTCCCGAGCGTCCTCTGCAAGAAACACAATCGGCACCGGGAGAAGGGAAGACGACCGTCCCCGGCGTCTACTCCTACCGCCCCCACAACTGCCTGCTCCACAAGTATCAGTTGTCGCGACCTGCCTTCCAGCTCTATGGGCGGATCAAGTGGGCCTACTGGAACGGCGAAGAAGCGTACGGACGTGGTGGCATCCCGGGGACCGAAATCGGGAGCTGGTTGCCCGGCGGCCGGCGCTACTTCAGCCCGGTGACGGTCCGGCTGGTCGCACCGCTCTCGGTATGCGGGCGGGCTGCCGGTCAACCCGACCCACGATCTCGAACTGCCGTCACCGGCGCCGAAGGAGGTCGAGATCATCGGCCCTGAGGTCGCCTCGCGGATGCTTGCGAGCAGGACCGGGCACTGTGGGCGACGGCGCTTTACGCGGGCCTCCGCTACGGGGAGCTGCGGGCTTTGCGCTGGGGAGCGGTCGATCTTGCCGGCGGGATTATCCGGGTGCGCGAGTCCTGGGATGCGAAAGAGGGTTCGATCGCCCCGAAGACCCGGACCTCGCAGCGGACGACGCCTATGCCGGGTGCCCTACGCGACCACCTGATGGATCTCCGGCTCTCGGTCGAGGATGCGGGCGACGATGTGCTGGTCTTCGGCGCGGCACCCGATCGCCCGTTTCACGCGAACGTCGTCTACCGGCGCGCCGATCTTGCCTGGCGCAAGGCAGGCCTCGGACGCTTGAGACTTCAAGAGGCGCGCCACACCTACGCCAAAAGTTACCGCCGCTTCGGTTCAATACGGCGGGAATTCAAAGTGACCCACCACCCTGGGTTCTCGGTTTGGAAGCCGCTGGTCGAGCCGCTACGGTCGGCACGTGGAACCGGTCGGCGTCGGAATCGCGGTGGCTCGCGAGCTGCGGGAGCTGCAGGCCAAGCTGCGCCGCGACCCAGGTTTCGGGTCGGAATCGTCGGTCTCTACGACGGCGGACTCGAAATCGCCGGGCACGCGATCATGGGCGTAGTCGCGAATGGAGTGGCGACGCCGACCGCCGAGGGCGAGCTTCTGTTCCCCGGCGGGCTGGTGCCCTACGACAAGATCGTCGCGCTGGACTGGGGTCGCTCGAGGTGCATCAGGTAGACGTCGTTGGCGACGCTCTTGTCCAGCCAGGTCTCCCAGATCTCGACCCGCGGGTCCGTCACTTACGCGTCCGAGTCCGTTCCTCGCGAACATGCGCGTCGAACTCGCGGTTGCACCTGATGATCTTTCGATGCAGCTGTCTGGCGCGAGATGCACGAGGTCATCGGCGAGAACGAGAAGCTCAAGAACACCAGCTCGTACTTCTGGGAATGGCTGTTCGACATCTACACCAAAACGCAGGCCAGCGCGGTGCGGCGGCAAGCAGACGAGCGCAACGACGTGGCGAGTCTCGGTCGGCTTCTTGTCGAAATCAGGAAGTCGCCGGAGCTATTGACGCGTGATTGGTACCTCAATCACTGGGGCAGGGACGAGAGCTACGACGAGGACGACAAGGCGTATTGGAAGAGAGCAGCCGAAAGCGAGTGGACCAAGACCTTCGGCGGTGAGGTAGGCGATCACATCGACCCCGCCGTCGTCGGAGCCGACCTGACCGAGCTTCGGCAGGGGTCAAAGAAGGTGAAGATCTACGTCAACAAACACGTCGCACACTTTGACGAGGGGAAGGTCGGCGGACAGCCGAGCGCGTCAGGGAAGAAGGAGATCGAGCTTCCGACGCTCAACGAGGTTCATGACGCGATCGACCTCGTCGGTCGACTGTTCCGGAAATACCATGCCCTCTTCACCGCCGCCGCCGTGATCGAGCTGACGCCCGTCCTCCAGCACGACTGGAAGGCCGTCTTTCGGATGCAATGGATGCCGGAGCTGGAATTGCCGGAAGAGCTTCGCGACTATCAGCGACAGCGCGAAAGGGAAGGGGCAGAAGGCAAGGACTGAGCTGTCGTGCAGTGCGGACCCTGGTCCTGGCCGTTGAGACTCGGCTGCCTCGTTTGCGAACCAAATGCTTGCGGGACTGGCGCACAGCCTGGCGCACGGATCTAGTTTTTGGCTCTATAAAGCCAAATATTGGCCTATAACGCAAGCCTGCAAAGCCGTTTACACCGGTTCGATTTCGGTAGGCGCCTTTTTCGTCGGTTAGTAGGAGGCCTTCTCCTTCGGTCCGTATCCCGATTCCTATACCGAGCCGGTACCTTTCCCCGGGGCATGGAGAGCGCTACGAAACCAGCGGTCGCGGCAGACCGATCCACGGGGCCCCGGCATCCTCTTCGCTGGATCGCCTCTGTCCTTCTTGTCATATTCATCGCGGGCGGCATTCTTCTGACGCAACAGGGAGGCGACGGCAGCGGGCCGCTGAACGCCATGGCGAAGGCCGCCGAGGTCACCCAGAGTGAGCCCGGTGGGCACCTCGCCGTCCACGGGCTCATCGCCGTGCCGAACGCGCCGAACCCCTTGCCCCTGACGGGCAAGATGGTCTACGACAACGAAGGGCGCAGCCGCGGCTATATGACGGTTGCGGATCCCAAGACGGGTGGCACGGTCAAGCTCTTGATGGCGGCCACCCAGACCCATATGTACATCAGCTCCGAACTGTTCGGATCGCTCCCCGGCGGACGCAAATGGATGGGCCTGGACTTCCCCTCGACTCCTGGATCCACCTCCACGGTCGGCGCCAACGACAGCGCGCAGCAGGGATTCAAGATGCTTGAAGAAGCGGGAGAGGTGGAACGGGTTGGCCGGGGAAAGGTCCTCGGAGTGGAAGCGACCCATTACCGCGGGACGTTGGACGGTTCGGATGCCGAAGGCTCGGGTGGGCCGCGGATCGAAGCGTGGATCGATGGCCAGGAACGAGTCCGGCGTATGAGGATTGTCGGCTCGCCTTCGCAATCGAACCTCGACATGACGATGGACTTTTTCGATTTCGGCAAGGTTCCTCCGATCGCGATGCCTGGTCCGAACGAAGTGTTCGACGCTTCGTCGTTGGTCGAAGATGAAGCTTCCGAAAGCGATGGCTGATGCCGCGTTCCTTGCCGGGTGGCCGGTCAGCATGGCTGTTCGTCTTGACGGTGATCGCGACCGTCGCCTCTGTGTCCGCGGCGATCGCGTCAGGAACGACGTCAGACCGCTCCCACGCCGGCTCGGTGGTGATCGGCTCCGGTGGGCGGTAAGGGGGCGCGATTTGCACCTTTGGGTCGCGGCTGACTCCGGAAAGCGGGGCACTCTGGATCACGACCGAGCCAGACCAGGCCGAAACCGAAACGGCGATGACCGCCGTCGCGATGGTATTCGCGCCGGTGACTGCCTCGGTCGAGGCAACCCTCGTCGGCGGCAGGATGGAAACCATCGGGCTCAGAAGGCTTACCTCAGAACAGGCCAGGACGGCGGGACTGGGGCGCCTTCGCTACGCCGCCTTTGCGACTGCCGGCAGGTGGTGCGTGGCCCGGCTCGAAAGCTTCGATCGGGCCGGTCACAGGCTTTGGCGGAGCCGCGACCTGCGCAAGCGGTCGTGCCCAGCAACCGGCTGACCCGCTCAGTCCGGTGCCCTACTCGCCGGACACCCCGAGCTCGAACCTGGAGAGGCGATCGGGAGGGAGGCCCGCGCCGAAGGGCGTACGCCTCCATCGCAGGCCTCCCGGGCCCGCTCGTAGGTCAGGTGGGCGAGTCCGTTCCCCACGGTCTTCGCGTGGACCAGGCGCAGGGGTCGCAGGTCGGTGGTCTCGCCGAACAGGCGCTCGCCCGCGCCGAGCACAACCGGGAAGACGGTCAGCCGCAGCTCGTCGACCAGGTCGTGCTCCATCAGCGTGCGCACGAGCGGGCGGCTGCCGTAAACGACGATCTCCCCCTGGATCTGTTGCCTGAGCTTCGAGACCTCGCTGACGACCTCTCCCCTCAGCACGGTCGCGTTCGTCCAGACGGGCTCTTTGAGGGTCGAGGAGACGACGTGCTTGGGCAGGCGGTCCAGGCTCTCCACCCACCCGCCGCCCTGGGACGGCGACCGTAGGCCGAAGTACTCGTCGCTGCGCCGACCCATCAGCAGGCCTCGGCGCCTCGTGCCTCGGCGAGCTCGAGCCCCGCCCACGCCTCCCGGTCCTCGCCGATGAATCCTTGAAACCAGCCTCCGTGCCTGAACCCTCCCTTGCCGCTCGGGTCCTCGACGACGCCGTCGAGCGACATGTTCTGACTCACCACGATCTTCCCCATCTTGGTCCTCCTTGCTCGGGCTTGTGGGTGTTTCGTGTGTCGAGGCGCCCGCGGCGAGGAGGATGCGTTCCGCGAGCCCACCGACCCCTACCGGCGTGAGCTCCAGGTGCACATCTACCGGATCGTCGGGTCGGTCCACGACGCCGAGGACCTGCTTCAGGAGACCCTCCTCGCCGCCTGGCGCGGGCTTGATGGGTTCGAGGGCCGGGCGTCGGTCCGCGCCTGGCTCCACCGGATCGCGACCAACCGCTCCCTCGATGCGCTCCGCGCGACCCGGCGCCGCCCCGAGGACCTGCAGCGGATGACCGAGAGGCCCGAGCCCACCCGCCACGGCGAGGCGATCTGGCTGGAGCCCCTCCCCGACGTCCTGCTCGAGGGGATCGCCGACCAGGCTCCCGGCCCGGAGGCCCGCTAGGAGACCAAGGAGGCGATCGGGCTGGGGTTCATCGTCGGCCTCCAGCACCTGCCCCCGCCCCAGCGCGCGGTGCTGGTGCTCCGCGACGTGCTCGGCAACCGGGCGGAGGAGGTCGCCGAGATGCTCGACACCACCGCCCAATCGGTCAACGGCCTGCTGCGCCGCGCCCGCCCGGCATTCGAGTCGCGGCTGCCCGCCGCCCGACGAGACCGGGCGCCGCTGCCTGGCTCCAAAGGAGAGCGGGACATCGTCGGCCGCTTCACCGACGCGTCCCAAGCCGGCGACGTCGAGGGCGTGGTAGCCCTGCTGACCGACGACGCCTGGCTCACGATCCCGCCCGAGCCCTACGAATACCAGGGCCCCGCCGCGATCGGGGCGTTCCTCGGCGAGCGCACGAGCAGGCGAGGCGCGCCGCTGCTGGTGCCCACCCGCGCCAACACCCAGCCGGCATTCGGCGCCTGCCTCCCGAGCCTCGGGACCGGGATCGCCCGACTGTACGGGATACTCGTCCTGACCCTGGAGGGCCCGCAGATCTCCGCGATCACCTGGTTCGGCGGCAACAGCGCGTTCCCGCACTTCGGGCTGCCGCGGGTCCTGCGGTAGCAAAGGGCCTCAAAGCCCCAACACGGTGACGGCGACGAGGATCAACGACAGCGTCGAGGTGATCGCGACCGTCGCCGCCGTCACCCAATCCACCGGTCCGTGGTTGCGGTGCTCTCCCATCAGCTCCTCGGAGCGGGCGAGGCGCCAGATGAAGCCCAAGTTAATTGGCAGGAGGACCCCGTTGATCACCTGGACGCCGACCAAGAGGGAGATGACGGGGACGCCGGGGATCACCGCGACGATGGTCGAGATCACGATCATCGCCGTGATCAGGCCGACGAAGACGGGCGCTTCCTCGGTGCGCCTGCCGATGCCCTTCTCGAAGCCGAGCGACTCGGCGACGACGTAGGAGGTCGCGATCGGGAGGATCGCGGCGGCCAGCAGGCTCGCCCCGAGCAGGCCGACGCCGAACAGCAGCTCGGCGTATTGGCCGGCCAGCGGCTCCAGCGCCTTGGCGGCGTCGGCGGCCGAGCCGATCGAGTGGATCCCGGCGACATAGAGCGTCGCCCCGGTGGCGATGATGATGAAGGCGGCGATCAGGTCGGCGAAGAGCGCGCCGCCCACCGCCTCGCGCGTCTCGGCCGGTAGGTCGGCCTCGGTCGAGCCGCGCTCGACCACCGCCGACTGCAGGTAGAGCTGCATGTAGGGGGTGATCGTCGTCCCGGCCATCGCGACGAAGAGGAGGAGGAAGGTGGAGTTGGTGTGGAGCTGGGGGACGACCAGCGCATGGCTGACCTGACCCCAGTCCGGTTTGGCGAGGATCGCGGCGACGGGATAGGCGAAGAACGGGATCGTCATCCAGACGAAGATCCGCTCGGCCGAACGGTAGGAGCCGCGGACGATGATCAGCCAGATACCGAGCGCGGCGATCGGCACCGTCACCTGGGGCGGGATGCCCGCCAGCCCGAGCGCGGCGCCGATGCCGACGAAGTCCGAGATGCAGATCCCGAAGTTCGCCACCAGCACCGCCAGGGTCGCGAAGGCCGACCAGCGGATGCCGTAGCGCTCGCGGATCAGCTCGGCGAGGCCCTTGCCGGTGACGGCGCCCATCCGGGCGGCCGAGCGCTGCACCAGCGCCAAGGAGACGGTGATCAGCACCATCGCCCAGAGGAGCGTGTAGCCGTACTTCGCGCCGACTTCGGAGTAGGTGGCGATCCCGCCCGCGTCGTTGCCGGCGTTGGCGGCGATCAGTCCCGGGCCGAGCAGCCCAAGGAAGACGAGGACGCGGCTACGCCGTGAGCGCAGCCGTGAGGGCAGGTGCGGCCGCGCCGAAGCCAGCGACCGTGCCCGCCGCAAGGCGGCTGGTACTCGGCCCGGCATCCACCTGATCACTCCACTCGATGACGCTCACGCGGCGATCCTAGTCCCGAGGTCATAAAGAGCGCATGAAGATCGGGCGGATGCGCTCCGCTGTTCCTTTTGGCGTTCAGGGCGCCAAAAGGAACAGCGGGGAGGGTCGGGAGGCCGAGAAGGGACGGGAAGGGACGGGGAAGGGACGCGGCCATTTCGCGGCGGCCCTGGCAGGCTGTGGCCGCCGCGAAATGGCCGGGTCACGGGGGGACTGCGGGGGTGCGGGGCGCCTGCGGGGGCCGCGATGCGGAGGAACGGCGGGATCCGTGAGGGAGACGCCGGGGACGTCACGGCGACGTGAGGGAGAGGTCGTGGACTCCACGACCCCCCCACGGTCGCAGAGGCGCGGTCGTCCTAACCCACCCATAGCGCCGGTTAGGTCGACCGCGCGATCCGGAGGGCCGAAAACGCCCGGTGAGGCGCACGTCTCCGTGACGTCCCCGGCCTCTCCCTCACGGATCCCTCCCGTCTCCCTCACGGGACCCCGGCGACTCCCCGCAGGGATCCCGTCCCTACCGCGGGGCCCCGGGTGAGTTCGCACTTTGCCGTGCCATGTACGGCAAAGTGCGAACGCACCGTCCCTGCGTCCGCCCTCCCCACGAACCTCCCGTCCCGGGCGTCTCGGAGGCGGCCACAGCCTGCCCGGGTCGCCTCCGAGACGCCCGGGGCCCGCCGTCCCCGGCCGACCAGGCCCCGAAGCAGACCCGTCCCCGGTCCGAGCTCCACCCACCTAGTCCTCGCCCAGCAACCCGAACCGCCGCCGCCAGCCCTTCGGCAGCAGCACCTCAAGCACGTCGTCGACGGTGACCACGCCGATCATCCGTTCCTCGCGATCGAGAACCGGCGCGGCGATCAGGTTGTAGTCGGCCATCAGCCGCGCCACTTCCTCGAAGTCCGCCTCCGGGCGGAGGTGGGGGATGCGCTCGAGGTCGAGGTCGACGATGGTCGCCTCGGGATCGGCGCGCAGGAGCGCCGGCAGCCGAAGCGCACCGCCGAACCGATGTTTGGCGTCCATCACGTAGATGCTCGCCAGATTCTCGTCGGGCAGGCCACTGCGGCGTACGCGGTCGAGGACCTCCGCCGCCGTGGCGTGCCGGTAGACGCTGACGAAGTCGGGGCTCATCAGGCCGCCCGCCTCGGCCGGGTCATAGCCGAGCAGGGCGCGGACCTTGCGGCGCTGGACCGGCGCCAGCCGCTCGATGACCAGCTCGCGGCGCTCCTCCGGCAGCTCGGCGACGAGGTCGGCCGCGTCGTCGGGCGCCATGCGGGAGAGGAGCGCCGCCACCTGCTCGTCGGAGCGCTGCGCGACGAACTCGATCTGGTGGCGGGCGTCGAGCTCCTCGAACACGTCGGCCTCGAGGTCGGCGTCGGCGCCGACCGCCTCGATGATCTCCTGGCCCTCGTCGTGGGAGGCCGCCTCGACCAGGTCGGCGATCTCGGCCGGATGCAGTTTCGCCAGTCGCGGGTGGAGGACCCGCAGCCGCACCGCGGGGGTCTCGCCCGCGAACGGCTCGACGCTCGCCCAGTCGAGGAAGTCGCCGGTTGCGATCCGCCCCCCGATCCGTTTCGGCAGCAGCCGCCGCAGGCCCCCGCGGGGACCGGTGTCGACGCCGACGACCCGCCACCATCCCTCCAGCCGCGCCAGCTCGACCTCGTTGGCGCGGACGAGGCGCGCGCCCTCGACGTTGATCAGCTGGTGATCGAGGACGTCGTGCTTCAACAGCACCTCCTCGGGCCGGCGCGAGAACGGCCGCAGATCGAGCTTTGCCTTGCGCAGGGTGACCGACCGCGGCTCGACCGTGGCCACCCGCTCGGCGGGCAGATAGGAGCGGCGCCCGGCGACGGTGACGAGAAAGCCGGTGATCGGCGGATAGCCGCTGCCCTCCAGCCTCACGATCGCGTCGTCGACCCTGCCGAGGCGGGCCCCGTCGCTGTCGCGCAGCGCGCCGCCCAGGATCAACGAGAGGTGGAGGACCTCCGGGGACCGGGTCTGCGTCACGGCCATCGTCGGATGCTAAGTCCGCTTGCTAAAGCCTGAACCTCGCCCCGCGGGCGCCCGTATGCCGGAACGAAGGTCGTCTCGAGGATTCGAGGATGCCGAGCAACGGAGGGAACGATGAAGCGGGCTTCGCGGAGCAGGGTTCTTGTCGGTTATGGGATGGCGATCCTCGCCGTCGGGATGATCGTCGTGGCGGCGCTGTCCGCGGCGAGCGCGTCGGCGGCGGTCTACCCGCCGCACCTCGCGGCTGCCGTGCGGACGGCGGAAGGGTTCGAACTGCGCGGGGTCGTCTACGACTACGGCGGCACCACCACCTACCACTTCGAATACGGCACCACGACCGCCTACGGGACCAGCGTGCCGATGCCCGACGCGGAAGTGAGCACCGTGTACACCTCCAGCCCGGTGTCGCAGCAGGTGACCGGCCTGGCGCCCGACACCGTCTACCACTACCGCCTGGTCTCGACCAACACCAGCGACGGGATCGGCATGAGCGAAGACGGGACCTTCTCGACCGCGGTCACGCCGCCGCCGTCCGGTGGCGGGCCGGGGCCGGTACAGCCCTACCCCGGGCAGGGCGAAGGGACCGCGCCCACGGTCGGCGGCAGCGGGCCGAAGACGGTGGCCAAGTCGCTGCACCTGAAAGGCCGCACGCTGCTGACGACCACCTCCGGCCGCACCCTCTACAGCCTCAGCGCCGAGCTCCACGGGAAGTTCATCTGCACCGAAGCGAGCGGCTGCACCTCGATCTGGCACCCGCTGACGATCGCCTCCGGCGTGGTGCCGAAGGGCCCGGTGAAGCTGGGGACGATCCACCGACCCGAAGGCTCGATCCAGGTCACCTACCGCGGCCTGCCGCTCTACACCTTCGGCGGCGACAAGAAACGCGGCCAGGTGAAAGGCGAAGGGCTGAAGGACGTCGGCACCTGGCATCCGGCCTCCATCCCTTCGCCGACCCGCGGCGGCGGTGGAGGCGGCTACTAGGCCGCGACCGGCACCCCGAACCAGGTGCCGAGGGCGTCGGGCAGCCCCGCTTCGGTGCCGTCGCCGACCCAGGCGACATGACCGTCGGGACGGACCAGGACGGCCGACGGTGGGTCGACCTCGCCGACTGCCGGTAGCTCCCACGCACCGTCGCAGTGCGCGTCGACCTTGTGCACCCGCTCCGGCCGGTCGTCGATCGCGAAAGCATCGGGCTCGGCGAGGTTGAGCAGGACAGGTCGCGCCTGGTGGAGCAGGGCGTAGACGGTGGTGGGACCGGCGGCGGTGGTGAGGTCGAGGTCGGGGACGCGGCGGCCCAGCAGCGAGTGCCCTTCGCCGAGGTCGTAGCGGATCCCCAGGCCCGAGGCGAGCGCCCCAAGGTGCCTGCGCGGCTCCTCCATCGCCGTCACCTCGGCCAGCGTGTCACCGAGCGCTTCGGTGCGCGGATCCACTCGCATCAGGGCGTTCAGCGCCATCGTGTACTTGAGCGATCGGGCGACGGCCGGGTGGCGCTCCTCCTGGTAGGTGTCGAGGAGGGCTTCCGGCGAGACGCCCTCCAGCACCTGGGCGAGCTTCCAGCCGAGGTTAACCGCGTCCTCCATGCCCATCGGGATGCCCTGGCCGCCCATCGGCGAGTGGATGTGGGTGGCGTCGCCGGCGAGCAGCACGCGTCCCGCGCGGTATGAGGTCGCCTGCCGGGTCGCGTCGGTGAAGCGGGAGATCCAGGTCGGGCTGTGCACCTTGAAGTCGGTGCCGTAGACGGTGAAGAGGGCATCGCGGAGTTCGTCCAGCGTCGGTTCGTCGCCGGCTTCCAGGCGCCCCTCGGGGACGACGATCTTCAGCGTCTCACCGCCCTCCATCGGCCCGATGCCGCCGACGCCGAGGGGCCCGCGGTGAAACCCGAACCCAGATTTGTCGGCCATCTGCGCCTCGGCGACGATGGTGCTCTTGGTCGCCTCGGCGCCGGGGAAGTCGATGCCGGCCGCTTTGCGGATCCTGCTGCGGCCGCCGTCACAGCCGACGAGATAACGGGTGCGGAGCTTCCCGCCGTCGGCCAGCTCGACCTCGACGCCCTGCTCGTCCTGGGTGAAGCCGACGACCTCCTGCCCGTAACGGACCGCGACGCCGAGGTCCCAGATCCATTCGGCCATGATCCGCTCGATGTGCTTCTGCCACAGGGCCAGCCCGTAGGGGTGGCGGGTGGGGAAGTCGCTGATGTCGATCTTGGTCTCGCCGAAGGAGATGATCTGAGCCGTGTAGCCCTCGGTCAGGAAGCGGTCGGCGACGCCGCGCTGGTCGAGCAGCTCGATCGCCCTTGAGTGCAGCCCGCCGGCCCGCGAGCCGTCGAGCTCGTGGCTGGGCCGCCGCTCGAGGATCAGCGCGTCGACCCCGGCCAGCGTCAGCTCCGCCGCCAGCATCATCCCGGTCGGGCCGCCGCCCGCGATCACCACTGAATGCTCCGTCATACACACCCTCCTGCCTGGGCTGGACCCGCTTGCGGCCGGGCAGTATGGGGTACCGGCGGGGCTTGTTACAAGCCCCACATGCGCTATAAATTGGGTGTGGCAGGGGAAGGGGGTCCCTTGCGATTTCCGCCGCCGGCGGCCCTCTGAGCGACCGCTGCCGCTGCCCTCACCGCGTCCCGCCCCGCCGAAACCAGGTGACGCGTCACTAGGATGCGGCGATGCCGAAGTCGCCGATCGCCGACCCGAACGAGGACTACCCCCGCTGGTACCAGGACGTGATCGCCAAAGCCGGCCTGGCCGAGAACGGGCCGGTGCGCGGGACGATGGTGATCCGGCCCTACGGCTACGCGATCTGGGAGCGGATCCAGGCCGAGGTCGACCAGCGGATCAAGGCTGCCGGTGCCGACAACGTCTACTTCCCGCTCTTCATCCCCGAGAGCTACCTGCACCGCGAGGCCGAGCACGTCGAGGGCTTCAGCCCGGAGCTCGCCGTGGTGACGATCGCGGGCGGCAAAGAGCTGACCGAACCGGTCGTCGTGCGGCCGACCTCGGAGACCGTCTTCGGCGAGCAGATGGCGAAATGGGTCAACTCCTACCGTGACCTGCCGCTGCTCCTGAACCAGTGGGCGAACGTGGTCCGCTGGGAGATGCGCCCGCGCCTCTTCCTGCGCACCAGCGAGTTCCTCTGGCAGGAGGGCCACACCGTCCATGCGAGCGCCGCCGACGCCGCCGCGTACGCCCTCCGCATCCACCACGAGGTCTACCGCGACTTCCTCGTCGACGTCCTCGCGCTGCCGGTCCTGCTCGGCCGCAAGACCGCCGAGGAGCGCTTCGCCGGGGCGGTCAACACGATGACCTGCGAGGGAATCACCCGCGACCGCAAAGCGCTGCAGCTGGCGACCAGCCACGAGCTCGGCCAGAACTTCGCCCGCGCCTTCGACATCACCTACACCGACGAGGGCGGCGAGGTCCAGACCGCCTGGACCACCTCCTGGGGCGCCTCGACCCGGCTGGTCGGCGGGCTGATCATGGGACACGGCGACGCGGGCGGGCTGCGGCTGCCGCCGCGGATCGCCCCGACCCAGGTGGCGATCGTGGTCGTCCGCGACGAGGACGGGGCGGTGGAGAAGGCGCGCGAGCTCGGCGACGCGATCGCCGCCGCCGAGGTCCGCGTCCAGGTCGACGCCGACGTCCACACCGGCTTCGGCCGCCGCGCCGTCGACTGGGAGCTGAAAGGGGTGCCGCTACGGATCGACGTCGGACCGCGTGATCTCGCCGCGGGCCAGGTGACCCTGCTCCGCCGCGACAGCGGCGAGAAGAGCCAGGTGCCGCTGGAGGGGGTCGAGCACCGGGTCGGCGACCTGCTCGACGACATCCAGGCGGCGATGCTGACCGAGGCGACCGCCTTCCGCGACGCCGCGACTACCGACGTGAGCACGGTCGAGGAGGCGCTCGAGGCCGGGCGCGAGGGCGTCGGCCGAATCGAGTGGGCGCGCCTCGGCACCGACGGCGAGCGCCGCCTCCTCGACGACGGCGTCAGCGTCCGCTGCATCCAGCGCCCCGACGGCACCGTCCCCGCCTCCGAGGACGAGCCCGACCTCCAAGCGATAGTCGCCCGCGCGTACTAGTCGCGCATCTTCCACATGACAGAGCCAGGAAAATACGAACGACTCAAGCTGCGCGTCGAGCGCAACGGCGACTCAGATGACGAGGGGCACCGGCATATCCTGCGCGAAGTGCTCGCCGCCGGCCGATCGCCGCAGACGCTGAAGGATCTCCTGCTCGAGATCCCGGACGTCGGCGAGGACGCGGACTTCGAGGGACGGCGGGGGGCGTGCCGGGGCACCGCGAATGCCGTGGATGCCGGTCCGACCCGGGTCTTCTGAGATCGGCTCGGCATCCACGGCTCCTCGGGAGGCGAAAAAGGGTCACGGCAGGCGCGAGACGTGACGCTTCCGCGCGCCCTCGGTGCGAGGTCCCCGTCGGCGGCCGACGAGCACGGAACCCTCGCGCCTACGTCCGAGACCCGCGCCTCTTCGAAACCTCTCCACCCGGCGGCTGATGGGCGGCCATAGCCTGCCAGGGCCGCCCATTAGCCGCGAGGCGCCAGCTTTCCCGTCCGCCGGGCGTGCCCGGCGTCCGACGCAGAGGGCTCATCCATCTAGCCCGGGGTCTCGGTGGTTGTCGCCTTGGCGCGGCCGGTGAGGAAGACGGTCACGCCGATCGCCGCGGCGACGATCGAGCCGCCGAGGATGCCGAGCTTCGCCGCTCCGATCAGCAGGGGATCGTCGTAGGCGAGCGGGGTGATGAAGAGGGAGACGGTGAAGCCGATGCCGCCGAGCGCCGCCGCGCCGAGGAGGCCGCGGAGGTCGACCCCAGGGGGAAGGGCGCCGAGCTTGAGCCGCAGTGCCGCGGTCGTCGCCCCGGCGATGCCGACGAACTTGCCGACGACGAGGCCGAGCGCGACCGCGAGGGCGATCCGGCGCCCGGTCGAGTCCGAGAGCTCGCCCCCGCCCAGCTTCACCCCGGCGTTGGCGAGCGCGAAGAGCGGCAGGATGCCCAGGTTGACCCAGGGGTGGAGGCGGTGCTCGAGTTCCACCAGCACGTCGCGGCCGCCGACCGGCACCGCTGGCGTCAGCAGCGCCAGGGCGACCCCGGCCAGCGTCGCGTGGACGCCCGACTCGAAGGTCGCCACCCAGACGAAGATCCCGAGCGGCACGTAGGCGAGGATGCGCCGCACGCCGAGCGCCCGCATCGCCGCGACCACCAGCAGCCCGGCGATCGCCAGAGCCAGCCAGCCGAGGCTGAGATGGTCGGTATAGGCGACCGCGATCACGCCGATCGCGGCCACGTCGTCGACCACCGCGATCGTCAACAGCAGCAGCTTCACCCCTTCGCTGACCCGGTCGCCGAGCAGCGCCAGCACCCCGATCGCGAAGGCCGCGTCGGTCGCCATCGGGATCCCCCAGCCGCTCCCGTGGTGGCCGCCGGTGACGGCGAGGAAGATCGCGATCGGCACGACGATGCCGCCGAGCGCGGCGAAGATCGGCAGCGCCGCGCGTTTCGGGTGGCGCAGCTCCCCGGTCACCAGCTCACGCTTGATCTCCAGCGAGATGAGGAAGAAGAAGAGGGTCATCAGGCCGTCGTTGACCCAATGGCCGAGGCTCTCGTCGATCGAGGCGTCGCCGATCCCGATGTTCACGTGGGTCCCCCAGAAGGAGGCATAAGAACCGGCGTCGACGACGTTCACCCAGAGGAGCGCGGCGATGCTCCCCAGCAGCAGCGCTAGGCCGCCCGCCGCTTCAGCCCGGAGGAAGTCGCGCATCGCTCCAGCCCTGACAGAGGTAGGCCTCCTCGAAGCCCGCGCGGAGGAGGTTCCCGTAGCTGGTCGAGGGCCGGCCGGGGACGCGAGCGCCGGTCTCGACGAAGAGGGTGCGGGCGCCGGCCGCCGCCGCGTCCTCGATCCGCCGCCGCAGCAGCGCCAGCTGGCAGCCGCGCCGGCGGCCGCCCTCGAGCGTCGCCCCGATCCCCAGCTCGGCGACCTCGCCGTCGAGAAGCAGCGCGCCGCAGGCCTGCGGCACCCCGTCGAGCTTGGCGACGTAGCAACGCCAGTCGGGCAGGCCGGTGACCGGGGCGAGGAGGGAGGCGGCCCAGGCGGGGAGGCCGAAGCCGAGCGCGGCGATCGAGCCGAACGGCGCGTCCGGGTCGTCGGGCTCGACCTCGACCACCTCGACCTCCTTGGAAACCTCGAAGCGGGGCGGGTGGGCGTCGCGGACGAAGCGCATCCAGTCGACGCTCTGCTCGAAGCCGGCGGCGGCGAGTGTGCGCTCGGCGGCCGCGGTGCCGGGACGACCGGGGGAGAGGAGGACGAAGGGGCTCGCCTCCCGCTCGCGCGCCCAGCCGATCGCCTCCTCGAGGAAACCCTCGGGCGCGGCATCGGCTGCCTCGGCACCGAGCAGCAGGTTCAGCGTCCGCACGCCGGGCAGGTCACGGGTGACCGTCGCCTGGACGGAGCCGAACTCGGCCCGGCTCACACCGTGGGCAAGGGCGACGCCCGGTGGCACCGCGTCGAAGAGCTCAGCGAAGAAGCGCCGCTCGGTGCGCTCCAGCGCGGCCGGGTCGTACTTGGTGCCGCCCTCGGTCCGCTTCGTCATCGCGACGCAGGATATTGGCGGCGCCTTGACGGACCGCGGACGGCGCTGTGTAGCCTGGCGACAGTGAGCGTCACGACCGAGAGCGCCCGGGAGGACCGCGCCGCCGAGCCGGTGACCAAGAACCAGGTCATCGTCCTCTTCGGGGCGACCGGCGACCTTTCGAAGCGGAAGCTTCTGCCGGGGATGTTCCACCTCGCCCAGGTGGGCCTGATGCCGGCGGGGTTCCGGATCATCGGCGCTGCCCGGCGCCCGATCTCGACCGACGAATTCCGCCATGTCGCGCGCGAATCGGTCGCCGGCTCGGGCCGGAAATCGCGCGTCGACGACGCCTGGGAGGACTTCGCCGGCTCGCTCAGCTTCGTCGGCGTCGGCGACGGTTTCGAGCTGCTCGGCAAGGCGATCGAAGCGGCCCGCGACGAACTGGGCGGCGACGCCGACCTCCTCTTCTACCTTTCGCTGCCGCCGCAGGCGGCGGAGGGGACGGTCGCGGAGATCGGCAAGCTGGGGCTCGGCGACGACGCCCGGGTGATCACCGAGAAGCCCTTCGGCACCGACCTCGCCTCGGCGCATGAGCTGAACGAACGGCTTCACTCGGTCTTCCAGGAGGACCGGATCTACCGGATCGACCACTACCTCGGGCGCGAGGCGGTACAGAACCTGCTGGCGCTGCGCTTCGCCAACGGCATGTTCGAGCCGGTCTGGAACCGCAACCACATCGATCACGTGCAGATCGACATCCCAGAGACGCTTTCGATTGAAATGAGGGGGAGCTTCTACGAGAGCACGGGAGCCTTCCGCGACATGCTCGTCACCCACCTGTTCCAGCTGCTCGGCTTCGTCGCGATGGAGCCGCCGACCACGCTGGAGCCGAAACCGCTCGGGCTGGAGCGCGAGAAGGTCTTCGATTCGATGCTGCCGCTGCGACCCGAGGACGTCGTCCGCGGCCAGTACGTCGGCTATCGCGAGGAGGACGAGGTGGACCCGAACTCCGACACCGAGACTCTGATCGCGGTCAAGACCTTCGTCGACAACTGGCGCTGGGAGGGCGTGCCGTTCTACTTGCGCTCGGGCAAGCGGATGGCGGAGAGCCATCACGTCCTCACCGTTGCCTTCAAGCAGCCGCCGCGGCGGATGTTCCCGCTCGACGAGAAGCTGATCCCGGAGGGCTTCGGTCGCGACCACCTCACCTTCGAGCTGGGCGAGCCGGGGAGCATCTCGTCCTCCTTCCTGGCCAAGGTGCCGGGGCCGACGATGCAGCTCGGCGAAGCCCACATGCAGTTCACCTACGCCGACGCTTTCGAGAACAACCAGGCGGCGCTCGATCCCTACGAGCGCCTCATCCACGACACGATGAACGGCGACCGGACCCTCTTCACCAGCTCCGACGCGATCGAGCGCCTCTGGGAGATCTCCGAGCCGGTCTTGGAGAACCCGCCGCCCGCGATCCCCTACGAGCCCGGCAGCTGGGGTCCGAAGGAGAGCGACGAGCTGATCGCCCCGCGTCGCTGGCACCTGCCCAGCAGCCACATCTAGGCGGGTTGGGTACAAGGGACGGCAAGGGACGGGGCCCTCTCGGCGGCGACCCGGGCAGGCTGAGGCCGCCGCCGAGAGGGCCGGAGGTGCGGGGGATGTGCATGAGATGCCGGGGAGGCGTCACGGGGACGCGAGGTTCGTCACGAGGACGCGTGGAACTCCACGAATATCCGGCGTGATCTCGGGCTCCGTTGCAAAGCCGTCACAGGGTCCGCGTCCTTGGTAACCCACAGGGTGACAAAGGACGCGGACCCACGCCCGGGACGGCCACGCGTCCCCGGAAGAGCCACGGGACCGTGCCAATCCCCCCGAAAGGCTCGCGCCCCGGGCGTCTCGTGGCGGCCACAGCCTGCCAGGGCCGCCACGAGACGCCCGGGGCTCGCCGTCCCCAATTGACCGGGCCGCGTACTCCCGCGGCGCTACTTGCGCACCAGGTAGCCGAAGATGTGGATGCTGCTGCCGATTCCGGACCGGGGATGGTCGTAGTCGATGTAGAGCGGTCCGCCGACCCTGCCTGGCGCGGCGCCGGTCGACATCGTCTTCCAGTGGGCACCCGACGCGCGGCTGTAGGCATCGTTGACGTTGAAGACGGCCGAGTTGGAGGCGGGCACGTCGCCGCGGATGTAGGAGTCGACGATGAGGGCGTTGGCGTTAGCGGTGTAGTCGACATCGCGCGGGGCGCCGTGGGACTTCCAGGTGAAGGAGGTCTCGATTCCGTATTTCGGGGAGTACCCGGGCATGCTGAAGGCGGGGGTACCGGTCGAGCCGCCGACGCAGAGGCCCTCGTCGCGGTCGAAGGAATCGCAGAAGGCGCCCTGGGTGATCGACCCCTGGTGGACCGTGATGTCGACGTGGCAGGCGGCGGGGGTGCTGGCCCCGCACTCGGGGATGTCGTCAGCCACGTTGGCCTTCCCTGCCGATCCCGCCTGGGCGCCTGCGGGCAGCAAGAGGGCGGCACTCGCCACGGCGGCGACCATCACCGCCATGGCGAGCGTCAGGAGGGTTGGCGGGTGCAGGGGCTTCGGAAGGTTTCTCATGTGCCGGCTATCGGCGGCGACGACGAGAAACCTGAGGCACCCCGAGGAGATGGGCGTTACTGGGCTCGAACCAGTGACCTCCAGCTTGTCGAGCTGGCGCTCTCCCAACTGAGCTAAACGCCCGGGGCGGAGCAATCTAGCAACTGCAACTTTTCCCTGGAAGCGGGGTTTACAGGGTAGTCGTCGAATAAGGCGACTGCAGACTTCGAAGCTTGAGGACCGACGAGTCAGTGACGCCTGAGTCGCTGGTGGCACGTCCTTCGGAAAGCGAGGGCCCCGTCCGGGGCCCTTTTCCGTTCTAGGGTCAGGGCATGGCAGAGGAGCGCGACCCGGCGGTGCGGATCGTCGACTACGACCCGGGCTGGCCCGAGGAGGCGGGGCGGGAGCTGGCACGCGTCGGCGCGGCGCTCGGCGACGTGGCGGTGCGCCTCGACCACGTCGGCTCGACCTCGGTGCCCGGCCTGGCGGCGAAGCCGATCGTCGACCTCCAGGTGTCGGTCGCAGCGCTCGAGCCGCAGGCCGCCTACGTCGAGCCGCTGGAGGCGATCGGCTACCTCTTCGTCCCCTTCGCGACCGCGCCCGAGTACCACTTCTTCGGCAGGCCGCCGGAGCGGCCGCGCACGCATCACCTCCACGTCTGCCTCGCGGGCAGCTTCGAAGAGCGACGCCACCTGGCGGTCCGCGACTACCTGCGCGCCAATCCGGACGAGGCGACCCGCTACGAGGCGGTCAAGCGCGAGTCGGCGCGGCTCCACCCAGAGGACCGGATTGCCTACATGGAGGGCAAGGAAGCCTTCATCATGGAAATGGAGCGGCGGGCGCTCGCAGATGCAAAAGAGTTGTAACGCGCCGGTTCACAAATTCCCGTCCGCAAATCGCCATAATCGCGGCGTGAACTCGACCGAGACGCCGGGCGGGTCGGGGATACCGGCCGGCTGGTACGACGATCCGAGCGGTCAGGGCCTCCGATGGTGGGACGGCGAGCAGTGGACCGAACACGTCCACACCGCCGAGTCCGCGGCCGCCGCCGCGGGTGAGGCGGGCGCGGGCGACCGTGAAGCGCCGCCCCCGGAGCTGGTCAAGCTGCGCGAATCGATCCGCGCCAAAGGCGCCAAAGGCGTCGGCATGGTGCTCGGCGGCCTGGTCCTGATCGTCGTCGTCATCGCCCTGCTCGTCTCCGGCGGTTCCGACAACAACGGCAAGGCGGCCCAGCCCGGGAGCGCGACGCCGACCGCGGCGCAGCCGGTGTTGAAGAAACAGATCAAGGCGCTGCGCCAGCAGCTGAACAGCCCGAACCTGCCGAAGGCGGAGAAGAAGGCGCTCGAAAAGGAACTGAAGAAGCTCGAAAAGAAAGCGGGCGGCAGCTCCAACGGCGGCAAGCAGGGCAAGTCCGGCAAAGGCAAGGGCAAGGCGTCGAAGGAATAGCGGGGCGGCCTTCGCCCGACCGCCCCGCTCCTCCCTCAGGGGGTCAGCGACATGGTCACCTGGGTGAGGCGGATGGCGTTCCCGGAGGGATCGCGGAATCCGGCGTCGATGCCGTAGGGCCGCTCTTCCGGCGTTTCGGTGAACTCCACTCCGCGAGCGACCAGCGCCTCGTAGTCGGCCTGGCAGTTCTCGGTGGTGAGGAACACCGTGCCCGCGAACCCCTTGGCGGCGAGGTCGCGGATCTGCGCCTGCGTCACCTGGTCGATCATCGGCTCGCCGGGGATCGCCATCAGGACGATCGAGACGTCCTCCTGTCCGGGCGGCCCCACCGTCAGCCAGCGGAAGTCGCCCATCTCGGCGAGGGTCACGTCGGCCCGCACCTCGAAGCCGACCTTCTCCGTCCAGAAGGCCAGCGCCTCCTCCTGGTCCTGCACCCACAACTGCGCGTTCGCGATCTTCATTTCGTCCTCCGTTTGGTCTTGTCAGTGTCTACTCAGCAGCGATGAGTCGACTCTAGGAGCCGTCCGCCGGGCTGTCTTCTCGAAACGTGCGCTTTCGCGGGCGGCCGTTGGCGCGCACCACGCAGCCGGGGACGACGGCGAAGGCGGAGGCGGGCGGGAAGGAGGCGCGGTACTCGGTCGGCGTCTTGCCGAAGGTGCGCTTGAAGCTCGTGGTGAAGGAGCCGACGCTGGTCAGCCCGACGTCGAGGCAGACCTCGGCGACCGAGCGATCGGTGTTGCGCAGGAGGGCCGCCGCGCGCTCCAGCCGGCGCGTCAGCAAGTACCCGTGCGGTGACTCGCCGAAGGCGCGGCGGAACTCGCGGCTGAAGTGGGCGCGGGAGAGACCCGCCGCGGCGGCCATCTCCTCGACCCCGAGCGGCTCCGCGTAGCGCGCGTCGGCGAGGTCCTTGGCGCGCAGCAGGTGTCGGGCAGGCGGGGCGAACGCCATCATCTTCAGAGTCTAGGCTCGCCCCCCTGTGATCGGCACCTATGCAGCCGCCCTCGCCATCTGCGTCGCCGCCCTGGCGATCGGCCAGGCGGTCATCACCCTCTGCGGCCGGCGCCGCTGGTCCTGGGCGTCCGGCCCGGTCGGCCTGGCGATCCTCTGCGCGGTCTGCTGGGCGACGGTGCGGCTGCCCGGCCACGGGCAGGTCTCGGCGATCGTCGTCCTGGCACTGCTCGCCGCCTCTGCCGTCTACCTGCAGGGGCGCGGCGCGGGCTGGCGCGAGGCGTTCGGGGAGGGCTGGCCGGTCGCCGTCCTCGCCGCCTTCGCCGCCTCGCTGCCGTTCATCGTCGAAGGGCACTTCGGGATCCTCGGCACCAGCTTCAACCCGGACATGTCCCAGCACCTGCTGGCCGCCGACCAGCTCGCCCACGGCCACTCCGGCCAGCTGATCCGCCAGGGCTACCCGCTCGGGCCCCACTCGATCGTCGTCGCCCTCAACAAGGGCTTCGACATCGGCCTGGTGAAGGGGTTCAGCGGCCTGACCGTCGCCGTCGCGGTGCTTGCCCCGCTGACCGCCCTCGGTGCCTTCCGCGAGCTGCGTCCGCTGCCGCGCACCGCGGCGGCGCTGGTGGTCGGCCTCGCCTACGTGGTCGCCAGCTACTTCGCCCAAGGCGCCTTCAAGGAGACGATCGAGGCCTTCCTCCTCCTCGGCTTCGTCCTCTGTCTCCGCGAGGCCTGGCGAGAACCCGTCCCGTCCCAACTCCGCTTCGTCCCGTGCGCGCTGATCGCCATGGGAACCGTCTACGTCTACAGCTTCCCAGGCCTGCTCTGGCTGCTGGGGACCGCAATCGTGTGGGCGATCGTCGAATGGGCCCGAACCATCTTCGTGCCAGACGATCCATCCGCGGGTGGCGCGCCGATGGGGGCCCCCCGCGGCGCGCAGGCTGCGAAGCAGCCGAGCACCGTGGGGGAAATCGGCGTGACAGGACCCGCGGTTGCGAGGTCAGTCCTTATCCCGATCGCCGCCCTGCTCATCCTGATCGCCCCCGAGATCGGCCGGATGATCGACTTCCACAAGTTCGAAACCTTCGACCCCAACGGCCCCGGGCTCGGCAACCTCTTCGGGCAGATCTCACCGTTCGAGGCGCTCGGGATCTGGCCGTCGGGTGACTTCCGCCTCGCCCCCGGGGACGGTGCCGTGCCCGCCGCGGCGTACTACCTCGGCGCCGCCTTCGCGACCGTCCTCCTCCTCTACGGGATCTGGGCCTGCTGGAAGCGCCGCGAGACGGTGGTCCTCTCCGGCCTCGCCGTCGCCGCGCTCGCCTACCTCGCCGCCCGCGTCGGCGGCACCGCCTACACGGCGGCGAAGGCGATCGAGATCGCCGCGCCGCTCTGCGCCCTGACCATCCTCCTGCCGCTGACGCGTGAGGTTCCGTGGTTCCTTTCCTCGGATCGGACGAAGAAAGGAACCACGCAAGGGCGCCGGCCCCAGCTTGGCCTGGCCGCCGCGGTCGTCTTCCTCGGCGCCGCGGGGCTCTGCTCGGCGCTCGCCCTCGCCAACGCGCCCGTCGGCCCTGGGACCTACTCCTCCTCGCTCACTCGCCTGCGGCCGCTCGTCGCCGACGGCGCGACCGTCGTCCTCGCCTCCCACGAACTCCTCGCCGACGACCACGGCACCAACTACATCGCCTGGGAGCTGCGTGGTGGGCGGGTCTGCATCGAGACGCGCGAAGAAGCCGAAGGGAAGCCGCCGCCGGGGGTCCGCTACGTCATCACCGAAGGGTCGCGTCACAAACCGCCGTTCGACGACCTGCGCCTGCGCAAGGCGTCGAAGCCCTACGTGCTCTGGGAAGTGAAGGGCCCGATCGCCAAGCAGAGCGTCTGCCCGCTGATCGCCGAACGGCAGGCCCGCCAAGGCCCCGCCCGCTGAGTCCTCGCCCGCGCCGGTGAGTTCGCACTTCTCTTCGCTATGCGGTCATTTCTGCGAACTCACCGTGGCGCCCGCCCGATGCGTTCGCAGTAATCCTCGCTATGCGGGGATAACTGCGAACGCACTCGCGGGGCGCTCGGTAACACCTCGCGAACGCGTCCCACGGCGCCGCCCACGTACCATGCCTCCCGTGGAGGCCGCAACTGACAAGATCCTCGTCACCTTGCCCGACGGCAAGCCCCTGGAGCTGCCCGCCGGGGCGACCGGCGCCGACGCGGCGGCGGCGATCGGGCCGGGGCTGGCGAAGGCGGCGCTGGCGATCAAGGTCGACGGTGCCCTGCGCGACCTCGACGCGCCGCTCCCCGAGCAGGGCGCCGAGGTGGCGATTGTCACCGACCGCGACCCCGAGGGCCTGGAGCTGATCCGCCACGACGCCGCCCACGTGATGGCCGAGGCGGTGACCGAGCTCTATCCCGGCACCAAGGTGACGATCGGCCCATCGATCGAGTCCGGCTTCTACTACGACTTCGAGTTCCTGGAGGGCGTTCGGATCACCGAGGACGACCTGCCGAAGATCGAAAAGGCGATGGAAAAGCACATTGCCGCCGACGAGCATTTCTCCCGCCGCGACGTGCCGGTCGGCGAGGCGATCGAGATCTTCGGATCCCAGGGCCAGGGCTTCAAGGTCGAGTTGATCGAGGACCTGGTCTCGGGCGAAGGCGTGGAGACCGTCTCGCTCTACAAGAACGGCGACTTCGAGGATCTCTGCCGCGGCCCGCATTCGCCCTCGACCGCGCGGATCAAGGCGATCAAGCTGAACTCGGTCGCGGGCGCCTACTGGCGCGGCGACGAGCACCGCGAGCAGCTGACCCGCATCTACGGCACCGCCTTCTTCTCGAAGAAGGACCTCGAGGCCCACCTCGAGCTGATCGCCGAGGCGGAAGCGCGCGACCACCGCCGGATCGGCCCCGAGCTCGACCTCTTCATGCTCCGCCCCGAGGCCCCCGGGATGCCCTTCTGGCTCCCCAACGGGACCACGCTCCTGCACCTGATCGAAGACGAGGTACGCGATCAGCTGCGCAAGCGCGACTACAAAGAGATCGCCACGCCGCAGGTGCTCGACGAGGGGCTCTGGCACCGCTCCGGCCACTGGGACAACTACAAAGACGAGATGTACTTCATGCAGGACGACGACCGCCGCTACGCGCTGCGGCCGATGAACTGCCCCGGCGCCTGTCTCGTCTACGGCTCCGACCGCCACAGCTATCGCGAGCTGCCGCTGCGGCTCGCCGAGTTCGGCCGGGTCAGCCGCAACGAGCGCGAGGGCGTCCTCCACGGCCTCCTCCGCGTTCGCGCCTTCACCCAGGACGACGCCCACGTCTACTGCACCGAGGACCAGATCACCGCCGAGGTCGCCTCGATCTGCGAGGCGATCG
The DNA here is from genome assembly GCA_035281725.1 of Solirubrobacterales bacterium. Taxonomy (GTDB): domain Bacteria; phylum Actinomycetota; class Thermoleophilia; order Solirubrobacterales; family 70-9; genus VAYN01. Next base: position 60,521 of record DATEDJ010000121.1, read on the forward strand.
ACGAGCTCTACGCGCGCTTCGGCTTCGACGATGTGAAAGTGGAGCTCTCGACCCGGCCGGAGAAGTCGATGGGGACCGAGGAGCAGTGGGGGCGGGCGGAGGCGGCGCTCGCCGCGGCGCTCTCTTCCCAGGGCCGCGAGTACGAGCTGAACCCCGGCGACGGGGCCTTCTACGGGCCGAAGATCGACTTCCACATCACCGACGCGCTCGGTCGCTCCTGGCAGTGCGGCACCTGCCAGCTCGACTTCCAGATGCCGGAGCGCTTCGATCTCTACTACACCGGGGCCGACGACGAAGCGCACCGGCCGGTGATGATCCACCGGGCGCTGCTCGGCTCGATGGAGCGCTTCGCCGGGATCTTGATCGAGCACTACGCCGGGCGGTTCCCGACCTGGCTGGCGCCGGTGCAGGCGATCGTCCTGCCGATCTCCGATCGTCACAACGAGTACGGCCGGCGCGCCCACGACGAGCTGCGCGACCTCGGCGTGCGGGTCGCGATCGACGATCGCTCGGAGTCGATCGGGCGGAAGATCCGCGACGCCTCGCTCGGCCGCTACCCGTACATGCTTGTGGTCGGCGACCGCGAGCAGGAGAACGGCGGGGTGGCGGTCCGCTCACGCGTCGACGGCGACGTGGGGGAGATGGGCCTTGCCGATTTCGCCGCCCGAATCGAGCGCGAGACCTCTTGACCTGTTTATACTGCGCAAACTTGACTGTGGGCACCTCAAATGACCGCCGCCGCTGAGCGCCCCGTGCCCGCGATCCGAAGCCTCGTCCTCTTGAAGCAACTCCACTCTCACTAGTGCCGGTTCCGCGTAGGTTCGATCGGCGCCCGCCAGAGCGCGACACGACGAGGATCAACGAGCGGATCCGCGTCCCCCAGGTGCGCCTGATCGGCGCCGACGGGGAGCAGCTCGGGATCGTCGACACCTCCGAGGCGCTGCGCCGCGCCCAGGATGCCGACCTCGACCTGGTCGAGGTCGCGCCGAATTCGAAACCGCCGGTGACCCGGATGCTCGACTACTCGAAGTACAAATACGAGCAGGAGCAGAAGCAGAAGGCGGCGCGCAAGCACCAGCAGCAGGTCAACATCCGCGAAATCAAGCTGCGGCCGAAGATCGCCACGCACGACTACGACACCAAGAAAGGTCACGTCGAGCGGTTCCTCAAACACGGCGACAAGGTCAAAATCACGATCATGTTCCGAGGGCGCGAGCAGGCCCACCCGGAGCGCGGTCGGGCGCTCCTCCAGAAGCTCTTCGAGGATCTCGGCGGCATGGCCGTGATCGAGTCCGCGCCGCTGCAGGAAGGCCGCAACATGAGCATGCTGCTCGCGCCGAGCAAAGAGGCGCGGGCGCAGGAGGGGGCGGCGACCGTCCCCGACGCCGCCGAGGCCGACGGCACCGCCGCCGAGGGCTAGCCGCCCGCCGCGGCGTTCGCAGTTTTCACCGCTATCCGGGGAAAAGTGCGAACGCGGCCCGTGGTCTCGAGCGGACTGGGGGAATTCGACCCATACCTGGTTCGGAAGCCTTCCATTCGCGTGGACAGCGGTCCAGAATGCGCGCCGTGTCCGTCCGACCACCGCGCGTCCTCGCGCCGCTGATCCTCGCCTGTGCGCTTCTTCTCGCGCCCGCCCATGCCGGAGCGGCGGCGGTCCAGTTCGGCAGCTCGCTCGCGCCCGGGCCGGTCGTGAACTACGGCTGCAACGTGCAGCCGGGCTTGACCAACTCGCCGAACTGGGGCGACTTCGGGCTCTTCTTCAACAACGAACCGGGCGGCTGCACCTGGAGCCAGGCCGGGGTGTGGGGGCTGAACTCGGGCAGCGACCCGCGTGCCCGCAGCGTTCCGGCCGACGGTCGCATCACCGCGGCCGAAATCCTCTCTGGCCCGAACCCTTCGCCGATCTGGATCACGATCATCCGCCAGCTCGCCCAGCCCGGGGTCGGCGACGCCTGCTGCTTCTGGCGCAGTGACACCGGGCCCTTCCAGCTGACCCCGAGCGCGGTGACCACGCTGCCGCTGAACATCCCGGTCGAACACAACGCCAAAGAAGGCGTGCTGGGGGTCGATCTGGTCTCGGTCAGCGCCGAAAACGACGGTGGCTCGCTGCCGTTGCGCGTGGTCGGCCCGTCCAACGTGCTGTCGATCCCCGACGGCGATCCGATGGCCGGGGTCTTCTACCCGCGCATGGGGCGGATCCCCAACGACGAAAAAGGCGGTCGCCACGAAATCCAGGAAGGCGTGCCCGGGTTGGAACTGCTGGTCCGCTGGACTTTCTGCGCGACCGGCGACGTGACCTGCGGCGGCGCGCCTCCCGTGGCGCCCGGACCGACCGTCCCGTTGAGCCCGGCGGCGCCTGCCCCGGTCGTACCGCGGCTCGGCTCCAGGCAGGCCCAGGTGAAGGAAGGCAACGCCCTGGTCGGGCTGATCTGCGGCGGCAACACAGCCTGCGAAGGGCAGCTCTCGTTGCTGGCGCCGACCGCGATCGGATCCACCGCGGCGGCGAGAGCCGCGACCGCCGTCGGCTCCGGCGCCAAGGGCAAGGCCGCCCCGGTCGTCTACGGAACGGCGAGCTACAAGCTCGCCGCGGGCGCCAAGGGCACGGTCAAGGTGAAGCTGAACCGACGTGGCAAAAAGCTGCTGCAGAAGCACGCTAGGGCGTCGGTCACCCTGCAGTTGACGCCGAAGGGCGGCACGACGAGCACCACCGTCCTGACCCTGAGCCGGCCCACCGCGAAGGCTCACTGACGGCGCGGCGGGGCCGGGTGGAGGACGGCGAGGGACGCGGCCCTCTCGGCGGCGGCCCGGGCGGGCTGAGGCCGCCACCGAGAGGGCCGGGTTTCGTGGGGATGTGCATGAGACGCCGGGGAGGCGTCACGGGGACGCGAGGTTCGTCACGAAGGGGCGCGGATCGTCACCGGGACGTGGGATCCGACGCGGTTTCCCCATCGGTCAAGAACATGCTGTGGAGCCTTACTCTCGCTATACGAGAGTAAGGCTCCACGGCCCAGGGTGCCGGGCGGTGTGGAGCCTTTCCGCCGCATAGGGACGGTAAGGCTCCACACCGCCCCCGCGAGGGTCACGTCCCTGTGCCATTCCCCCCGGAAGGGTCGCGTCCCGGGCGTCTCGTGGCGGCCACAGCCTGCCAGGGCCGCCACGAGACGCCCGGGGCTCGCCGTCCCCGATCGACCGGGC
>DATEDJ010000122.1:0-27687 GCA_035281725.1 Solirubrobacterales bacterium
CGGGCGCTGGCCGCGGCCGAGGAGCTCGGCTCCGAGTGGCTGGCGGCCGAGGTGGCGGGCCTGATCGCCCGCGCGCGCCTACCCCGGGGCGGAGCCGCGACCGACGACGTCGGCGACGGGCGCGGCGCGGCGGGAGCGAACGGTGACGACGGGCCCGGCGGCGCCAAAGCCGCCGACGACAACCCCTTCGACCTCACCCCTCGCGAGCGCCAGGTCCTCGCCGCCCTCGCCGAAGGAGCGACCAACCGCGAGATCGCCGCCTCCCTCTTCATGGCCGAGAAGACCGCCTCGGTCCACGTGTCGCGGATCCTGGCGAAGCTGGGCGTCCGCAGCCGCACCGAAGCGGCCGCGGTCGCCCATCGCCTCAGCCTCGTCTAGAGGACCGGCTACCTCCCCTTCTTCCTGCCGCAGGCCGTGGCCAGAGCCGGCTGGGTGTCGTGCTGCGCGCCGTTCTGGCCCGCCGTCTGGACGACCGCCTTGGCCTGAGCTCGGCAGAGGTTCACAGAGTTGACCAGGAGGCCCTTCTTGCCGCCCTTCATGGTCAGCGTGAAGGTCGAGATCGGGGCGTCGGGGATCGCGTTGAAGACGGTGCGGATGCCACCGTTCTTGCTGTCGATCCGGCCGGCGAGGACGATCTCGATCTGCCCTTTCAGGTCGACCACCAGGTCGGGCAGCTTGTGGTTGGAGGAGCGGAGGTAGACGGGGCCTTCGAGCGGCTTGTCGAGCAGCGGCGTGGTCACCTTGGCGGAGCCGTAGATCGAGGCCGCGGGGCACTTCTGGGCGTTGAACTGGACCCGCGTGCAGACGGTCTTGATGTGACTCTGGTCGAGCAGGATCGAGCGCGGCATCGCCACCGAGACGGCGCCCAGGTTGGCCTGGCCGGCCGGCTCCTTCACCGTCACCTGCAGGCGCGGGTGCCGGCGCCGGTTCAGCGCCTTGCGGCCGCCGAGCAGCCTCGGCGTCACCGTCGGGGTGAAGCCGAGCGCCCCGCAGCCGGCCGCCTGGAAGCGGTCGGAGAGGTCGGTGCCCGCCCCTTCGGTGCTGGCGACGTGGCTCGTCACCTTGCCCGGTTCGCAGCTGGTCGGGTTGACCATGAACCCTTGGCGGTCGACGTCGAGCCGCACCGAGCGGATCCGCAGCGGGATGCCGGCGAGGATGTGCGGCAGTTCGTCGGACTTGACCGTGACCTGGGCCGTGGTCGGATCGACGAAGGCCGCGGCGCGGACGTTGACCGTGCCGAGGTCGAGCGGCCCGGCGACCGCCGGGACGACGAAGTCGAGCCCCAGCGGCGCCCCCTTATAAGGGCCGGTCAGGTAGGCGCGGCCGGTCCGCACGTAGAACGGGTTGGTGCCCGCGCCGGCGCCGACCGTCACCGTGCCGATCTGGCTCGCGGCGGTGCAGGTGCCCGCCGCGGCCGCCGGCGCGGCACACTCCGGCACGCCTTTCAGCGCGGCGAGGAGGCCCGTGGGCAGCGTCGCTTCGATCCGTCCCAATTCCTGGGACCCGTCGGGGCGGCTGACCTGCAGCGTGAACGGCGAGTGGAGCGCCGCCGCGTTGGAGACCGTCCCCGCTTCCAGCGCAAGCGCGAACGGGCGCGCCCCGGGGGCGGAGACGCAGCCGCCCGAGGGGGCGGAGCTGACCGTGATCGAGCTCCCCGCACCGACGGCGGCGCTCCCCGACCACGGGGTCAGGACCGCCGAGGACGCCTGCGTGCCGCAGGTGACCGGCGTCGCCAGCACCGCGGTCGGCCCGCCGAAGAAGTTCAGCTTGAAGTCGCTGAACGGGACCTGCGGGGTGTTGTCGAAGGTGGTGACGAGGCGCCCGGTGACCGGGTCGAGCGCGATTTCGCCGGGCAGCTTCACCCGCACGCCCGCCGCTTCGCCGACCAGGTAGATCGCGATCAGCGAGCCGAACGGGTTTTCGGTCTGGCGGGCCAGGTAGATCCCGCCGGTGATCGCTTCGCCGAGCAGCGGCGTGGCGATTTCGACCGTGCCGATCTTCGAGTTCTGCGGGCAGGTCGAGGCGGCTTCGCCGAACTGGTCGAACTGGGCGACCGAGCAGCCGACGAGGCCGTTGGCGGTCGCCGGGTTGATCGAGATCCCGGGCGGCAGGGTGACCACCGACTTACGCAGGTTGGCGGTTGCGAGGCCGTTCGGGTTGGTGTTCTGGGGGATCCTCAGGTCGACCCCGAGGCTCGACGGCGAGTCCGCCGTTGGCGTCCCCAGCGAGGTTTCGATCGAGCCGCCGAACGGCACCCGGTCGCACCCGTCCGTGCCGAGCGGTTCGCCGAAGTTGCCGTGGGTGGCGAACGACGCCGTGTCCGCTTCGCCGTTCCAGGAGGTGGCGCGGAGCCGGGTCACGGCGGGCTTGCCGTCACACGAGGTAGGCAGGGTCATGAACGGCTTCGGGTCGGCGGTGTAGGGACAGCCGCCCGCCGGAGCTTCGCCGAGGCCGGCTTTCGCCAGCAGGCAGCGGCCGCGTTCGGCGTCGTGCGCGGGGTCTGACGGGTTGCCCCAGAAGGACAGCCCGGTCCCCGCCAGCGGCAGGCCCTGGGAGATGTTGTGGAGGTGGATGTCGAGGCCGTAGCCTTCGGTCCCGCCGCCCGCTTCGGCGGCCCGCACGGTCGCGGTCGCGGTGACCGGATCGACCAGGATGACGAACCCGAACAGCGCCGGGACGCCAGGCGGCGCCACCATGTTGTAGACCGGGAAGGTGTTGGAGACGCCGTTGGTGAAGATCGTCGTCGTCCCGACCTGGGAGTTTTCCGGGCAGCCTTCGTTGCTGGTGAATGGTGCGTTCAGCTGGGCCATCGTGCAGTGCGGCGTCGCCGAGGGATCGCCGATCAGCCCGGCCGGCAGTTCGACGTCGATGTCCTTGACGTTCCGGGTCGGCGACCCGCCTTCGGTCGCGAAGTCGATCTGGGTGCTGACTTCGAACGGGTGCGAGCCGGCCTGGGTGTCCGGTTCGCCCGCCGCGTTGCGGGTGACGTTGCCGTCGAACCCGGTGATTTCAAACGGGGCCGCGAGGGCGTTCGGGGCGAGCGCCCCCAGCAGGAGGCAGGCTCCGACGAGCACTCCGAGCAGACGACGCATGACCTTGTTCTTCCTTTCCTTACGCATCTCGCTCACCCGCGCTTCCCGGCCGGGCGGGCCTTCGACTTCTGCTTGTGGTGGTGCTTGTGCTTCGCCTGCTTCTTGTGTTTGCGCTTTCTGTTGTCGCGATGAGTGCCCGAACTCCAGTCAAAGCGCCGCACGACCCGATCCTGATCGCGGCCGCGCGCAAGGCTGTGGAGCGCCACGGGTACGGCGGGCTGACCCTGGAGCGGATCGCGGTCGAAGCCGACCTCTCGCGGGTGACCCTCCATCGCCGCGGCTACTCCAAGGACGAGATCTTCCGCGCGCTGGTCACGCAGATGTTCGAAGAACACCGTGACGCGCTGTGGCCGGCCCTGGTCGACGGCGGCAACGGCGCCGAGCGCCTGAACCTGGCGGTCGCGACGGTCTGCGACCTATGCGAGCGCGACCTGATGGTGCTGCTCGCCGTCCGCGCCCAGCTCGACACCGAGATCCACGCCGAAGGCATCGCTCCTCCCCGCCCCAGCCGGCTGGTCGCCGAACCGCTCCAGGTCCTGGCCCGCGACGGCATCGCCGACGGCTCCCTCCGCGACGGCGACCCCGAGATCTTCGCCGCCCTGATCGCCAACTGGGCGGGCTCGACCTACGTCAACCTGCGGACCTCGTTCGGCTGGAAGCAGCGCCGCCCCCGCAGCGTCGTCCAGGACCAGGTCGCCGCGGCGTTCGCCCGCTCCTAGCGCGGTTCCTTATCCACCGCATGGGTGGATAAGGAACCGCGGAAGGACGAGGGCAAGGGAAAGGGACGAGGAAGGGACGCGGCCATCTCGGCGGCGGCCCGGGCAGGCTGAGGCCGCCGCCGAGATGGCCGGGTCCGTGGGGGGTGCGGACTTACGAGGGGCGCCCGTCACGAAGCGGGGCCCTTCTGGCGCAGGTACGTGCGCCTTCGGGCTCGCATGTCGGCCCCGGATACGCGCTGCAAGCCCTGATGTGGCTATAGCAACATCAGGGCTTGCAGCGCGGGATCGACCCTCCCGGGACGCGCACCGAACCGTGTCCTCCCCCTGAACCTCCCGTCCCGGGCGTCTCGGAGGCGGCCTCAGCCTGCCCGGGTCGCCTCCGAGACGCCCGGGGCCCGCCGTCCCCAATCGACCGCCCCCCGAATCGCGCCGTGCCAGCCGCAGCGGTCTGAACCCTTCAGCTGCCGTCGGTCGCCCGCAGAAACGCCAGCACCGCGAGCACCCGGCGGTGATCGTCGGCCGCCGCGGGCAGGTTCAACTTGCCGAAGATGTTGGAGACGTGCTTCTCGACCGCGCCGGGGGTGACCACGAGCGCCTCGGCGATTGCGTTGTTGGTGCGGCCCTCGGCCATTAGGGACAGGACCTCGCGCTCCCGCGGGGAGAGCGAGTCGAGCGGGCCGTCGTCCACCCCGCGCCGCTCGCCGACCAGCTCGGCGACGACCTCGCGGTCGAGCGCCGTGCCGCCGCCGGCGACGCGGCGGACCGCGTCGAGGAAGGCGGGGATGTCGCCGACCCGCTCCTTCAGCAGGTAGCCGACCCCGCCTTCGCCGCCCGCCAGGAGCTCCGCCGTGTAGACCGGCTCGACGTACTGGGAGAGGATCAGGACGCCGAGGTCGGGGTGGCGGCGACGGGCCTCGACCGCGGCGCGGATCCCCTCGTCGGTGAAGCTCGGCGGCAGCCGCACGTCGACGATCGCCAGGTCGGGCTTGTGGCCGGCGACGATGCGCAGCAGGCCCTCGCCGTCTTCGGCCTGGGCGACGACCTCGACCTCGTGTTCGCGCAGCAGCGCGATCAGCCCTTCGCGCAGCAGCAACTGGTCCTCGGCGATCACGACCCGCATGGCAGCTTCACCTCGATCCGCGTTCCCTCACCGGCCGGCGAGGCTATCTGCAGGTCACCGTCGAGCGCCGCCACCCGGCGCCGCAGGCCGTCGAGGCCGCTGCCCGTGGCCAGGTCGGCGCCGCCAGGGCCATCGTCGGTGACGACCACGTCGAGCTCGTCGCGGTCGAGCCGGATCGTCACCGTGGCGCGCGCTTCCGGCGCGTGCTTGGCGACGTTGGTGAGCGCCTCGGCGACGACGAAGTAGGCGGCGCTCTCGATCACGGGAGCGGGCCGGCGGCCGAGCTGGGCGTCGACGGTGACCGGCACCGGCGAGCGGCTGCCGAGCGCCTCGACCGCGGCGGCGAGGCCGCGGTCGGTGAGCACCGGCGGGGCGATCCCGCGGGCGAGGTCGCGCAGCTCGGCGTTGGCGGCGGTCGCCTCCTCGCGCGCCTGGCGGACCAGGGCGGCGATCTCGGGGCGGTCAGCCAGCCCCTCCTCGGCCCGGCCGAGCTGCATCGAGAGGGCCACCAGGCGGGCCTGGGCGCCGTCGTGGAGGTCACGCTCGATCCGCCGCAGCTCCGCCGCCTGCACGTCGAGGGCGCCGCGCCGGGTCGCGGTCAGCGTCTCGACCCGCTCGGTCAGCTCGCGCTCGCGGGCCGGCCGCAGGTCGGCGCCGCGGTTGCGCAGGTAGACGAAGTAGACGGAGAAGGCAATGCCGAAGCCGAGGATCACCCAGATCGGCCAGAAGTAGCCGGCGCCGCCGATCGCCCAGTTGAAGATCGCGTTGATCGAGAGGACGAGCGAGAACGCGCCCAGGGTCTCGAGCGAGCGCCGCGGCCCCGGCGGCGCCAGGCGCGACCAGCGCCAGGCGACCACCAGGGCGAGGATCAGCCAGACCGCGAGCCAGGCCCAGAGGAACCAGGGGCTGCCGGCGCCGGTCAGCGCCCAGATGACGAAGCAGAGCAGGCTGATACCGCCCCCGACCTGCGCCGGGATGCGCGGCACCAGCCGCCACAGCTCCTTGGCCCACGGCGGGGCCATGGCGAGGAGGCGCGTCAAGCGCGCGCCCCCTCTTCCGCGGCCTGCGCGGAAGGGCGCACGCCGCCCTCCGCGTCACCAGCGGGTGCGTTCGCAGTTTCCCGTCCATGCTCCGGGGAAGTGCGAACGCCCGCGGGGGCGCCGCCGTGGTCCACCCGCGGCAGCCACTCCAGCCACCGCGGCAGGTACCAGTTGCGCTCGCCGAGCAGCTTCATCGTCGCCGGTAGGAGCACGCCGCGGATGATCGTCGCGTCGATCAGGATCGCCGCCGCCAGCCCCACCCCCATCTCCTTGAAGTCGAGGAAGGAGAGGGTGGCGAAGATCGCGAATACCGCGACCATCACGGCAGCGGCGCTGGTGACGACCCCCGCGGTCGTCCGCAGCCCATGCGAGACCGCCGCCTCAGTCGACATGCCGCGATCGTACGCCTCCCTGATCCGGGTGAGGATGAAGACGTGGTAGTCCATCGACAGCCCGAAGAGGACGACGAAGAGGAACAGCGGCAGCCAGGAGGTGATCGTCCCGACCGAGTGGAAGCCGAGCAGGCCTTCCAGATGACCGTCCTGGAAGATCCAGACGACGATCCCGTAGGCGGCCCCGACCGAGAGCAGGTTGAGGCAGATCGCGGTCAGCGGGATGACCAGCGAGCGGAAGCTCACCAGCAGGAGCAGGAACGCCATCCCGAGGACGAAGGCGAACACCCACGGCACCCGTTCGGCGAGCAGATCGTTGAAGTCGACCGAGCCCGCGGTCGAGCCGGCGACCTGGGCCTGAGCGCCGGGGACGGCGCCGACCGTGGCCGGGATCAGCTCGTCGCGGAGCTTCGCCAGGGCGTCCTGGGAGCGTGAATCGGTGCCGTCGCCGGCCAGCGGGACCTGGAGTTCGGCGACCTTGCCGTCCTTGGCCACCCGGTAGGACTGCGGCTGGCCGAAGTCGTGCGGGTCGGCGGCGATCCGCTGCCGCAGCGCGTCGACTGCATGGGACACCTGCGGGGACTTCACGTCGGGCGCCGAGATCGCCACGAAGGCCGGTTCGAACCCACCCGGGAAGGCGGCTTCGACCCGGTCCAGGGTCTTTACGATCGGCATGTCCTTGGGCAGCCCGCTGGTGCCCGAGTTGGCGGTGTGGAGGCCGAACGCGGGGATCGCGCAGATGAGCAGGCCCGCGAACGCGATGCCCGCGGCCAGCTTCGGCCGCTGCATCACCTGGGTGACCAGGGCACCCCAGACGCGGGAGCCGTCGGCGCCACCGCGGCGCCGGCCGAGGAACGGGATCCGCCCCTTCTCGATCCGGTCGCCGAGCCAGGCCAGCAGCGCCGGCAGCACGGTCAAGGAGCCGACCATGGCGACGGCGACGACGATGATCGTCCCGGTGGCAAAGGAGGCGAAGGTCGGGTCGCCGGCGATGTACATGCCTGCCATCGCGACCATCACGGTGAAGCCAGAGACGAGGATCGCCCGCCCCGAGGTCGCCGCGGCCGCTTCCAGGGAGGCGCGCTCACCGGCGCCGGCGGCGCGCTCCTCGCGCTCCCGCCGCAGGTAGAAGAGCGCGTAGTCGACCCCGACCGCGAGGCCGATCAGGAGGATCACCGAGTTGATCTGTTCGGCGACCGGGCCGAAGAGATGGCTGACCGGGCCGAGCAGGCCGATCGTCGCGCCGACCGCCGTCAGCGCCAGGAGCAGCGGCACGCCGGCCGCCAGCAGCGAGCCGAAGACGACGATCAGGATCAGCAGGGTGATCGGCAGCGAGGTCAGCTCGGCCTTGGAGAAGTCTTCTTCGAGCGATTCCGAGACGGCCTTTTCGCCACTCGCGTCGCCGACCTCTTCGACCCGCAGGCCGGGGTGTTGCTTCTGCACCGCGGCGACCCGGTGGAGCGCCTGGCCGACGACTTCGTCGGGTTCGGTCCCGCCCCGTTCGGGGATTTCGAACTTGAGCAGGGCCGAGCGGCCGTCGCCGGAGATCTGTCCGTCGGCGCCCGTCCCGAAGGGGCCGGTCAGGTTGGCGACGAAGGGCAGCTTCCCGAGCCGCGCTTCGACCTCGCCGACCACTTCCTTGACCTTGGGACCGTGCACGGATTCGTCGCCGCGCGACTGGAAGAGGACCTGCTCGGTGGCCCCCTGGGGGAAGCCCTTTTCGAGGGTCTGATCGGCGCTCTTCGACTCGCCGACGCCGGACTGCGAGTCGGAGAGCGTCTTCGTCCCCAGCGCCCCGCCGACCGCGATCGCCGCGATCACGAACGCGATCCACCCCCAGATCGCCGTCTTGCGGTGCTGGGCGCTCCAGCGCCCCGCCCGTCCCGCCAGTCCCAACTTCCCTCTGCTTCGCATCGTGTCCTCCGTCCGGTCAGGTCGATTTGCGCGCCAATCTCGAGCGCTCCTCAACCCTGCGCGAGCGGAGTTCGTCTTCCAATGAGGCTCCCCGGCGAACGCCCCTGGGGCTCCCCGGCGTCCCGAAGGTGGGGTTAACCCCACCCCGTAGGATCGGTCGGATGGAGAGGCGGATTGTTGAGCTGGGGGTCGGGGACGTCGACCTGGTCGAGGGGCTGTGGAAGGAGCTGGTCGGGCACCACCGGGAGCTGACCGATCACACCTACCCGGTGCGCGACACCGAGGTCGCCTGGCAGCGGCGGCGCGGGCAGTACATCGAGTGGCTCGAAGCCGGCGAGGGACACCTCTTCCTCGTCCCCGGCGAGGGCGCCGAGCAGGCGCCGCTGGGCTACGCCTTCCTCCGCCTCGGCTCCTCCGGGCCGACCTGGAACCTCGGTGACTCGGTCGGCGACCTGGAGTCGCTCTCGGTCAGCGCCGGAGCGCGGGGGCTGGGGATCGGCACCGAGCTGATCGAGCACTGCCGCGAGCGCCTCAAGGAGCTCGGGGCAACCTGGTGGAGCGTCACCGTGATCGCCGACAATCCGCGCGCCGCGGAGCTCTACGAGCGGGAGGGCTTCCGGCCCTTCTGGACCCACATGATCGCGCCGATCGAGTAAGCGTCGCCGACCTGAAAGAGTTGGCGCCCTGATGGCGAGCCTCAACCCGGAACTGACCGAGCTCTCCCTCGAACAACTGCGCCTGCGTCGCAGCGTCAAGTGGAGGTTCTTCGACGAGGACGTCCTCCCCGCCTGGGTCGCGGAGATGGACTTTCCGCTGGCGCCGGCGGTGAAGATCGCGCTCGCCGAGGCGGTCGAGCTCGACGACACCGGCTACGGCTACCCGCCGAAGCTCGGGATGGCCGAGGCGTTCGCCGACTTCGCCAAGGCGCGGCTCGGCTGGGAGGTCGACCCGGCCGGGGTCGGAGCCATCCCCGACGTCGTCAACGGGCTGACCTCGGTGCTGCGGCTGATCTCCAAGCCTGGCGACCGGATCGTCATCAACACCCCCGTCTACCACCCCTTCTTCGGGATCATCGAGGACCTCGGCTGCGAGCTGGCCGAAGTGCCGCTGGTCGACGGTGAGCTCGACGTCGACGCGGTCGACGCGGAGTTCCGCCGCGGCGCCGTCGCGATCATCCTCTGCAGCCCCCACAACCCGGTCGGGACGCTGCCGACCGAAGCGCAGCTGCGCGCCCTCGCCGCCTGCGCCGCCGCCACCGGTGCCTGGGTGCTGAGCGACGAGATCCACTGGCCGCTGGCCCTCCCGGGGGCCCGCCACGTCCCCTTCCTCAGCGTCTCCGAGGAGGCGCGCGAGCACGGCATCGCCTTCGTCTCCGCCTCGAAGGCGTTCAACCTCGCCGGGCTCACCTGCGCGCAGACGGTGACCGCATCGGAGCGCGCCGCCGAGATCGTCGGCAAGCTCCCCTTCCCCTCTTCACACGCCGGGCATTTCGGCCTGCTGGCGACGGTCGCCGCCTACCGCGACGGGGCGCCGTGGCTCGACGACGTGATCGCCGTCCTCGACCACAACCGCACCCTGCTCGCCGACCTGCTGGCGACGACGCTGCCCGAGGTCGCCTACACACCGCCGCGCGCCGGCTACCTCACCTGGCTCGACCTGCGCGCGTTGGAGTTGGGCGACGACCCTTGCGAAGCGCTGCTCGAGCGCGGCCGCATCGCTCTCAACCCGGGGCCGGTCTTCGGCCCTCAGGGCAAAGGGTTCGCGCGGCTCAACATCGGCACCTCCCCGACCCTGGTCGATGAGGCCGTGAAACGGATCGGAAAGGCGGTGGGACGGTGAGCGAACCGACGGGGACGCCGGTGGCGGAGTTCGAGGCCGAGCCGATCGAGACCGAGGCGCGGCGCTGGCTCGATGCGCTCGAAGCGCAGACCGGGCCGCTCGCCCTCTTCGACACCCACACCCACTTCGGCCGCAATGACCCCGACGAATTCCGCCAGGAGCCGGAGCACCTGATCGCGACGATGGGGAACGCCGGCGCCCGCGCGATCACTTTCCCGATGCACGAGCCCGACGGTTACCCGGCGGCCAACGACGAGGCGCGCGGGATCGAGGAGCGCACCGACGGGCGGATCGTCCACTTCTGCCGGGTCAATCCGCACGACGGGGCGCTCGCCGAGGCGGAGCGCTGCCTCGACCTCGGCGCCCACGGGATCAAGCTGCACCCGCGGGCCGAGCAGTTCGCGATGAGCGAGGCGGCGGTCGAGGACCTGACCCGGCTCGCCCAGGACCGCGGCGTGCCGATCCTGATCCACGCCGGGCGCGGCATCCCGGCGCTCGGGCGCGACACGCTGGAGCTGGCGCAGCGCTATCCCGGGGCGCGCTTCATCCTCGCCCACGCGGCGGTCTCCGACCTCGCCTGGCTGTGGCGGCTGATGCCGGAGAACCCGAACCTCTTCATCGACTCCTCCTGGTGGAACCCGGCCGATTTCGTCGCCCTCTTCAGCCTCGTGCCGCCCGGCCAGATCCTCTGGGCGAGCGACAACCCATACGGCCAGCCGCTCCACGCGGCGGCCTTCCAGCTGCGCTACGCGCTGGCGGTCGGGCTCGACGGGGACCAGATCCGGACGATCGCGGGCGGGCAGATCGAGCGCATCCTCGGTGGCGAGGAGCCGCTCGACCTCGGGTCGGCGCCGGGGCCGCCGGGGCCGTTGGATCCCGGGATGGAGCGGATCGTGTCCCACCTGACCACGGCGATCGGCCGGGCGATGGCCGAAGGCGACCCGACCGAGTCGGTCGCGCTGGGGCGCCTGGCGGTCGACCTCGACGGGCCGGAGGCGGAGTCGGGACGGGCGATCCTGCACCTGCTCGACCTCGCCGACCGCCACGCCGGCCCACCGCCTCCCGGCCGCCGCTTCCCCCGCTCCGCCCAGTTCGTGATGGCGGCCCTGGCCGTGGCACGGACCCCCGGGATCGCGCTGCCGCCAGAAGCCGCCTGAGGCCGCCCACAGCAGGCGTTCGCAGTTTGCCGCGCTATGGACGGGAAACTGCGAACGCACCAACGGCCTTGACGCGAACCCCGCAGGCGTGATCGGCTCCGGGCCGTGAAACGAATCTGCACGATCGGCGTCTACGGCGCCGACCTCGACTCGTTCCTGGCGACGCTGAAGAAGGCGAAGGTCGACCTCATCCTCGACGTGCGCCAGCGCCGCGGCGTGCGCGGCACGCAGTACGTCTGGGCGAACGCCAAGCGGCTGGAAGCGGAGCTGCGCGAGGCCGGGATCGTCTACCAGCACGTCCCCGAACTCGCGCCGACCACCTCGATGCGCGAAGCCCAGTACGAGGCTGACGCCGCGCGCGGCGAGGGCAAACGCTCGCGGACCGTCATCTCCGCCGTCTACGCCGAGCGCTACACCGACGAGATCCTCGAACCGGCCGACCTCGACGCGATCGTCCGCTTCATCGGCCGCTCGACCGCGGCGCTCTTCTGCGTCGAGCGCGACGCGGCCGCCTGCCACCGCTCGCTGATCGCCGCCCGCATCGCGCGCGACTACGGCGCCCGGATCGAGAATCTCCGCCCGGGGAGCTAGCCGGCGTGATGGGCGAGGATCGGCACGGGCTGCAGCGCTTCGTCGACGCCCAGGAAGACGCGGCGATCTACGCCCGGGCGCTGGAGGAGCTCCGCGCCGGTCGCAAGCAGAGCCACTGGATCTGGTTCGTCTTCCCCCAGATCGCCGGGCTCGGCCAGAGCCCGATTTCCCAGGCCTACGCGATCCGCTCCCTCGACGAGGCCCGGGCCTACCTGGAGCACCCGATCCTCGGACCCCGGCTCCACGCGTGCTGCGAGGCGCTCCTGGCCGCCGACCCTGCGTTGAGCGCCACCGAGATCCTCGGCGGCATCGACGCCATCAAGGTCCGCAGCAGCATGACCCTGTTCCGCCGCGCCGATCCCTCAGATCAACTTTTCCAGGCGGTGCTCACCCGCCTCTACGGCGGCGAGCTTGACCCCGAGACCGAGGCCCGGCTCTAGTAGCCGGCCGGGTGGCGGGCCACATACCCCGCCGTCGACACCATTTCCGGGTGCCAGCGCGGCCCGGTTTCGGCTGCTTCGTCCCCGGCGGTGTCCCAGCGGACCCCGTCGATCACCGCGAACGCGTGTCCCGCGTTGGCGTAGATCGTGATCCAGCGGCCCTTGCCCGGCACGCCCCAACCCATCATTTCGCCGGAGTCCATCGGGGTCGTGATCAGGCCCGCGCCGTGGAGGGCGTAGCTGACGGCACCGGAGCAGTCATAGCCGGGACTCCACCAGCGGCCGTGCCCGCCGCCCCAGATGTAGGGGCGGGTGCGGATCTTGTTGGCGGCGGCGATCGCGGCCTTGACCGCGGGCGGCGCCGTTTCCGGCGGCGCGACGACGCCGAGGACCAGGGTGGCCGGGGTCACCGGCAGGCAGGTGCGGATGCCTTCGGCTCCCATCGTGCATTCGAGCGAGCCCGGGGTCGGGGTCGTCGCGGTGGCCGCTTCGCCCTGGTCGGTCGAGGCGCCCGCGGGAGTCAGGCCGCCGCCCGCGCCGAGCGCCGTGGCGGGGAATGCAATCGCCGCGACCAGTCCGGTCGCCAGCGCCATACGAAACTTCCACCCGATCCCATTGGGGGACAGCAGCAAAACCGATCTCCTTTGTCGGCCTGCGGGGTTAGCTGTCGGGCTGGCGCTGAAGGAGCCTGCGCTCCCACCGTCCTCCGGTGGGTTCGCCCCAAAATCGGTTCCCCCGCTCCGAGGTTGTTCGGCCCTCGGATTCGGCTTACCGGTCCTTGATGGCGTGGCAGTGTAACGCCTGTGGTGGCGTCAAGTAGCAAGATGTTTCCCGCAATTTGCGGGCGAATTGTTAGCGAGGCGTAAGCGAGACGCAGGGAATCGCCTCAGAGAAGCGAAGTCTGGCGGGTTTTCCAGGCCGGATCGGGACGCCCGGAACCCTCCAGCTCGAGCAGCGCCTGCTTGCGGTGCAGGCCGCCGCCGTAGCCGGTCAGCGAGCCGTCGGCGCCGATCACCCGGTGGCACGGGACGATGATCGAGACCGGGTTGCGCCCGTTCGCGGCGCCCACCACACGGGCCCGCTGCCACGGCTCGACATCGCTGCGGAAGAGGTCGGGATCGACGCGGGCGGCAAGCTCGCCGTAGCTCTGGGTCTCTCCGTAGGGGATATCGAGGAGGCGGCGCCAGACCTCGCGGTCGAGCGGCGCGCCGCGCAGGTCGAGGTCCAGGTCGAAGGCTCGCAGCTCACCCTGGAAGTACGCCTCGAGCTGCTCGGTCACCGCGGGCAGTGGTTGCCGCGCAGCCTCCGGCGGGACCGGCGTCTTGCCCGGGAACCACACCCCGCGCAGCCCCGCCTCGCCGGCGATCAGGGTCAGCGGCCCGATCGGGCTCTCGTAGATGTCCCAAACGACTGAATCGCTCATGCCTTTCACGCCTTTCGCCTTCCTCCCCCGCGATGAGTTCGCACTAATCCTCGCTATGCGGTGATTTCTGCGAACGCACTCGCGGGCGCACTCTGCTTTTCGTAGTCAAACGCACGGAACGGCGCAAATGTGAGATCGGCGGGCGGCCCTGCCTAGGATGAAGCGGTGACCGACGTCGAAACTCCCAGCGCCCGCTCGACCGCGGCTCGCCCCTCCCCCGCCGTCGCGCTGCGGCCGCCGCGGCCGGAGGATCGCGAGGCGTTCATCGCCGCGATGATCGACAGCTCCGAGCTGCACCGGCCCTGGGTGACGCCGCCGGTCACCGTGCCGGAGTTCAACGCCTGGCTCACCCGCGCCGGCCGCTCGGACTTCGACGCCAACCTCGCGGTCCGCCCCGAGGACGACGAGATCGTCGGCTACTTCAACATCAGCCAGATCATCCGCGGGCCGCTGCAGAGCGCCTTCCTCGGCTACGGCGGGGTCGCCCGCTGGAGTGGCGCCGGCTACATGACCGCGGCGCTCCGCCTGGTGGTGCAGCGCGCCTTCACCGACCTCGCCCTACACCGGATCGAAGCCAACATCCAGCCCGGCAACGCCCCGTCGATCGCCCTGGTCGAACGCTGCGGCTTCGTCCGCGAGGGCTTCTCCGAGCGCTACCTGAAGATCGGCGGCCGCTGGCGCGACCACGTCCGCTTCGCGATCCGGGCCGAGCAGTGGCCGAACTGACCCGCTGCGCCTGGGCGCAGTCGGACCCGCTGATGCGGGCCTACCACGACGAGGAGTGGGGCACGCCCGAGCACGACCCGCGGGCGCTCTGGGAGAAGCTGATGCTGGACGGCTTCCAGGCGGGGCTGGCCTGGATCACGGTGCTGCGCAAGCGCGACGCCTTCCGGGCCGCCTTCAAGGGGTTCGAGCCGGAGAAGGTGGCGAAGTTCAAGGAGCGCGACATCGAGCGGCTCCTTGGCGACGCCGGGATCATCCGCTCGCGGGCAAAGATCGAGTCGACGATCACCGGCGCGCGAATCTTCTGCAAGATGCACGACTCCGGCGACGACTTCGCCGACTTCTGTTGGTCCTTCACCGACGGTGAGGTGCTGCGCGGCGACGGGATTGAGATCCCCGCCAAGACGCCCCTCTCGGAGGAGGTCTCGAAGGAGCTGAAGCGTCGCGGCTTCAAATTCGTCGGCCCGACGATCGTCTACGCCTGGATGCAGGCGGTCGGGATCGTGAACGACCACAGCGCGGACTGCTTCCGGCGGGATCAGGTTTAGGGACGGGGACGGCGGGACGGCGCGATTCGGGGCCCGGTCGATTGGGACGGCTGGCCCGGGCGGTTTCAGAGGGAGGACACGGTTCGGTGCGCATTCCGACGGGACTTCGGGCGCCCGACACAACGCCCAGATTCACCTGACCGACCTTGACCACACCATGGTGTGGTCAAGGTCGACTGCACCGCGTCCCACCGGTCAGAAGTCTCCGCGTGGAGTTTGGGGTGCTCAGCACCCAAAACTCCACGCACGTCTTCTTGACCGGTGGGAACCACCCGCGTTCGTCACGAACTTCTCCCGAGAGTTCGTCACGAACTTCTCCCGAGACCCGCAAGGCACCCGCACCCCCGCCACTCCCCACGAACCCGGCCCTCTCGGCGGCGGCCTCAGCCTGCCCGGGCCGCCGTCGAGAGGGCCGCGTCCCTTTCCGGGCGAGCCGGCAACCTCACGGGACCTCGCGCCGAAAACGCAACACGTTGCTGGCGATGTCGTACACGTTCTCTTCGCGCTGGGCGCCATCGGCGACCCAACCTTCGCGTTCGTAGAACTCGCGGGCGCGATCGTTGCCGTCGAGGACCCAGAGGAACGCCTCCGCGTAGCCATCCGCCGCAAGCCGGCGACGCGCCTCGGCCATCAGCAGACGACCGACGCCGCCGCGGTGGCGGTCTGGGTCAACGTAGAGCGCACGGATCTCACCATGATCGGGCAGGTCCTCATCACGAGACCTGCCAAAGCTCACGAATCCCAGCAGCGCCTCACCGGGAGCCCCCTCGGCGATGACCGCGAGCAACATCGTCGGTCCCTCCTCCGCCTCAAACCGGTAGCGCCCGGCTCTGTCCCGCGGATCGAGCCCGGCAAGGAACTCCGCCGGCATCAGCCCGCGGTAAGCCTCTTGCCAGGAGCGCACGTGGAGTTCGGCGACGGGCAGCTCGTCACCGCTCCGGGCCTCGCGCAGTTCGACTGCCACCACTACGCGCCCTCGCCGTCCTCGAGCAGGACCGTGTCCTCGTGCGAGTACGGCGGCGAGCAGGCGCAGACGACGACCAGGTCGACCTCGCCGTCGTTGTGGAGGCGGTGGGGCGTGCCCGGCGAGATCGCAACGCAGTCGCCCACCGCGACGGTCCGCTCCTCCTCGCCGACCCGGAGCGTCCCCGACCCCGCCGTGACCAGGTAGAGCTCTTCCGCGCTCCGGTGCAGGTGTTCGATCGTCGTCGCGCCGGGCGCGACGGTCGCCTCGGCGAGGCTCAGGTTCGTCGCCTCCGCCGCGTAGCCCGGCCCCGCCCACTCGCGGATCGTCGACCCGTCGCGGGTGGTGTATGGCTCAAGCTCTTGCCGGCGGGCGTGCTCCATATCCTCTTCATACCTTGACCGAGCGGAACGTGGGACGCAGCGGCGACGGGGAGTGGACGACCTTCGTCCTGATCCCCGGCGCGGGCGCGGACCCGCGGGTGTTCGAGGCGACGATCGCGGCGCTCCACGACATGGGCCAGGACGGGATCGCTCCGCCGCTGCCGCTCGACGACCCGGACGCCGGTCCGAGCGAGCACGCCGACGCGGTGATCGCGGCGCTCCCCGATCCGCGGCCGACGCCGCTCGTGATCGTCGGCCAGTCGCTCGGCGCCTACACGGCGGCGGTCGTCGCCGACCGGCTCGCGCCGCGGCGGCTGATCCTGCTCGCGCCGATGATCCCGAAGCTCGGCGAGACGGCGGGCGACTGGTGGGAAGACACCCGCCACGGAGAGGCGATCGCGGCGCTGACCGCGCGGCTCGGGCCGCCCGACAATTGGGACGAGGCGGCGCTCGACGAGGTCTTCTACCACGACGTTGACGAGGCGACGCTGGCCGCGAACGACGAATACGCGGGCCGCCCGGCGCCCGGCATGTTCGCCGAGCCGTTCAGCGTCGAGCGCTGGCCCTACGTGCCGACCACGGTGCTGGCGCCGACCGAGGATCGCCTCTTCCCGCTCGAGTTCCAACGCCGGATCACCCGCGAGCGGCTCGGCGAGGGGGCCGAGTTCGCCGAGATCCCCGGCGGCCACGTGCCGATGCTCTCGCGCCCGCGCGAGTTGGCTGCACGGCTGGTCGAGCTCGCCGGATGACCGACGAGCAGCGTGACGGGTGCGAAAGGCCCGAAGGGGAGCGAGGGGGACCCTTCACTCACGAACTGCAGGGAGGTTGGTTCAGGGTCCCCCTCGCTCCCCTTGCCGGAGTGAGCACCGGCCTGAGCGTCGGCGAAACCGCGCTGGGCGAGGCCTCCGCCGCAGTCTCTTCGATCGCCGCCGGCCACCTGGTCGTCGGCACCGGCGCTGCCCCCTACATCCCCGGCGAACACCTCGTCTGCCTCGGCCCGGAATTGAGCTGACGCTTAGCTTCACTCCATAGGTTGAGGGGCCGTGCCGTTCGCATCGCCCCGTCGTCACCCGCTTCTTCCGATCGCCTGCGCCGCGCTGGCCCTCGGGCTCCTCGTCGCCGGCTGTGGCAGCGGCTCCAGCTCCGCCACCAACTCGGCGGTGACGCTGCCGGCCGTCCCTGGCGCCGACGCCGTCCCCGCCAAGAACGCGCCGCCGCTCGTCCTCACCGACCAGTACGGCAAGAAGATCGACCTGGCGAAGCTGAAGGGGCGCTCGGTGCTGGTCGCCTTCCTTTACACCCACTGCACCGACCTCTGCCCGATCGTCGCGGGCAAGATCCACACCGCCTACGCGCAGATCCCGCAGGGGGAACGGCCGCTCTTCCTCGCCGTCTCGGTCGACCCCGCCCACGACACCCCGGGGAGCGCCGCCTACTTCAACAAACGCCACCGCACCACCGGGGAGATCGACTGGCTGCTCGGCTCGCGGGCCGAACTGGAAAAGGTCTGGAAGGCGTGGGACGTGAAGCCTGAACACAACGCCGGCGACCCCGAGGAAATCGAGCACGGCGCCGAAATCTTCGCGATCGACCCGCAGGGACAGATCCGGGCGCTCTACCCGCCGACCTTCAAGCCGGAAAAGCTGGCAGAAGGCACGCAGACCCTGGCGAAGCTGTGACGCGGGCGTGGCGCTCGGCGCCGCGCGGGCGCTGGATCGTCGTCGCCGGGACCGTCGTCGCGGCGCTCGTGATCGCCGAGCTGGCCAGCGGCGGCGGCTCCGAAGAGGCCGGACGTGCGGCACCGCCGCTGCCGACGAAGGCGCTCCGCCCGCCCGGCACCGACCTGGCGCAGCTCCGCGGCAAGCCCGCCCTGGTCGACTTCTTCGCCAGCTGGTGCGCGCCCTGCGCGGAAGAGGCCCCGACCCTGCGCAAGCTGTCGGCGGCGCTCGGCGACCGGGCCACCGTGGTCGCCGTCGACTGGGACGACGCGGGCGGCCCGGCGCGGGCCTTCGTCCGCAAGCACGGCTGGACCTTCCCGGTACTCGCCGATACCTCCGGCACGGCGGGTGAAAGCTACGGCCTGGTCGGGCTGCCGACCTCGTTCGTGCTCGATCCCCAGGGCCGCATAGTCGCCACCTTCCGCGGCCCGCAGAGCGAGGCGACGCTGCGCCAGGCGCTGCTCGAAGCGTCCTGAGTGCGCAACGCGCGTCAGGGAAAACACACCTGCAAGCCCCCACCCATAGGGCGGATCGACCGGAACAACGGGGAAGGAAGGTGTTGCAACAGATAAGGACCCATCCAACGACGGAAGGACGACATGACCCACGCCAAATCCCGGCTGGTCGCCCTCCGGATGATCGTCGGGGCAGTAGCTGCGATGGCCGCGCTCCTCGCCTTCGTCCCCGCCGCCTCGGCGGCCCGGGACCCGATCTCCGGCGGCACCACCGATCTCCACCTGAAGAAGGGCTTCCTGAAGAAGCTGACCAACCTCGGGGTCGGCCTCGCCGGCGTCAGCACCGGCCAGACCAGCGGCAACAAGATCAGCCTGCCGGTCACCGAAGGGATGTTCGACCCGACCAACGCCCAGGGCCACTTCACCAGCCCGGGCGGCTTCCAGCTGGTGCTCGGCTCGCGCTCGGTGCCGGTCACCGGGGTCGAAGTCAACACCGTCCATAACTTCGTCCGCGCGACGATCGCCGGCGCCCACATGCAGCTCGGCACCTTCGGCACGCCGACGGCCGGCCGCGAAGGCTTCGGCGCCCGGATCAAGTCGGGCCAGCTGACGCTGACCCAGAAGGCGGCGAACCGCGTCTCGAACAAGCTCGGGCTGCAGGGCAGCCAGCGGATCAACCAGCGGGTGATGAGCAACGAGTTCAGCATCACCTCGCCGTCGAGCCTGACCATCCTCGGTCAGAACGAAGCGACCCTCGAAGCCTCCCCGGCGAGCATCAAAAAGTTCGTCGAAAAGGGCGTCGACGCGTCGAGCGGGATCAAACCGATCGCGCCGGCGAAGAACTCGAAAGTCACCAACTTCACCTTCCCGATCTCGGGCGGGACGTTGGCGACGAACTACACCACCGGTCAGATCAGCACCACCGGTGGCATCGAAATCGTCAAGAAAGGCAAAACGCTCTCGCCGACGATGAAAATCACCAACATCCAGCTCGAATTCACGCAGAAAACTGCGACGGTCGAACTGGAAATCACCCCGGTTCCGCCCTTCCCCGGGCAGACCGGCCGCTCCTCGATCGTCGAACTCGTCTTCCCGGCGAACGCGATCCAGAGCAACCCGACCACGCGCCAGGTTACGATCAAAGGCGCGGAAGCGAAGCTGCAGACGGTGGCCGCGGCGACGCTCAACCAGGTGTTCAACCAGGGCGGCGAAAAAGTGCCTCCGGCGAGCAGTGAATTTGCCGCGGGCGAACTTTTCGGGACGTTCTCGATGGTGCTGCAGGCGCAGTAACAGGACGGGAGACGCGATCGCCTTAGGGGGCGAGGGGGACCCTTCGCTCACGAACTGCAGGGAGGTTCGTTCAGGGTCCCCCTTGCCCCCTTTGTTGTGCGGGAGGCCGGATACGGCTGAAGGCTTTGTGGCCCGGGGCGCCAGGGGGCTCCGGGGGAGCGCCGGGGCGCGGAGGAGCTGGCCGTGCCGCTCAGCGCGAAGGAGCGCCGCGGGCTGCTCGATCTCCTCGTGAGGATCGCATCGAGAGCAGGGCCGCGGCGATCATCATCACGACTGCGGCGTTCAGCGACAGGTCGGCCAAGTTCATGCTGCCGCCGTGGGCGCTCGGGGCGAGCCAGTCGACCACTCCCCCGTGCAGCGGCCCCGGCCCGCGCAGCAGCCGGTCGAGGCCGTTGCCGACCGCGCCGCCGAGGAAGAGGCCGAGGCCGAGCGCGGTGAGGCGGTCGAGGCGGGAGCGGGCGATCACGGCGACCAGGGCGATCGCCGCGACGATCGTGAAGATTGAGATCAGGACCGCGTGGCCGGCCCACTGGCCGCCCGGCCCGGCGTAGTTGCGGAAGAGCTGCAGGTGGAGGCCGCCGACGATGTGGACCGGCCCGTCGGCGAGGTAGTGGACGGCGAGGAGCTTCGCGATCTGGTCGGCGGCGACCACGGTCGCGGCGACGATGAAGGCAAGCCGCCGATAGCGGGTCGAACTCACGCTGTCGTGTCGCTGTAGATCGGGCACGGCAAGGAAGCTACCCGAGCAGGCAACCGTGCGAAGGATCTACTTTGCCGAACCCGAGCCCGGCTCAGGGCTCGGTGTGGACGACGACGTCGACGATCCGCGCCGAGCCCTCCGGCCGATTGCGGCGGATCTCCTGCTCGAGCCGGCGCGCCCCATCGTGCGCCGCTGCCAGCGTCGTCTCCGGGGCGGCGGCGACGTCGACGAAGACGACCAGCCCGAGGTCGGTCGCCAGCAGGCGCAGGCGGCGCGGCGGGCTGCCAGTCCGCTCCTCGACCAGTGCCGCGATCCGCGCCGCGGCCGGGTCGTCGTCATCGGCGCGGGCGGTGAGCGGCTCCTCCAGCGGCTCCAGGTGGGTCTGCACATCGTCGACCTCCGACTCGGCCCGCAGCGCCGCCTCGATCCGCTCGGCAACCTCGTGGGCGGCGGCGAGCGGCGTCGCCGCGTCGAGCTTCAGGTGCATGGAGACGCCACAGCGGCCGTTCTGGCGGTAGATGGCGATGTCGTGGGCTTCGTGGACGGCGGGCTCGGCGAGGGCGACGGCGAGGGCGCGGGCGCGCAGGTCAAGCCCATCGCGGAGCGGCTCGACGTGGACGACGACATCGGCGCCGGGGAGTGCCCGGCGGACCGCGGCCTCGACCCGGTCGGCGGCCTTGTGGCTGGCGACCAACGCCTGGTCGGGGGCAGCGCCGATCGTCGCGTCGGCGAAGTAATGACCGCCCGACTCGCGCAGGCGCAGCTGGCGCAGCTCGATGTCGTCGAGGGAGCGGATCGCCACTTCGGCGACCGCCTGGGCCTCCAGCGGCGTGGTGTCCATCAGCACCCGCGAGTTCTCGTAGATGAGCCGGGCGGCGGCGGAGAAGATGATCGCGGCGACGACCAGCGAGGCGATCGCGTCGCCCTCTTCGAAGCCGAGCGCGACGGCGGTGATGCCGCAGAGGACCGCGATCGAGCCCGCCATGTCGCCGGCGAAGTGGAAGGCGTTGGAGCGGAGCGCGGCGGATTTGTACTGCCTGGCGCTGCGGACGGAGACGGCGACGCGGCTGATGTCGACCGCAAGAGCGACGCCAATCACGGCGAACACGTACCAGCGCGGGTCGAAGCCGCCGTCGCCGCCGGAGCCGAGGCGATCGATCGCCTCGATCACGACGAAGGCGCCACCGCCGGAGAGGATCGCCGCCTCGCCGAGCGCGGCGAGGTTCTCCGCGCGGCGATGCCCGTAGGGGTGCTCGCGGTCGGGCGGCTGGCCGCCGAGCCGGATCGCGAGCAGCGTCAGGATCGCCGCGATGACGTCGCCGCTCGACTCGATCCCGGCCGAGACCAGCGCCAGCGAGCCGGTCGCGATACCGGTCCCGAGCTTGAGCACGACGAGGAGGACGGCGGCGCCGATCGAGACGAGGGCGGTCTGAGTCTGCCCGCGCGGGGTCATGGGGGGAGCCTATGGGGAGCGCCGCGGGGCGCAGCGCCTCCGGCCCCGCAACTGGGACGCGGTGGCGCGGAGGGTGCGGAGGACGCGGTCTGGTTCGTAGTGGATCTGGGCGTGGGTGAAGCGGAGCGGGTGGGTGCCGGCGGCGGAGTGGTCTTGGTCGCGTTCGTGGTCCTTGGCTTGCTGGGCGGGGGTGCGGTGGTAGGTGAGGCTGTCGGTCTCGACGACGAGGTCGAGCGTGGGAAAATGGAAGTCGACTTCGTGGCCGTTGACGTAGACCGAGGTGCGTGGGAGCGGGAGTCCGGCGGCGCTGACGAGGGGCAGGAAGGCACGCTCGAGTTCGGAGCGCGTGTAGCGGAACGTGCGCCGGTCGAGGATGTTGCGGAGGCGAGCCACGCCGCGCTCGCCGGAGTGTCCGTCGAGAGCTTCGCGGAGATCGTCGGTGCGGACGAGGCGAAGCCGATCCGCCTCGTTGATCGCCCGCTCCATAGCGATCTGGTCGTGCCGCGTGGCGAGGTCGATGAGGGTCTGGACAGGTGACGTCACCGGGACGCCTTCGCAGTAGCCGACCGAGTCCCGCCGGAGGCTCGGTCGGCGGTGGAGCTTGACGCCGGGAACGCGACGATCGGTCGCCAGGATGGTCGAGATCTCGATGCTGCCGGCAGGCTGCGGACCGATCCCCAGCAACCCCGCGGCGCTGTCGTAGCTCAAGAGGGCCGCCGGGTGCGGTCTCCGATCCGGACGAATCAGGACGGAGCCATCGGAGTCCTGGTCCCCTCCGCAGGCGAGGAGCGCAGCCATCCTCTTGCCGTTGGGAGCGAGAACGGCGCGGCCAACCGCGTAGACGCCACGCGCGATCGGATGCAGGCGCCCCCGGGCTATGCGATGTTCGATCCCGCTCGACGTCAGACCGAGCGCCAACAGCTGGCGCCGACTCACCACGCCATGCTGGGCGCGGGCCAAGGCCCAGGCTCCCCGCGCCGCTTGCTGAGTTGTCCCCGTCATAGCGGGGTCAAGTCAGCAAGCGCGGCCGACTCTCCCCCGGCTGGGGTGCCCGGGGGCGCTCTTTGCGGGGATCAGTGCGGGCGGAGGCGGTTGAAGCGGGTGGCGGCGCCGCTGGGGTAGAGCAGGGCTTCCTCGCGTTTGAGGAGGCCGGAGTCGAGGAGGGCGAGGACCGCGGACTCGGTTTCTGCGTCGCTCAGGCCGTCGGTGCGGGCCTGAAGGTCAGCTTCTGTCATGCCTTTGTCGCCAACCAGCAGGACGGCTCTCAGGACCTTTGCCTGGGCTTCTCTTTCCTTGCGAGTGGGCCTCCCCGCCATACGAACGAGGTTAGCAGGAATACGAACGTATGTTCGTAGGTTTGTGGCGGAATTTAGACCATTCCGAGGCCGCCGCTGACGCCCAGCGTCTCCCCCGTGATGAAGGTGGCGTCGTCGGAGGCGAGGAAGGCGACGGCGGCGGCGACCTCGAAGGGCTGGCCGAGACGATTCAGCTGGGTCAGCGAGCGCATGTTGTCGATCAGGCGCTCCCCCACCTCGCCGAACTCCTTGGCGCCCATCAGCAGCGGCGTCTCGATCGGCCCGGGGGCGATCGCGTTGGCGGTCACGTCGTAACGGCCGTTCTCCCGCGCGGTCACCTTGGTGAAGCCGATCACACCCGCCTTGGCAGCGGAGTAGACGGCAGAGCCCTTCGAGCCGACCGGGCCCGCCTCGCTGGAGATGCTGACGATCCGGCCGTAGCCGGACTTCTGCATCATCGGCAGCGCCGCCGCGGTGCAGTTGAGCACCCCGTTCAGGTTGATGTCGATCACCCGCTGCCACTGCTTCGGCGTGGCCTGGGGGAAGAAGCCGAACTCGTCGGTGCCCGCGTTGTTGACCAGGATCGCCAGGTCCCCGACCTCCTCCACCGCCGCCCGCGCCGAAGCGAGCGAGGTGACGTCGAGCTCCACCGCATGGCCGTTGATCTCGCCCGCAACCCGTTCCGCGCCGGGCACGTCGATGTCGCCGACCCACACCTCGGCGCCCTCGGCCGCCAGCCGCTCGGCGATCGCGGTGCCGATTCCACTGGCGCCACCGGTCACAAGCGCCTTCCTCCCATCGAGCCGCAAGCGCGGCAGCATAGACTCCGCCCCCTTGCGAAGCCAGGATGTGATGCGCGTCGCCCTTCTCGCGGGCGGCACCGGCGGGGCCAAGCTCGCCGCCGGCATGCAGGAGGAGCTCGGCGCCGACCTCACCGTGATCGCCAACACCGGCGACGACATCGAGACCCTCGGGGTCCACGTCTCCCCCGACCCCGACCTGGTCACCTACTGGCTCTCCGGCGAAATCGACACCGAGCGCGGCTGGGGCCTCCGCGACGACACCTTCCGGGTCACCGAGCGGATGGCCGAGGTCGGCGCGCCCAACTGGTTCAGCCTCGGCGACCGCGACCTCGCGACCTGCCTCTACCGGCGCGAGTTCCTCCGCGATGGCGGCCGCCTCACCGACGCCCAGGCGCAGATCGCCCGCGGGCTCGGCGTCCGCGCGCGGGTCCTGCCGATGACCGACCAGACCGTCCGCACCAAGGTCCTCACCGACGTCGGCCGCCGCGACCTACAGGAGTACCTGATCCTCGACGGCGGCAAGCCGAAGGTGCTCGGGGTCGAGCTCGACGGGATCGCCGAGGCGCGGCCGACCACCGAGGTCGTCAACGCCCTCCGCGCCGCCCACGTGATCGTCATCGGCCCCTCGAACCCGGTGATCTCGATCGGCCCGATCCTCGCCGTGCCGGGGATGCGCGAGGCGATCCAGTCCTCCGTCGTCCCGGTCGTCGCCGTCTCCCCCTACGTCGGCGGCCGCGTCGTCAAGGGCCCCACCGACCGCTTCATGGAAGCCCTGGGCCGGCCGACCACGGCGGCAGGTGTCGCCTCCCTCTACGCCGGGCTGATCGACGCGATGGTCGTCGACGAGGGCGATCCGGACCCGCCCCCGGCCGAGATCCCCACCCTGGCGGCGCCGACCCTGATGGACGGGGCCGACGGCCGCGTCCGCGTCGCTCGCACCGTAATCGACTACGCCGCGACGCTGATCGACGCATGAGGGCGACCGCGGTGGTCCCGGTGAAGCGCTTCGCGGTGGCGAAGTCGCGCCTCGACCCGAGGGTCGAGGAGACCCGCAAGCCGGAGCTGGTGGCGGCGATGGTCGCCGACGTGCTGGAGGCGATCGGCGCGGCGCGGCTGATCGAGCGGACGATCGTGGTCAGCCAGGAGCCGCGCGCGGCGGAGCTCGCCGCGGCGGCCGGGGCCGACCTCCTCAGCGACTTCGACGACAGCAGCCATTCCTCCGCGGCCCTCGCCGGGCTCGCCGCCGCCGCGGCCGCCGGGGCGGGTTGCGTGGCCCTCCTCCCCGGCGACTGCCCACTGCTCGACCCGCGCGAGCTCGACAAGATGCTGACCGGCGTCCCCGATCCCTACGTCGCGGTGATCCCGGACCGCCACGGGACCGGCACCAACGCCCTCGTCCTCGCACCGCCGAGCGCGATCGAGCCGAGCTTCGGCGAGGGCAGCCGCGAGCGCCACGTCGCCGCGGCGCGAGCCGCCGGGATCCCTTATGGCGTCGAGGAGCTGCCGTCGCTGGGACTCGACCTCGACACGCCGGCGGACATCGTCGCGCTGACCATGCGGGTCGAGCGCGGTGGTGGCGCGAAGCGGACGGCGAAAGCCTTGGGGATATGAGTCCGGAGCGCGGCGAAGCAGCCGAGGTGCGCGTCCGGCCGGTCCTCGGGGTGCCGGAGATCACCGACGGCGACCCGCTCGGAGCACTGATCGCGCGTCAGGTGGGGGAGCTCGTCGACGGCGACGTCATCGTCATCTCGCAGAAGGTCGTCTCCAAGGCAGAGGGGCGTACACGGAAACTGTCGAGCGTCATCCCGAGCGCCGAAGCGAGCAAGCTCGCGCGGATCCTCGGCAAGGAGCCGAACCTGGTGCAGCTGATCCTCGAGGAGTCGGCAGAGGTGGTGCGGGCGGAGCGCGGGGTGCTGATCGTCGAGACCCGGCACGGGCTGGTGTGCGCGAATGCCGGGATCGACAGCTCGAACGTGGTCGGAGACGGGTCGGTGCTGCTGCTGCCGGAGGACCCCGATGCGTCGGCGCGGCGGCTGCGGGCCGAGATCGGCGACCGCGCCGGGGCACGGATCGGCGTGGTGATCGCCGACAGCTTCGGGCGGGCGTGGCGGATCGGCCAGGCCGAGGTGGCGATCGGCTGCGCGGGACTGATGCCGCTTGACGACTGGCGGGGGCGCCAGGACGTGAATGGGCGGGAGCTGGTGGCGACGCAGATCGCGATCGCCGACGAGGCGGCGGCCGCCGCCGACCTCGTCCGGGACAAGACGGCGGCGGTGCCCGCGGTGGTGGTCGCCGGCCTCGGCCGCTGGGTCACCGAGGAGGACGGTCCCGGCGCAGCAGCGATCCGCCGGCCGCGCGAGGACGACCTCTTCCGCTAGGAGCCCCCTCGCCGCGCGTTCGCAGTTAGCCGTGTATGGCGCGGCAAAGTGCGAACGCACTCGCCGAGGCTAGGTGTCGGCGACGACGAGGACGGCGGAGCCCTCGATGCGGCCCGCTCTCGCGTCTTCCAGCGCCCGCTGGACATCCTCGAGCGGATAGGTGGTGACGGCGGCGCGCACGGGGACTTCCGGCGCCACGCGCAGCAGATCCTCGCCGTCGGCCCTGGTCAGGTTGGCGACCGAGCCGAGCGTCCGCTCCTCCCAGAGCAGGTCGTAGGAGAAGGCCGGGATCTCGCTCATATGGATGCCGGCGCTGATCACCCGGGCTCCCCGCGCGCTCGCCTTCAGTGCCTGCACCATCAGCGGACCGACCGCGGCGAAGACGATCGCCCCGTCGAGCTCCTCCGGCGGCAGCTCCGAGGACCCTCCCGCCCACTCGGCCCCGAGGCTGCGGGCGAAGGCCTGGCCGTCGGTGTCCCCGTCGCGGGTGAAGGCGAAGACGCGGCGCCCTTCGTGGACGGCGACCTGGCAGAGGATGTGGGCGGAGGAGCCGAAGCCGTAGAAGCCGATCCGCTCCGCCTCGCCGACCAGCCGCAGCGCCCGGTAGCCGATCAGCCCGGCGCAGAGGAGCGGCGCCGCCTCGGCGTCCGCGTAGAGGGCGGGGATCGGGAAGCAGAAGTCCTCGGCGGCGACCGTGAACTCGGCGTAGCCGCCGTCGATGTCGTAGCCGGTGAACCTGGCGTTTTCGCAGAGGTTCTCGCGGCCCGAGCGGCAGTACCGGCAGGTGCCGTCGGTCCAGCCCAGCCAAGGGACCCCGACCCGCTCACCGAGCTCGAAACGCTCCGCGCCCTCCCCCACCGCGACCACCTCGCCGACGATCTGGTGCCCCATCACCAGCGGCAGCTTCGGGGCGCCCTGGAGCTCGTCGTCGTAGATGTGGAGGTCGGTGCGGCAGACCCCGCAGGTCTTCACCGCGAGCTTGATCTGGCCGGGGCCGGGCTCCGGCTCGGGAAGGTCGGCGGGACGAAGCGGGCGGCCGGGCTGGTCGAGGACCATCGCGCGCATGCCCGGATGATCGCGCCGGGCGGGCGCGGGCGCCACCTCGGCCGCTAGTACGTCTCGACGATCTCGTAGAGCGTCGTCCGCTGGGCGGGCGTGCGACCGGCCTTGCGGGCCGCGGCGACGAGGTCCTCGACCTCGAGCCTCACCCCGTGCCGGGACCCGGCCATGCGCGAGATGTTCTCCTCCAT
>DATEDJ010000123.1:0-19554 GCA_035281725.1 Solirubrobacterales bacterium
TGCTACACCCGCCGCTACTACGTCAACTGGGACAACAGCTTCATCGGCACCAGCTACCTGCCCGAACGCAACGCCGCCTACTACCTCTTCGTCCGCAAGCCGACCGAGCAGAAGCTCTACTACTGAGCCGGGGCTCATTCATCGGCCCGCGGTGGGACGATCAAGGGACGCGGCCATCTCGGCGGCGCCCGGGCAGGCTGTGGCCGCCGCCGAGATGGCTGGGTCTGTGGGGAGAGGGGAGGGTGCGGGGCCCGGGCGGATTCTGGGAGAGGGTCTCGTGACGAAGGCGCCGGGAACGTCACAGGCCGTCCTCGTATTCGAACGGTCAGAAAACTGCGCGGTTAGAAATCCGCGCTATGGGCGGATAAGTAACCACGCAGATTCCTGACCGTTGAAGACCGTGGTGTCTCCGTGACGAACCTCCCGTCCCTGTGATGGAACCTCCCGGAAACTCCCCGTCCCGGGCGTCTCGGAGGCGGCCACAGCCTGCCCGGGTCGCCTCCGAGACGCCCGGGCCAGCCGTCCCCGGCCGCAATGGCGGCGAATCTCGCCCATCTAGCCCGACTTCAGGACGACGCTGGTCGCCACCGTCGCGGTGACGCCGCCCGGCGTGGCGAAGGCGACTTCGAGAGGCACGGTGACGCTCGGCTGCCGCTTCAGCAGGCGCCGTGCGGCGGCGGTCGGTCGCACGGTCAGGGTCAGCGCGCCGGCCGAGCCGGTCTGCCGGCTCAGGGCCTTGACCAGGCGCGACCCCGGGCGGCGCTTCGACTTCGGCAGCCGCTGGCGCACGCTCACGGTGCCCGGGCCGGAGACGG
This sequence comes from Solirubrobacterales bacterium, assembly GCA_035281725.1. Lineage (GTDB taxonomy): Bacteria > Actinomycetota > Thermoleophilia > Solirubrobacterales > 70-9 > VAYN01. Next base: position 816 of record DATEDJ010000123.1, read on the forward strand.
CGACAGTGAGGATCGCACGGCCGCCCTTCGCCGACCGGACCTCGCGGAGGGCGAGGGAGACGGGGGGATCCGAGTGTGCCGGGCCCCCGCCTTTGGAACCGCCGGTCGTCGATCCGCCGCTCACCACTTTGCCGCCGGCTACTGCCGGGGTGACCACGAGTTCGGAGCCGGGCAGGCCGCAGTCGGCGTGGGCGCGGTTGTTCTGGTGGTCGCCGCCGTATTCGACGAACCACTGATAGTGGCCGGGCAGGGTGGGGGTGAAGGCAGCCGAGCCGTAGGTGCCGGCGCCTGAGACGGTGACCGTGTCGGAGAAGGCCGGTGCTTCGGAGCAGGCGAATTCGCCGTCGGGCCCGAACAGCTGGAAGGTGATCTGGCCGGTCGGCGCCGCGCCGCCGGTGAGGGTGGCGGTGTCGAAGGCGCCGCCGCCGAGCGCCACCGTGGGCGAGGTCTGGGCACTCAGGTCGGGGCTCGCCGCTTCGAGCTCGTAGGCGCCGACGTCGCAGGCGAGTCCCTGCGGGCGCCGCACCCCGCGCTCGTCGTTGCTCGGCGGGACGCAGTTGGTGGCGGCGTCGTGGGCCGGGCTGGCGAGGCCGATCGCCATCGTCTTGCCGTCGCCGCCGCCGAACAGCGAGCCGCTCGGCGGGTTTTCGGCCAGCGGGCCGAGCTGGGGATCGGTGTCGACGAGGTCACCCGCGGCGGCGTTGAGCCCGCAGGTGTCGAGGTTCTCGATGTTGACGCCGCCGCGCGCGGGCGTCGCGTCGCGCTCGCAGTTCTGGTCGCCGCCCGCGGCGATGCCGCCGCTGATGATCGTGTTGACGAAGGAGAAGAGCGGCGATTCGTGCTCGAGCAGGTTGCCGCCGGTGCCGCCGGCGCCGGCCGCTTCGTTGTCGGCGATGGTGGAGCTGACGAAATGGAGGAGCCCCCGGTCGACCGTGAGGCCGCCGCCCTGGCCGGAGACGCCGACCGCACCGCCGGCGGTGTTGTCGGCGACCGTGGTGTTCGTCAGGTAGACGGGGCCGATCGCCTCGATCCCGCCGCCGCGCCCGCCGCGGAGGGCGCCGGCAGCGCCTTCGGCGCGGTTGTTGGCGACCGTGCTCACGAACATTCGCAGGTAGGCTGCCGATTCCGGGAAGTCGTAGTAGATGCCACCGCCCGCGCTGGCGTCGCCGGTCGGATCGGCGAAGCCGCGGGCGACGTTTTCTTCCACCGAGCCGCCGACGAATCGAAGCGCGGAGTGGTCCAGGTAGAGGCCGCCGCCGCGCCCACCGGCGTGCGCCCCGGCCGCGGCTTCGTTTTCCAGCACGTCGGTGGCGGTCAGCGCGACGCTGGTGTTGGCGGCGTAGAGGCCCCCACCGGCGCCGCCATCACCGGGCCCCGACGATCCTCCTTCGGCGACGTTGCCGGCGAGCCGCACGTGGTTGAGCCCGAGGAAGGTCGGCGTTTCGTCCGCGGTCGAGATCTCGATCCCGCCGCCGCGCCCGGGGGCGCCGCCGGCGGAGGGCGCCGTGTTGGCGACGATGTCGGCGTCGATCAGCACCAGGTTGAGGACGTTGTCGCCGGTGCCGGTGGCGCGGATGGCGCGGCCGAGGTCGCCGGGCTGATGGGTGATCGAGAGGTCCTGGAGCCGCGCTTCCACTCCCCCGCCGGCGCTGTCGATTGCGAAGGCTTCGGTGTGGTCGGGGGCGGTGATCGTCACGTCTTCGGAGCCGGCGCCGAGCCCTTCGATCGTCACCTGGGTGTCCGTCACCGGCAGCGGCGTGCCGGCCTGGACCGCGTAGCTTTCCGGTTTTGCGGGCAGCTGGATCTTGACTTCGGTTTGACCCTGCGCTTCGTTCAGCGCCCGGCGCAGCGAGCAGACCGGGGTGCAGCCGGGGCTGCCGGCGACGTCTGCGGTCGTGTTGACCGTGTAGGTGACGGCCTGCGCGGCCGCGGGCGGCAGCACCAGCGCCAGCAGGCAGACGATCGTCAGTGCGCCGGCGCGTCGCATCGCTAGGAGCTTGTCGGCTATCCCGCGGGGGAACTTGAGCTTTGGGACAGGGCGGACGCTCCAGTCGGCGCTCCGTCGGCCCACTGGCGCAGGAAGGCGTCGGTTTCCTCGGCGTCGAGCGGCTCGGCGAAGAGGAAGCCCTGGCCGGTGTCGCAGGCCTCGTCGCGCAGCAGCGAGAGCTCATGCGTAATCGGCGGGTTTTCGAAACTCTTTAACGGCTGCGCGTCTTAGCGGACGCGCGTTCCCAGCGCGAATCCGCGCGTTCGGGGGACGGGGGAGCTGTCGCCTCGCGGCTGATGGGCGACCCCGGCGGGCTGAGGCCGCCCATCAGCCGCCGGGCGGCGGCGGTTTCGAAGAGGCGCAGGTTTCGGGACGAAGCCGTGAGGGTCCCGGGACGAAGGCGTGAGAATCCGGACGAAGCCGTGAGGGTCCCGGCACACCCACCCGGTGCGTTCGCAGTAATGACCGCATAGCGGGGATTACTGCGAACTCATCGTGGGGACCCCGCGCGGAAGCATCACCTCTTGCGCCTCCCGTGACCTTCTCCACGCCTCCGCGCGTCCTTCACAACGTCCGCCGGTCATTTGCTGAGTTAGGGGCGCTATGGCGACGTCAACTCAGCAAACGGCCGGCCGATTGCCGAGTTGGCCTCGTCATGGCGGGGTCAAGTCGGCAGGCGACGACGCCCGTCCTGAATCTGCGTCTTCTCTCCCGCCACCCGAGGAGCCGTGGATGCCGGGCCGACCTCAGAAGACTCGGGTCGGACCGGCATCCACGGCTCTGCGACGGCCGCAGCTCCGGTCGCGGGGCAGTCGCTCCCAGAAGGCTTGCCTCGGTCCGCTCGGCGGGATCTCACGGCCGCCGGTCGCCCCGATCTCACGTTTTGCCCTCCGCGGGCGTCTTATCTGGGACGACCCCGACCTAGAGGAGCTGGACGATGGAGACGAAAGTACTTGCGGCGCCACCGTGGGAGCGGGTCGATGCGCTCGACTGGGAGGCGCTCGGGGCACAGCTCGACGAGTGCGGCTTCGCGGTCACCGAGCCGCTGCTGGACGAGGGCGAGTGCGCCGAACTGGCGGCGCTGTTCGACGACGGCAGGTTCCGCTCGACCGTCGACATGGCGCGCCACCGCTTCGGCGACGGGCGCTACCGGTACTTCGATCACCCGCTGCCGAGGCCGATCGGTGGGCTGCGCTCGAGCTTCTATGCCCATCTGGCGCCGGTCGCCAACGAGTGGGCGGAGCGGCTGGGGGAAGAGGAGCGCTACCCGGCCCGCCACGAGCAGCTGCTCGAGCGCTGCCACGCGGCCGGCCAGGAGCGGCCGACGCCGCTGATCCTCCGCTACGGCGAGGGTGACTGGAACGCCCTGCACCAGGATCTCTACGGAGAGGTCTTCTTCCCCTTCCAGTGCTGACGATCCTCTCCCGCCCCGGGATCGACTTCGAGGGCGGTGAGTTCGTCCTGCTCGAACAGCGCCCCCGGGCGCAGAGCCGCGCCCACGTCCTCGATCCCGCCCAGGGCGCCTTCGTCATCTTCCCGACCCACCACCGGCCGGGCACCGGCAAGCGCGGTTGGCATCGTGCCGGGATGCGCCACGGGGTCAGCACCTTGACGAGCGGCTCGCGGACGGCGCTCGGGATCATCTTCCACGACGCGGCATGAGTCGGGCCGGCCCGGCGACCTGGCCGGAGTAGATTGGGAGCTTGCCTTCCGACCCACCTTCCAGCCGGGCCGCCGAGCAGGCCCCGACCTCGAAAGCCCCGCCGCCGACGACGCCGCACCCGTCCGGCTGGCGGGTCGACCCGGCGCCCGACGGTCGCGGCGCGCCGCCTCAGCAGAAGCCCCCGTTCATCCCCCGCAACAGGACCTTCATCTGGATCTTGGTCGGGCTGTTGGCGCTGAACGTGGTGATTGCGATCATCACCAGCGGTCCCGAGAGCAAGCCCCAGGTGCCGTACCAGCCCTTCTTCGTCGAACAGGTCACCGACAACAACGTCCGCGACATCAGCTCGACCGGCGACTCGATCGAAGGGACGCTGAACGAAGAGGCGACCTACACGCCGCCGGGCGGCGGCGACGAAGTGAAGGTGAGCAACGACTTCAAGACTGAGGTCCCTTCGTTCATCGACAACCGGGCGGTCACCGACCTGCTCACCGAACACCACGTCGTCATCAACGCGTCGGCGCCGGACTCCGGTCGCTCGGTATTGGGAACTGTCCTGCTCGCGTTCCTGCCGACGCTGCTGATCATCGGCTTCTTCCTCTGGCTCGTCCGCAAACAGACCGGTGGGGGAGGCGGCGGCGTGCTCGGCGGCTTCGGCCGCTCGACCGCCCGGCGGGTCGAGGCGGACAGCCAGGACCGGATCACCTTCAAGGACGTTGCCGGGATCGACGAGGCCGAGGAAGAGCTCGAAGAGATCGTCGATTTCCTCAGGAACCCGCAGCGCTACACCCGGCTCGGCGCGCGCATCCCCCATGGCGTGCTGTTGTACGGCCTGCCCGGGACCGGCAAGACCCTGCTCGCGCGCGCCGTCGCCGGCCAGGCTCACGCCGCCTACTTCCACATCTCGGCCTCGGAGTTCGTCGAGGCGATCGTCGGCGTCGGTGCCTCGCGGGTCCGCGACCTCTTCAAACAGGCCAAAGCGGCCGCCCCGGCGATCATCTTCATCGACGAGCTCGACGCGATCGGCCGCTCGCGCTCGGGCAACGTCAGCGGGCTGTCGGGCGGCAACGACGAGCGCGAGCAGACGCTCAACCAGATCCTCACCGAGATGGACGGGTTCGAGCCCGGCACCGACGTGATCGTGCTCGGTGCGACGAACCGCCCCGAGGTCCTCGATCCGGCGCTGCTGCGGCCGGGCCGCTTCGACCGCCGCATCGCGGTCAACCCGCCGGACCGCAACGGGCGGGTCGCGATCCTCCAGATCCACACCCGCGACGTGACCCTCGCCGAGGACGTCGACCTGGAGCGGATCGCCGCCTCGATCCCCGGTTCGACCGGCGCCGACATCGCCCTCCTGGTGAACGAGGCGGCGCTCTTCGCCGCCCGCCGCGAACACCCCAAGGTGGAGCAGCGCGACTTCACCGACGCGATCGAGAAAATCCTCCTCGGGGCGGAGCGCCAGGTGGTGATGACCGACGCCGACCGCAGGCGCACCGCCTACCACGAGTCGGGTCACGCGCTGGTCGGGATGCTCACCCCGGGCGCCGACCCGGTCCGCAAGATCTCGATCATCCCGCGCGGGCAGGCGCTCGGGGTGACGCTCTCGACCCCGGAGAGCGACCGCTACAACTACATCCGCGAGGACCTGCTGGCGAAAATCAAGGTCGCGCTCGGCGGCCGCGCGGCGGAGAAGGTGGTCTTCGACGAGATCTCGACCGGCGCCGAGTCCGACATCCAGAACCTCACCCAGGTCGCCCGCGGGATGGTCGGGCGCTGGGGGATGAGCGACGCGGTCGGCCCGATCGCGGTCACCGACGGCCGCCAGGACGGGATGCTGCTGCCCGGCGCGATGCCCGCCTCCGAGCCGACCCAGGAGCTGGTCGACACCGAGGTCCGCCGCATCGTCGACGAGGCCGAGGGCGAAGTGATCGAGCTGCTGCAGCGGGAGCGCGACCGCCTCGAGGCGCTGGCCACGGCCCTGCTCGAGCGGGAGACGCTCGACCAGCCCGAGGCCTACGAGGTCGCCGGCGTGCCCTTGCCCGACGAGAGCCACCTGGCCCAGCAGAGCTCCGGCTAGCCACCTGGAGAGCGCCTGGCGACTAGCCGATCAAGCTGGCGCCCTGGCCGATGCGAGGGCACCTGGCGTAAGAGAGGCTCTCAGCATGAAGCATCCGCCTCGCGACACAAGCGGGACGGAAGACCTGCTCTCCACCGAAAGGAATCGGATCATGTCTGCATCAGCGAACAGCGTTCTCGCCCAGCCCGAGATCACCGCAAGCGAGCAGCGCCAGATCGAGCAAGCCAACGCGAGCGGCAAGACCCCGGTCGTATTCATCCACGGGCTCTGGCTGCTGCCGAGCAGCTGGGACAACTGGGTCGGCCTGTTCGAGGAGAACGGCTACGCGGGGGTGACGCCGGTCTGGCCGGACGACCCGGAAACGGTCGAGGAAGCTCGCGCCAACCCCGAGGTCTTCGCGCGGAAGACCCTGAAGCGCGTTGCCGACCACACCGCCGCGGTGATCGACCGGCTCGACCGGAAGCCCGCCGTGATGGGCCATTCGACGGGCGGCCTGCTGACCTACATGATCGCCGACCGGGGCCTGTCGGCCGCCTCCGTGGCGATCGACGCGGGGCCGTTCCGAGGCGTCCTGCCGCTGCCATTCTCGGCCTTGAAGTCGTCCAGCCCGGTGCTGCGGAATCCGCGTAACCGGGGCCGGGCGATCACCCTCACCTTCGACCAGTTCAAGTACGGCTGGGCCAACGCGCTGGACGAAGACGAGGCTCGCCGCCTCTACGACACTTACCACGTCGCCGGCGCCGGGATCGCCCTCTCGCAGATGGCCAACGCCAACCTGAACCCCTTCACCGAGGCGAAGGTCGATCCCCGGAATCCCGACCGCGGCCCGCTGCTGATCATCGAGGGCGAGAAGGACCACACCGTCCCCTGGGCGATCGCCCACGCCGCCTACAAGCGCCAGAAGCACAACCGGTCGGTCACCGAGATCACCAGGATCCCCAACCGCGGCCACTCACTGACGATCGACAGCGGCTGGCAGGAGGTGGCACAGACGGCACTCGACTTCGTGAAGCGATTCGCCTAGGTGGCTCAAGCTCTGATCACCTCCACCTCCTCAAACGAGGAGAAGTCAGTGTCCTGGGTGATCACGGATGCACGATGCCGAAGTGCGGTTGCCGCGATCCAGGTGTCGTGGCGGCGGAGGCGGCGGCCGCGGACCCGCTCGGCTGCGGCGATGCGGGCGAAGCAGCTTGCGACCTCGGGGTCGATCGACAGTAGGGGGTAGGTGGACTGCACTCGGGAGAGCGTGGAGAGGCGACGGGCACGGACCCCCGCGTCGGTAGCGCGTAGCACTCCTAGCTCCAGCTCGGCCACGGTGATCACCGAGACGGCGATCTTCTCGGGAAGCTCGCCGAGTTCACGGCCGGTCTCCTGAGCGATGAAGATCGAGGTGTCGGCGACTGCTTTGCTCAATCGTCGAGCTCTGCGCTGCGGACGTCCTCGAGATCATCAAGCAAGCCTGGATCTGCGGCGGCCTCGTGCAGGATCCGCCGAAGCTCAGAGGACGGAACCCATGGATCCCGCTCCTCGGTGTGAGGAAGGATGTCGGCCACCGGCCGTCGATTAACCGTGAGCGTCAGTCGTTCTCCGGCTTCTAGCTCCGCGACGACGCTTGAGGTCGAGTTGCGGAGTTCGCGGACGGAGACATCGCGGGCCATGTGCACGACTGTAGCACTGGCAGCTACGAGAGTGGCCACCCTCGTTGCTGCTTCCTTCGATCGCAGAATCCCCGCTCGTGTAGGTTCGGGCCGTGCTCTCCGTCCAGGGTGAAAGCAACGAGTCGCTCGTCCTCGATGGCGACTGGTTCGAAAAGCAGCGCGGGGGTGAGCCGAAGGCTCGGCTCGCCGCCTCCTCATTTCGCTCGGTCGAGTGGAAGGAGTTCGAGAAGCGCACGAAGCTCTTCGGCGGGGAGAAGGTGGCGATGGTGCAGGTGACGCTGACCTTCGAGACGCCGCCCTTCGTCGGCTTCGTCACGGAGGCCGGAAACCGGCCGGCGCTCGAAGAGATCGTCTCCGACCTCGAAGCGGCGCGCGGCTAGCCGGAGAATCTTTGTCCGCGCGCTTGAAGTAGTCCGGGCCGCCGGCTATGAAGTGCGCCATGGGAAAGCTACGGCTCGGCGCCGCGACGGTCGCCCTCTGCCTCGCGGCGCTGCTCGCGCCCGCCGGCGCGGGGGCGCGGACGATCACGCTGGGCAGCGAACTGGTCGCCCCACAGACCTGGAGCACCGTATTTTCGGAACCGCGCGTGACGGTCGCCAACCCCGAGCTGGTCGGCCCGAGGACCGTCGCCTTCTCGCCGGTCGACGGCCGTGTCGTGCGCTGGCGGCTGGCACCTCAGCCAGGCTCCGAGGAATACCGGCTCACGGTTCTGCGCCCCGATGGCAGCGGCGCCTACACGGTCACCGCGACGAGCGACCCCAAGTCCGCTTCGGGCACCGTGACCGAAGTCTTCACGACCGCGCTACCGATCGAGGCGGGCGACCTGATCGGGCTCAACATTCAGTCCACGGAACCGCAGGCGACTATGCATGGTGCCTCAGCCCCCGGTTCCGTCCAGTTCGCCTGGGTGCCTTTCCTCGGGCTCGGCGACCCGGCCAGGGGGCCGACCCCGGTCGGGGCGGTCGAATTCGGCTTCAACGCCGATGTCGAGCCGGCGCCGGAAATCAACCTGGTCGCGCCCTCCTCGGGGCCGGTCGCCGGCGGCACCGGGCTGACGATCACCGGTCGGGACTTCAGGCAGGTGAGCGGCGTCTCCTTCGGCTCCGTGCCGGCGAGCTCCTTCTTCGTCGTCTCCGAAAACGTGATCGCCGCGGTCGCCCCGCCGGCCGCCGGTCCTGGCCCGGTCGACATCACCGTCACCAACTCGGTCGGCACGAGCCCCGCCGTGCCGGCGGACACGTTCACCTACGTCGCACCCCCGGCCCCGCCGGCGCAATCGACGCCGACCCCGCCACCCGCGACGATCGCCCGCACCTGCACGGTCCCGCGCCTGATCGGCCAAACCCTGCCCGCGAGCCGCAAGATCCTCAGCCGCAGCAACTGTCGGCTCGGCGCCGTGCGCGGGCAGCGCCGCGCGGGCCGGAAGGTCACCCGGCAGAGCCCGCGGCCGGGGCTCACGCGACCGTCGGGATGGGCGGTCAACGTCACCATCCGCTGAGCGGTCCGCCTCGACGCCCGATGCTCGAGGCCGAGCGGCGCCGCTCGACGCCTCGCTGAGCCGGCTCAGGCCGTCGCTGGCAGGCCGCGCTCCGCCGCCACCAGCTCGAACGCCGCCACCACGTCCGGGTCGAACTGCTGACCGCACCCGCGGCGCAGCTCTTCCAGGGCCCGCTCGGAACGCATGCCGACGCTGTGCGGCCGCTCGCTGGTCATCGCCCCGTAGGCCGCGCAGACGCTGACCACGCGCGAGCCGAGCGGGATCTGCTCGCCCGCGAGCCCGTCCGGGTAGCCGCCGCCGTCCCAGCGCTCGCCGACCGAGCGCACCAGCCGCGCCACCGGCACGAGCGCCGCGGCGGAGCCGATGATCCGCTCGCCGATCAGCGGATGGCGACGGATGAACTCCCACTCGGGCTCCTCCAGGGGGCCGGGCTTGTTCAGAATCGCGTCTGGGACCGCCATCTTGCCGACCTCGTGGAGCTGGGCGGCGCGGCAGGTCTCGTCGCGTTCCTCCGCCGACATCCCCAGCTTCTCGGCGACGCCGAGGGCGAGGCTGCCGACGTCGACCGCGTTCTCCGCCAGGAACGGTTGGCGTTCGCGCAGGGCGGTCAGGAGGACGTCGCGCGACTGCGAGCCCGCCGAGTTCCGCTCGCTCACCTTGTCGGCATACATCCGCCGGTCGGCGAGCTGCATCGCGTCTTTGACCGTCCGCGCCTCGCTGGGCATGAGGACGCTGCCCTGGGAGGCGGAGATGTCGAAGCCCTCGCCGCGCTCGGTGAGCGCCGCCAGGGCGCCGGCGACGATCGGATCGACCTCGGCCGGGCTGCATTCCGCCAGCAGGCAGAACTCGTCGCCGCCGAGCCGGTAGGCCTTCCCGTGCGGAGCGAGGAAGCGCTCCAGCCGCCCGCCGACCCGGGTCAGGAGCGCGTCGCCGGTCGGGTGGCCGAAGGTGTCGTTGTAGAGCTTGAAGCCGTCGAGGTCGAACATCGCGAGCAGATGGGAATTGCCGGGGGCGGGCGCCCGCGTCACCGTGGCCGCCAGGTCCGCCATCAGCGCGCGCCGGTTGGCGAGCCCGGTCAGCTCGTCGCTGGTCGCCTGGCGCTCGGAGACGGCGAGGTTCTCGCCGGCCCGTCGCAGCGCCAGGGCAAGCCGCCCGATCACCAGCAGCAGGGTCGCGAACGCCAGCACTTCCGCGGCGGCGGGAAGGTGCCCGCCCCGTTCGGCGGCGAGCACGCCCATCGCCAGCAGTGCCGCCGCGACCGGCACCGCGGCGACCCGCATGCCGCGCGGCACCACCCGGCGGGTCGCCGGCGGGCGCACCCACGCCGCGCTTGCCAGCAGCAGGGCGCCGAGCGGCCAGGCCGCGTCGAGGATGCCGCCTTCGACGTAGGTGCCCTGCGCGGACTCGAGCAGGTAGGCGACGTCGGAGACGGCGAGGACGATCATCCCGGCGCCGAGGAGCGACCAGGTGGCGCCGGGGCGCCAGCCGGTGAAGGCGGCGGCGGTGACGACCAGGGTCAGCAGGGTCAGGTCGCAGATCGGGTAGGCGAGGTTGGTCGCGGTTTCGAGGCTCGAGCCGCTGTTGGAGGCGGCGGCGATCGGCCCGAGTGCCAGCGCCGCCGTCAGCGCCGCGACCGCGAGCCCGGCGATCAGGCCGTCGAGCCAGCGGGTGAAGGGGAAGGAGCCGATCCGCTCGCGCAGGAGGACGATCAGGCCGGCGTAGGTGAGCGGGTAGAAGAGCAGGTAGCCGGCGTCGGCGGGCGAGGGAATCGGGACCGAGCCCGAGATGGTGAGCGCCGCCTCGTAATAGATTTCGCCGCCGGTCCATATAAGGAGACCGCCGCCGATCAGGAGCCAGGCGGGGCGCTCATGGCGGATGAGGGCCGCGCGGACAAGGCAGGAGGCGGCGGCGCCGAACATGACCGCGCAATAGATCCAGACGCTGAAGAGGGTTTCGCTTCCCAGGCCGGTGGCGGCGTGGACGGCGAAGGCGAGGAAGCCGAGCAGGATCAGGGCACCGGCGGCGCGCAGGGCCAGGCGTCGTCTTGGATCGAGCTTGGCCATCGCTCCCTCTACATCGAGCCGAAGACGGCGAAACTTGACTAAAGGTCGGGGGGATTTCGTCGGTCTGAATCGACTACTAAGAGCCTTTGAGTGACCAGGCCCAGCTGACCGGGCCGTAGACCGGGTCGACGGCGCTGACGCTGTCGGCGAAGGTCGAGCCGTCGGCGGAGGTCTTCAGCAGGGCGGTGGGGTCGCCGCCGAGTGCGTAGTCGCCGCTCTGGATCGCCGGCGCCGCGGGGACCTCGGTCTGAGTGAAGGTCCCCGATTTGCCGCAGTCGACGGTGACGATGCCGCTCTGAACTTTGCTGTTCCAGGGGGCGATGATCTGGTACTGGAAGGGCTTGGTCGTGCCGGTCAGGGTGAAGACCCCTATCTGCGGGACAAGCTGGACCTCCTCGGTGCCGGAATGGGTGCAGGCGGCCGGGTCGGCGCCGGAGACGGAGACGCTCGCCTGACCTTCGGTGAGGTTGAAGATCGTTCCGCCGGGAGAGCTTTCGCCGCGCGTGAAGGTGACGGTCCCCGACCATTCGAAGACGACGCCTTCTTCGTCCTCGTGGCCGGAGAAGGTGCCGGCGATCTTGTTGATCGGGGCCACTTTCTGCGACCAGGCGTCCTGCGCCACGCCGGCGCTCGAGGTCGCCTTGGCGACGACGCTGACCGTTTCGCCGCCGGGGCTGCCCGACACTTCGTAGGAGAAGCTCGGCTGCGCGTCTTTCGAGCTGGTCGGGGTGAAGGTCGCGTTCTGCTGGCCGCTGAGCGTCCAGCTCGCTTTCGCCGCCCGGGTGCCGTCGGCATCGGCGTCGACCTCGGCGCTGAAGCTGCCCTGCTGGCCGGCAACGAGGCTGAGCGTCCCCGAGCCCGGGGTGAACTTCAGCTTCGCGCATTGGTTCGGCGTCTGCCAGGCGTTCTCGCGTTCGCGGTAGGCGGACTTCGTCTGCGAGACGAACGCGCCGAAGTCCTTCGCGTCGGCCTCCTCGCCGGCGACGTTGGCGAATTCGCCGAATCCGGAGGCCGAGCCGAAGGAGACCGATTCACCTGGGTCGTAGCCGCCGGTACGCATGTTGATCCGCTGGGTGCGGTTCCCGTACTGGGTGAGGTGGACCCCGTCGCGATCGATCGTCGTCGTCTGGCTGTACTTGACGTCGACGTAGTCGAGCTTTGCGTCTTCGGCGACCTGGCCGCGCGTCTCGACCGTGATCGTCTTGCCGTAGGACTCGCGCTTGACGACGCTGCCGCCCCGCGACACCGTCAGCGAGAACCCGACCTTGCCTTTCAGCCCGTAAGCGCCCAGGCTGCCGTCGCCGTTCGGGCAGGGCGGGAGTTTGTAGGCGAGGCAGGAGAGTTCGCCCGAGTCGTAGCGCATCTTGTAGGTGTTGCCCTGGACGGTCGTCTGGAGCCCGAAGTGCGCGCCGCTGCTGTCGAGTCCCAAGGTCACGTCGACGCCGTCGATCGAGGCGGTGGAGTTCGACTTGACCACGTTCTGGCCGGCGTCGATGCCGTACTCGTTCAGCAGGTCGGCCGCGGCGCAGCCGGCGCCCTCGCCCCCGGAGGAGTCGAGGAGCGCCCCGAGTGGCCGGCGCGCCGTCTTCTGCGCCCGCGCGATCATCCCTGACAGCGCGCCTTCCAGCCGCGCCTGCGCGGTGGTCCACGACTTGCCGAGGTCCTGTGAGAACGACTTGACCCGCTTGCCCGAGCGCGTCTTGAAGCTGAGTTCCGTGAAGGCGAGCGCCCCTTGCACCTGGGCGACGAACGGATGCGTCTTGCTCGGCGGCGGCTGTACCAGCTCGCGTGCCACGCACGTCTTCTTCCCGCCCACCTTCACCTGGACGGTCCCCTTCTTGCAGCGCGACCCCCTGCCCGCGGCCCGCGCCCGCGGCGCGCCCGCGAGGCCGAGGAGACCGACGCACAACAGGGCGACGAGCAGGACCGGGACTGACAGCCCCGTTCCCCCACGGATGCCGGCGCTCGACCTCGCCATCGCCGGTCGAATGTACCTCTCGGCAAAGGGACCCGTAAAGGGATCCCTGCCTGATCGTCCGGGCTCAGTGCGGGGCGTAAGGGCCGGTGACGTCGTCGGGGGCGGCGCCGATCACGGCGGCGACGCGGTTGCGCTCGGCCTCCGGCTCGCCGGGCGGAGCTTCGATCATCGTCCAGGCGGCGCCGCGGTGGTCGCCGTCGGGCGTCGCCCGGGTCGCCGACATCGGGATCGCGCGGGCGCCGATCTCGGTCAGGCTCTGCCGCTGCTCGGCGGCGAGGTCGCCTCTGATCCAGAACTGGAGCGCTGCCATGGACAGCACAGCGTAGGAAGGCGCCGCCGCTCGGGGTGGGAGGGAGAGGGCGATGAATGGGGACGTTCAGGCTGCCGGAGAAGCGCGCCGTGCATACGCCGTGGCGGCTTCCAGTTGCGCCGCCACCGCAAGTAACGGACCCTCCTGGCCCTCGTGGGCGAGCAGTTGGGCGCCGATCGGCAGGCCCTCGGCGGTGAGGCCGGCGGGGAGGCTGATCGCGGGCCAGCCGGTGACGTTCCAGGGGAAGGCGTAGGGGCAGGTCTCGCTGGCGGTCGAGCCGGTCACCCAGTAACCGCGGCCGTCGAGCGCGCCGATCCGGGGCGGCGGCTTCGCCGTGGTCGGGGTCAGGACCAGATCGTGGGCGTCGAAGATCTTCCCGAGCCGGCGGCGCAGGCTCGGCTCGGCCGCGCGGGCGGCGCGCAGGGGCAGGCCGGAGAGGACGGCGCCGAGTCGGGCGTGGACGCGGGTGCGGGGCTCGAGGGCGGCGGCGTCGATCTCGTGGTCACGGATCCAGTCGCGCACGCCGGCCATGCCACGGGGAACCAGCGCCGGGGCGACCAGGCCGTAGTCGAGCTCGGCCAGGGAGACGTCGTGGCCGAGCGCTTCGAGGCGCCGGGCGAAGTCGAGGGTGGCGGCGCGATGCTCCTCGCAGAGGCGGTCGTGGATGCCGAAGGGGACGCCGAGGCTGACCGCGATCCGCAGCCGCTCCGGCGGTCGCCCGGCGGCCTCGGCGTAGGGCTCCGTCGGCGGTGCCGGCCGGTGGGCGTCGGCGGGGACGGCGCCCTGGACGGCGTCCAGGAGGAGCGCCGCGTCGGCGGCGCTTCGCGCCAGCGGGCCAAAGCAGGTCAGGCCGTGGAAGGCCTCGCGGTCGGGCCAGGTCGAGATCCTTCCCCGCTGCGGCTTCAACCCGACCAGGCCGCACCAGGCGGCCGGGATACGCACCGAGCCGGCGCCGTCGGAGCCGATCGCCCCGGCGACGAGCCCGGCGGCAACCGCCGCCGCGGCCCCGCCGCTGGATCCGCCGGGCGTGTGATCTTCATGCCAGGGATTACGGGTGATGCCGAAGGCGGGGGTCTCGGTGAAGTGCCACTGTCCGACCTAGGGTGCCTGCGTCTTGCCGACGACGATCGCCCCGGCGCGGTTCAGTCGCCGTACGAGCTCCGCGTCCGCGCGGCACGCCTCGACCTCGCCGCCGCAGCCGAAAGGGGTGGTGTGACCGGCCAGGTCGACGTCGTCCTTGATCGCCACCGGGACGCCGAGCAGCGGTGCGTTCGCCCCGCCGTCGCCACCCCGCAGACGCGCATCGGCCCTGTCGGCCGCCGTCAGGGCCGCCTCGGCACAGACGACTCGGAAGGCGTTCAGGGTCGGTTGGCCGGCCTCGATCCGCTGCAGCGACAACTCGACCAGCTCGCGCGCGGAAACCTCGCGCGAGCGCAACAGGGCAGCTTGCCGGGCGAGGCCGGCGAAGGCGAGTTCCGGGGCGCCCGCCGCGCCCGGCCATCCGCTCGCCTCCGCCGTCTCTGGCGCTCCCGCCACCATCAGATCCGCAAGATACTAGATCGTTCGAACGAACGAATATCCGCGATAAGATTCCGGCGTGGCCAGCTCGACCAAGGAGGAGGCGCCGCGCGTCGACCGCCGCCGCGCCCCCGCCACCCGCGAGGCGATCCTCCGCGCCACCCTCACCCTGCTCGCCGAAGAAGGGACCGGCGCGCTCTCCAACCGGCGGATCGCGGGCGAGGCGGGCGTCTCCCTCGGTTCACTCACCTACCACTACCCGAGCCAGGCGGTCCTGCTGCGCGAGAGCCTCCTCCTCTACGTCAACGAGGAGGTCGAGCGGTTGGAGGCGGTTGCCGCCGAACTGCGCGCCCGTAAGCCGAACCCGGCCGAAGTGGCGGCGGAGGTCGATGCCCTGATCGCGCGGCCGACCGGTGGCCCGGGCCCGCTGGCCGAGCTGGAGCTTCACCTCCAAGCCGCCCGTGACCCCGAGCTGCAGGAGGCCTCACGACGCTGCTTCGCCGCCTATGACGCCCTTGCCGCCGACGCCCTCGCCTCGCTCGGCGTCCCCGACCCCGAGCGCCACGCCGGCGCCGTCGTCGCCCTGATCGTCGGCCTCGGCGTGCGCCGCCTCGGCACCGCGGACACCGATTCGGCCGCGGTCACCGACGCCCTCCTGACCTACCTGCGCGGCGCCCTCGCGGACTGATCGACGGGCGTCGGCCGGGCCCCGGCGAGGGCGGCCCGGCCGACGCGAACTACCCGACCGCCTTCTTCAGCTCGGCGCCCGCGCTGAACCTCGGCACCGTCTTCGCGGCGATCTGCATCGTCTCGCCGGTCTGTGGGTTGCGGCCCATGCGGGCCTCGCGATGGGAGACCGAGAATTTGCCGAAGCCGGTCAGCCTCACCTCGTTCCCTTCTCCCATCTGCTCCTCGATCGCCTTCAGCGTCGCCTCGAGGGCGCGCTTCGCCTCGCCGACGCCGAGCCCGCTTCTCTCGGCGACGTCACGGACCAACTCATCCTTGCCTACGAGTGCCATGGATCCTCCGAACCTCTCGGTGCTCCGCTCCCTCGCGGACTATCACCGGAAAACGGTAGAGACGCCGTAGGTCGTATCCCCGCAATTTCGGCAATTCTGGGGACCGGGGCTCCTATCGTGCGTGGATGATCGACCGGCATCTCGACTGGAAGGGCACCTACAACTCACGTGATCTGGGCGGGCTGGCGCTCGTCGGCGGTGGGGTCACCCGGAGTGGGGCGGTCGTACGGTCGGACTCGCTGCAGGGCCTCGAGGCCCAAGGGTGGGAGGAAGTCGAGGCGTACGGGATCTGCACCGTCATCGACCTGCGGAGCGCCCATGAAATCGGGGCCGACGTGGCGCCGCGACCGGGGTCGATCGAGACGGTGAACATCCCCCTCGATGTGACCGAGGATCGCGAGTTCTGGGACGTCTGGGAAAACGGCCCGCAGTTCGCGACGCCGCTCTACTACCGACCGCACCTGGAACGTTTCCCCGAGCGGAGCGCCGAAGTGGTGCGGGCGATCGCCGCGGCGCCGCCGGGCGGGGTGGCGTTTCACTGTCAGGGCGGGCGCGACCGGGCGGGCCAGATCTCGATGCTGGTGCTGTTCTTGGCCGGGGTCGAGGCCGAGGCGATCGCCGCCGATTACGCGCTCAGCGACGAGCGCCTCCGGGCGCTCTACCTCTCGCGGGGCGAAGAGGACGAGGCGCCGAAGATCGCCTCCTTCCTGCGCGAGCAAGGGACGACCGCGACCGAGCAGATCGTCGAGCTGCTCGCCGGCTTCGATGTCGAAGCGGCGTTGCGGGACGTGGGCTTGTCGGCGAACGACGTCGGCGCGCTGCGCCGCCGGCTGCTCGTCTAGCGCGGGGCGGCCCCGACTGCCGGCGTCTGCGTCGATCTAATATCGGAAACCCTGATGTCGATCGAGACCGCTGAAGAGCTCGCCCGTCTGCGGGCCGTGGGCCAGGTCGTCGCGCGGGCGCTGCGGGCGATGCGCGAGCAGGTCCGGCCCGGGGTGACCACCGCCGAGCTCGACGAAGTTGGCGGGCGGGTCTTCCGTGAGGCGGGCGCGCGGTCGGGGCCGCAGCTCGACTACGGCTTCCCCGGCGCCACCTGCATCAGCGTCAACGACGAGGCGGTCCATGGCATCCCCGGCAAGCGGGTCCTCCGCGACGGCGACCTGGTGAAGCTCGACGTGACCGCCGAGCTGGACGGCTTCTACGCCGACGCCTGCGTCAGCGTCCCAGTCGGTCGGCCGCTACCCGAGGCCGCGCGACTCGTGAAAAGCGCCCAGACGGCGCTTGCGGACGGCATGAAGGCCGCGCGGGCGGGGGAGCCGCTGAACGCGATCGGGGCGGCGGTGGAACGGACCGTCCGCCGCGAAGGCCACTCCGTCTGTGCGGACCTGCTCGGCCACGGGATCGGCCGCAAGATCCACGAACCGCCGAACGTCCCCGCCGTCTACGTCCCGTGGCTGTCGCAGCCGCTCACCGAGGGTCTCGTGTTGACGATCGAGCCGATCATCTCCGCCGGCTCCGGGACGGTCCGCGAGGCGGGCGACGGCTGGACCATGAGCACCAGCGACGAAGCACTCTCGGCCCACGCCGAGCACACCATGGTCATCACCAAGGGCGAGCCGATCGTCCTCACCGCCGGCTGAGCCCGCCGAGCCGTGCCGCGCCCGCGACTCACACTTTGAAGCAGCCATCGACGCTGATCACCTGACCGGTGATCGCCGCGCCGGCGGGGGAGGCGAGGAGGACTGCCATCGGGACCAGCTCCTCGGGCTCGATATCCGGCCCTGGACGGTATGTACCTCGGCCTTGGCGGCCGCCTGCGCGGGGCCCTCAGGACCGCTCCAGCCGAGCACGTCGGTGTTCGTCCATCCGGGGCAGAGGCAGTTGACGGTGATCGCGTGCGGCACCTCGTAGGCGAGCGCGTGGGTGAGCTCGACGAGCCCGTGCTTGGCGGCCGAGTAGGAGATCGTCCCGCCGCCATGCGTCGCGTAGCCGGAGCCGATCGTGATCACCCGCCCGTAGCCGCCCTTCACCATCAGCGGGAGCGCGGCCCTGGTGGCGTAGTACGCGCTTATCAAGTTGAGCCTGACGTTCTGCTCGAAGAGTTCGTCGTCATGCCCGCTGGGCCCCGTACTCCACCTTCGGCCAGTACCACGAGGCCTACGTGATGATTCGCGCCTCCTTCGCGGGCACCACCTACCTCTACCAGCCGTTCATCCTCGTTGACAACGAGATCCCGCTGACCGCCGGCCGCGAGATCTGGGGCTACGCGAAGAAGCTGGCCGTTTTCGAGCGCAACTGGGGCGGCAGCGACGTGCTCTACGGCGAGCAGATGACCTTCACCGTCCAGCACCCCGTCGGGGTGCCGCTGATGACCGCGACGATGGTCGCCGACCGCCTCGCCGACCCGGCCGAGCTGGAGGACTGCCCGGTCCTCTCGACCCGGATCATTCCCAACTCCGAGCGCAACAAGCGTCCCTCGGTGGCGGAGCTGGTGCGGCTCGACGTCCCGGCGACGCTGCACAAACCCAGGACGGGACGCCGCGCCTCTTCGCCGGCCGCGGCTCGCTCAACTTCCCACAGGTGTCGAGCGTGGATCCGTGGCACCTGCCGGCGCCGAAGCGGATCATCGACTGCTACTTCGGGGTCTACGACTTCGATTTGCCTCGTGGGAAGGTGATTCACGACTACCTGGAGGGAGACGAGATTTGGGCGTCGGTGGAGAAGGGGACGCTGGCGGTGGCGTCGGGAGGGGGTAGGGACGGCGCGATTCGTGGCCCGGTCGACTGGGGACGGCGGGGTTCGTGGCCCGGTCGATCGGGGACCACACGTCCCGGGCGTCTCGTGGCGGCCCTGGCAGGCTGTGGCCGCCACGAGACGCCCGGGACGCGGGCCTTCCGGGTGGATTGGCACGGGTCCGTGACCCTGGCGGTCGCGCTGCAAGCCCTGCTGTTGCCATGGCCACACCAAG
>DATEDJ010000124.1:0-28249 GCA_035281725.1 Solirubrobacterales bacterium
CTTGGTGTGGCCATGGCAACAGCAGGGCTTGCAGCGCGACCGCCAGGGTCACGGACCCGTGCCAATCCACCCGGAAGGCCCGCGTCCCGGGCGTCTCGTGGCGGCCACAGCCTGCCAGGGCCGCCACGAGACGCCCGGGACCCTCGCCGTCCCCGATCGATCGGGCCACGAATCGCGCCGTCCCCGCTCCCACCCACGAGCCCCCGCCCCACGAGCCCCCGGGTCCGCAAGTAGATCGCCCCGGCCTTCGTTAGGTGGCGCGTGATCGCCTCTTCCCAGCACGCCTACGGAGTCGAGCTGAGCTGCGAGTTCAGGGAGGTCGAGGCGCTCTGGGACGGCGATGGTGAGCTCGTCCACGAGGCGTTGATCGCGGACGGGGCGACGCTGCGGGTCGAGCGGGGCGCCGCCGGCGATCACCTGATCCGCTGCGGCGAGCACCGCTTCCACCTCTCCGCCGACTGCTCACGGCTGGCCTGCCCGCGCCCGACCGTGCCCGACCCACTCTGGTGGGGCGCCTTCCTCGACTGGGTGCCCTACAGCGCCGCGTCGCTGTCGGGGCTGCTCTGCATCCACGCCGCCGGGGTGCTGATCGACGGACGGGTCCTGGCGGTGGCCGCCGACGCGGGCGCCGGCAAGAGCACCCTGGCCGCCGAGCTCCTCGCCCGCGGAGCGACCTTCTTCTGCGACGACGTGCTGGCGGTGGAACCGACCGGGGAGGGCGTCGTCGCCCACCCCGGCCCGCGCCTCGCCAAGGTCGCCGCGGCACGTCCGGACCTGGTCGAGCGGCTCGGCCGCCCGCTCGGCCGGGCCGGTGAGGAGGTCCTGGTCGAGGTGGCCGGGGCGGCGGGCCCGCCCTCCCCCATCGCGGCTGTGGTGATCCTCGATCGCAGCGCCGAAGGGGCGGCGCGCCCGCGCCTGGTCGAGGAAGGGCTGCCCGCGCTGCGCCGGCTGGTGGTCGGGCTGCCCGGTCCCGCCGACCGCGAGCGGCAGCGCTTCGAGGCGCTTGCCGCGCTGGTCGAGGCGGCGCCGGTCGTGCGCCTCCGCGCCGGCGCCGAGGTCCCCGCCGCGACCCTGGCGCGATACCTGCTCGAGGCGCTCCGCGCCGACGGCGATGCGACCGGCGCGATCGAATCCGTGGCCGCGGCAGCGCCCGAGGCCGGGGACCGATGACCACCGTGAGCCGCGCCGCGCCCGAGTCGAGCGCGTCACCGGCACCCGAAACCGAGCGCGCCCCCTTGCTCGACGCGCGTGGCATCGCCAAGGCATGGGGCGCGCGGCGGGTCCTCGCCGGGGTCGAGCTGAGCGTGGGCCGCGGCACCCTGGTCGCGATCACCGGCGCCAACGGGACCGGCAAGACGACGCTGCTGCGGATCTGCGCCGGGCTGATCGCCGCCGACGCCGGCCGGGTCGGTCTCGACGGCCTCGACCCCCACCGCGACCGCGCCGCCTACCAGCGGCGGGTCGGCTTCCTCGCCGCCGGCGACCGCGGCCTCTACGCCCGCCTCACCACCCGTCGGCACTTGGACCTCTGGGCGCGGGTCTCGCTGCTCGGCCGCCGGCGCCCGGCAGCGATCGAGCGCACCGTCGCCGACCTCGACCTCGACCCCCTCCTCGACCAGCGCCTCGACCGGCTCTCGATGGGGCAGCGCCAGCGGGTGCGACTGGCGATGGCGTTCCTGCACGAGCCCGACCTGGTCCTGCTCGACGAGCCGCTGAACTCGCTCGACGATCACGGCCGCGAGCTGCTGGTCGGTGCCCTGGCGGCGCTGACCGGGCGGGGCGGGGCGGCGGTCTGCTGCTCGCCGGCCGCCGCCGCGGGGATCCCCTTCGACCGCACGCTCACCCTCGACCGCGGCCGCCTGACGGAGCGCACCCGGTGAGGGACCAATGCGAAGCGGCGCTGGCGATCTTCCGCCGCGACCTGCAGATCTTCCTCAGCTACCGCGGTCAGGCGGTCTCGCACGCCTTCTCGGCGGCCTTCAGCATCGCCCTCTTCTATTACATCTCCCGCCTCCTGCAGATCCGCGAGTTCGAATCGCCCGATGCCTACTTCGCCTTCGTCGTCGTCGGGCTGGTGATCATGGCGGTGCTGCAGTCGACCCTGGTCCTCGCCGCCTCGGTCCGCTCGGAGTTGGTGGCGGGGACGTTCGAGCGGCTGCTGCTCTCGCCGTTCGGCGCCGTCCGCGGGGCGCTCTCGATGATGATCTTCCCGATCTTCCTGGCGATCGCGATCGGCATCTGGACGCTGCTGCTGGCGACCGTCTTCTTCGGCCTCGGGCTGCGTTGGGAGACGGCGCCGCTGGCGCTGCCGGTGGCGCTGCTCGCGGCGCTCGCCTTCAGCGCGATCGCCCTGCTGGCGACCGCGGCGGTGATCGTCTTCAAGCAGGCCCCCGGAGTCGGCGCGCTGGTCGCCCTGGTGACCCTGGTCTCGGGCTTCTACTTCCCGACTGCCCTGCTGCCCGGCTGGATCGGCTGGACCTCCGAGGTGCAGCCGTTCACCCCGGCGGTCGAACTGCTGCGCAACGTCCTCGCCGGCCTGCCGCTGAGCGAACCGGCCTGGCTCGCGGTCGCCAAGCTCGTCGCCTTCGCGGTGATCGTCCTGCCGCTCGCCGCCTGGGCGTTCGCCCGCGGCATCGCGCTGGCCCAGCGTCGGGGGACGATCATTGAGTACTGAGCGCACCGAGAGGCGAGGCGGTGCGCCCGGCGCGTTCGGGCTTGCGATCGCCTCCGACGCCGGCCTGCCCGGCCTCGACGAGGCCAACGGCGGCGGTCGCCGCGCCAAGCACCGACTGGTCGATCCGGACGCGATCTCCGAACAACTGCGGGCGGGAGGCTGGCGACGGATCGGCGCCGACGGGCAGGGGGCGAGCCTGGTCGAGTACCGCGAGCGCGACTCCGGCGACGTCCTGATCCGCACCCGCAGCTTCGGCGACCACGCGATCGTCCAGCGGGGACGGCTGGTGCTCTCCTCGGTCGCCGAGACCGAGACCGAGGGTTGGCAGTCCTACGTTCTCGGCCAGGTGCTGCCGCTGACCGCCAGCGTGCAGGGGCTGGAGATATTCCACGCCGGCGCGGTCGCGGTGGCGGGCGGCGTGATCGCGATCGCGGGCCCCTCGGAAGCCGGCAAGAGCTCGCTCGCCGCGGCGCTGATCGCAAGCGGCGCCGCGTCCTTCTTCACCGACGACGTGCTCGCCGTCGACGCCGGCGCCTTCGGCCTCGCCGCCTATCCGGGGCCGACCCTGATCGGCGTCCCCCACGGGCAGGCGGCGACCCTGCCGGCGGAGCTGCTGGTCGGGGACCCCTGGCGGGTCGACGGGCGGAAGGCGGTGGTACGGATCCGCGGCGAGCGGCGGCCGCTGCCGGTGCGCGCCTTCCTCCGCCTCACCCCCGACCCGACCGTGCGCGGGACGCGCTTCGAGGCCTGTCGCCCCGACCGCCTGATGGCGACCACCTTCGACGGCGTCTCCCGCACGCCCGAGCGACTGCTGCGGCTGCTGCGGGTGGGGGCGCTGCTGGCAGCCGACGGCAGCGCCCTGGAGCTGCGCTACCGCCCCGACTCCGACCCCGAGACGATCGCCGCGGCGGTGCTTGCCCGGCTCGAGCAGGGTCCGCTCGCGGGGCGCGATGCGGCCTAGGACAGGTTCTGACGGCAGGGCGCGCCTGGCGGCCGCGATCCTGGTCGCCTACGCGCGGGTGCGGTGGCTGCTTTTCGCCCGCCGCGACCTGCGACGCACCGTGCAGGCGCTCCGCGACCGACGTGCGCCGGCGCCCGCGCCGCTCGACCGGCGCGAGGCGATCCGCCTCACCCACGCGGTGGTCCGGGTGCTGCGCCTCCTCCCCACCGACTCCCGCTGCCTGGTCCGCTCGCTGGTCGTGCTGGCCGTCCTCGCCGAGCGCGGCAGCGAGGTCGAGTTGGTGATCGGCGTGCTGCCGGGCGCGACCTTCGCCGCCCACGCCTGGGTCGAGCTCGACGGGGCGCCGCTGCTCGCGGCCGGCGTCGCGGGCGACGGGCGCCTCGTGGAGCTGTAGTGATCCGGCCGTTCGCGGGCAGCCTCGACCCCGGCGCGGCGGCCGACCCGCGGCTGGCGGGCACCGCGCCGGCGGAGGTCGACGGCGTCGTCTGCCTCGTCGACGGTGGCGTCTACAACCTCGCCGAGGTGGCCGGGGGGCTGGGGCTGGCCGCCGAAACGCCGGCCGAGGTCGTCCTCGCCCGCGGGTTCCGCCGTTGGGGTGCGGGGCTGGCGCCGCGCCTGCGCGGCGAGTTCGCGATCCTGCTCTGGGACCGCCCGCGGCGCCGCGGCCTGCTCGTCCCCGATCAGCTCGGGGTGCGGCGCGTCGTCTACCGACTGGTGGGCCGCAAGGTCTGGTTCGCCACCGAGGTGAACGGGCTGATCGCGCTGCTGCCGACCCGCCCGGCGCCCGACCCGGCCGCGGTGGTCGCCTGGCTGACCGCCCGCCCGGCGCCCGGGGGCGCGACCCTCTACGCCGGCATCCGCAGCCTCGGCCCGGGCGAGCTGCTCGAGCTCGGCGACGACGGCGGCCGGGTGCGGCGCTACTGGCAGCCGACCTATCGCGAGCCGCTCGACCTGACCGGCGCCGAGCTCGGCGAGCGCATCCGCGAGGCCCTCGACAAGGCGGTCGCCCGCCGCGACACCCCCGGTGCCCCGCTCGGGGTGCTGATGAGCGGCGGCCTCGACTCGACCAGCATCGCCGTGATCGCGCGCGAGCGGGCGACGGCCGGCTCGCTCGCCTTCTCCGCCACCTTCCCCGACTACCCCTCGATCGACGAGTCCCCCTGGATCGACGTGATGGAGTCGGAGGCCGGCATCGAGGGCCTCCGGCTCGCCGCCCGCGGCCAAGGCATCCTCGCCGGCGGCCTCGAATATCTCGACCGCTGGCAGCTGCCGCTGCACGCCTGGAGCGAGGCGTGGACCCAGCCGCTGCTGCGGCGCGCGGCGGCCCTCGGGGTCACCGCGATGCTGAGCGGCGAGGGTGGCGACGAGCTCTTCGGCAGCCGCTTCCTGCTGACCGCCGACCTGATCCGCGCCGGCCGCCTGCGGGCCGCGTTCGACTTCGCCCGCGGATTGCCGGAGGCGGGCGGGCGGGCGCCGCGCCGGGTCCTCGCTCGCGTCCTCTGGGGCTTCGGCCTCACCGGGGTGCCCTCGGCGCGGACGGAGAGGACCTGGCGGCACCTGCGGCTGGGCGACGGCCGCGCCCCACACTGGGCGACGGGAGAGACGGCGCGCCTCCTGCGCGAAGCCCGCGCGCCGTCCTGGCGGGCGTCGGATGCACCGCGCTGGTGGGCCCACCTCACCGACGCCCTGACCGAGGGCGTGCACGGCTTCGGCCTGCTCGACCACGTCCGCCGCCGCACCGAGCAGGCGGGCCTCGAGGCCCGCCATCCGCTCCTCGACCTCGACCTCTTCGAGCTGATGCTGCGGGTGCCGCCGCTGCTCTGCTCGGAGGGCAACCTGACCCGGCCGCTGCTGCGCGAGGCGATGGAGGGAAGGACCCCCGACGCCGTCCGGCTGCGGCCCGACAAGAGCGTCTTCGACCTGCTCGTCACCGATGCCCTGGTCGGCCCCGAACTCCCGGCCCTGCGCGAGCTGCTCGGCGGCGGCTCCGAGATCCGTGCCTTCGCCCGCGCCGAGGCGATCACCGACCTCCTCGACCATCCCCCGCCCTCCTGGCCCGGCGACCCCGGCGCCTGGGGAGACGACGTCATGCGCCTGACCGCGATGGAGACCTGGCTCCGCTTCCAGGCCGACCCGGCCCTGCCCCAGCGCCTGCTCGCGGACCCGCTGGTCCCCAAGCCCTCCTACTCGATGAGCGAGTCCCCGGGCCTCAGATCCGGGGGCGTCGCGAGACCCGTGAGAGGACGCAAATCCACAACTGGGTCTCGGCGACTGCCGACTTGACCCCGCCATAGTGGGGTCAAGTCAGCAGTCGGCCGGCGGGACGCTGTGAATGGCCCGGGTCTGCGGACGAAGATCACCGAAGGCGCAAGAAGTGACGCTTCCGCGCCGGATCCCCGTGATGAGTTCGCAGTAATCCTCGCTATCCGAGGATTACTGCGAACGCACCGGGTGGGTGTGCCGAGACCCTCATGCCTCCGCGCCGAAACCTGCGCCGCTTCGAAACCTCCCCGCCCAACCGCTCATGGGCGGCCTCAGCCTGCCAGGGCCGCCCATCAGCCGCGAGGCGACAGCTTCCATCTAGTTCTTTTCTCGCCTCCGACTTTTCTCCACTTGCCGGCCCGGTAAGGAGAACTAGTCTTTCCTTCTATGGACAAGCTTGAGTACACGAAGCCTGAGATCCAGGACTACGGGAGCATCCAGGATCTGACCGCCGGCTGTTACGGGTCCCCGCGCGATTACCACGGGAAGAACAACGCCCTCACGGACAGCAACTCGCGGGGCATGTGCGTCTCCAGCCCCTGATCGATCGGATCGCATAGGGCCGCAAAAGTAGTGGGCCACTTCTGACGTTCGAGGGGGCGTCCGACCACTACAAGGAGTGTCCCCGTGGCAAGCGGTCCACCCACATCGAAGAGCAGGCCCACGGTTCGCATCCAGGTTCCCTCGCACGTCGCCTGGCGCGCGTTCCCGGCCGAGACGGTCCTGCTGAACCTGCAGACGGGCCAGTACCACGGCCTCAATCCGACTGGCGGGCGGATGTTCGAAGTGATCGGTGAGTGCGGCGACTCGGAGCTCGCGGCGGCGCGCCTGGCGGCGGAGTTCGACCAGCCGCTGCGGACGATCACCGAGGATCTCCGCGAGCTCTGCGCCGGGCTGATCAGCCGCGGTCTGCTCGAGAGGGCATCGGGCTGAGGTGACGACAGCACCGGCCGACAACCGGAGTGTCGGGAGCGTCGCCGGCGCCCCGGCGGTGGCGATCCGGGCCAAGGGCGGCTCGGCGCGCGAGCGGATCGACGACCTTCTCACCGCCTCCGGCTACCGGACCGACGATCTCCTCGCCGCGGAGACCCAGGTGCTGATCAGCGCCTACTCACGGGCAGGCGCGACGGCGTGCGCCGAAGTGCGCGAGCTGCAGAAGACCCGGCCGGAGCTGCTGGTCGTCCTCGTGGTCACCGAAACGCGCGGGGCGGACGTGCGCCGGGCGCTGCAGGCGGGCGCGCGGGCGGTGGTGACCGAGAGCTCGCTCGAGGTCGCCCTGCTGCCGTCGATCAAGGCGGCTCTGGTGGGCCAGATCACGATCCCCTCGGCGGCGGGCGCGAAGGCGACGCCGCGCCTGCTGACCACCCGCGAGAAGCAGATCCTCGGCCTCGTCGTGATGGGGATGACCAACGCCGCGATCGCCTCGCAGCTCTACCTCGCCGAGAGCACCGTCAAGAGCCACCTCTCCTCCGCCTTCGCCAAGCTCGGCGTCTCCTCCCGCGCCGAGGCGACCAGCGTGATCCTCGACCCGTCCGCGGCCGGCCTCGGCATCCTCACCATCCCGACGCGCTGACTCCTGCGATGCCGACCACCTCACCATTGGCGCTGGTCCATGACTACCTCCTGGTGCGGCGGGGCGCCGAGCGCACCTTCGAGGCGATGGCCGAGTGCTTCCCGGAGGCGCCGATCTACACCCTCCTCTACGACCCGGAGGGCAGCGAGGAACGGTACGCCGGCCGCAAGGTGCACACCTCGTTCCTGCAGCGGCTCGGACGCACCCAGTCGGACTTCCGCCAGCTCCTCCCTGCCTTCCCGCTCGCCGTCCGCTCGCTGCCGCTCGCCGGCCACCGCGTCGTCATCTCCAGCAGCAGCGCCTTCGCGCACGCGGTCCGGGTGGACCGCGACGCCCGTCACCTCTGCTACTGCCACAGCCCGTTCCGTTATGCCTGGTTCGAGCGCGAGCGGGCGCTCACCGAGGTGTCGCCGCGGTTGCGGCCCGCCCTGGCAGCGACCCTCGCCGGGGTGCGGGCGAGCGACCGCGCGGCGGCGGGCCGGGTCGACCGCTACCTCGCCAACTCGCGGCTGACCCGCCGGCGGGTCGCCCGCTACTGGGGCCGTGAGTCGGGGATCGTCAACCCCCCGGTCGAGGTGGTCCGCTTCGCCCCCCGGTCACGGGAGGCGCCGTCGCCGCGGCGCAGCCTCCTGGTGGTCGGCGAGCTGGTCGCCCACAAGCGCGTCGACATCGCCCTCGAGGCGGCCCGCCGCGCCGACGTGCCGATCGTGGTGGTCGGCGAGGGACCGGAGCGGGAGCGGCTCGAAGCGCGCTACGGCGAGCCGGGGCGGGCCGACTTCCTCGGCCGTGTCGACGACAAGGAACTGGCCGGCCTCTACGCCTCCTGCCTCGCCCTGGTGATGACCAACACCGAGGAGTTCGGGATCGTCGCGGTGGAGGCGATGGCGGCGGGTCGGCCGGTGCTGGCGGCGGCAGCTGGCGGCGCCCTCGAAACGGTGGTCGACGGCGAGACCGGCCGCCTGGTCCCGGCCGGCGACGTCGAGGCGCTGGCGCGGGCGATCGAAGAGACCGACTTCGACCGCTTCGGCCAGGCCCGGATCCGCGCCCACGCCGCCCGCTTCTCCCGCGACGCCTTCAAGCGCCGGCTAAGGGCTGAGGTCGAGCGGATGCTCGAGGAGCCTCGGCGGGGGCCGCTTTAGGCGGCGGGTGCCTGATTTGAGGGCTGCGCCGGGGACGGTGTGATTCGGGGCGGCGCGATTCGGGGCCGGGGCGGCCGGGGACGGCGGGACGGGAGGTTTGCGGCGGAGGACCGGAAGGTGTCGCAGTCTCGTGAGGGAGGCGTTTGGATCTGCGCCCTGACCGACCGGTCAGGAAGACGTGTGTGGAGTTTTGGTCCCTGAGGACCCAAAACCAAACACACATCTTCTTGACCGGTGAGATCCACCCACCTTCGTCACGAACCTCCCCCGGGACCCGCACAGGACCCGCACCCCCGCCTCTCCCCACAGACCCGGCCATCTCGGAGGCGGCCTCAGCCCGCCCGGGCCGCCGCCGAGAGGGCCGCGTCCCTTGTCCGTCCCCCGCCCTACCGAGGCCCCTCGCGCACCCCCGCATAGACCTCGAGCACCGCATCGACGTGCTGCTCAATCCCAAACCGCCGCCGCGCCTCGGCGCCGGCGAGGGCGGCCATCTCCGCGCGTCGGCGGCCGTCGTCGAGCAGCGGCCCGATCTCCTCTACCCAGCGCCACGGCTCGTGGGGGGCGAGGAGGAGGCCGGTGCGGCCGTGGTCGAGGATCTCGGCGGGGCCGCCGATCGCGGTCGCGGCGACCGGCACGCCGGCCGCCATCGCCTCGATCACGGTGCGCCCGAATGGCTCCTCCCAGGAGGGGACGAGGACCAGGTCGAGGGCGGCCAGGATCTCGGGCAGGTCGTCCCGCTCGCCGAGGAAGGAGACGGCGTCGCCGAGGCCCGCGGCCGCCACCTGACGGTGCAGGCCGGCCAGGTAGGAGGAGTTGTCGTGGCGGGTCGAGGGGCTGTCGAACTTGGCGGAGCCGACGAGGAGAAGCCGCAGCTCCGGGTGGCGGCGGCGCAGGCCGGCGGCGATGCGGATCGCGGTGTCCTGGCCCTTCCACGGGGTGACCTGGGCGATCACCGCGAGCGCCGGCCCGTCTCCCCCGATCCCGAGCCGGGCACGCGCCGCGGCACGATCCAGGCGGGGTGCCGCGAAGCGGTCGAGATCGACGGCGTTGTGGACGACGCGGGCTCGGGCTGCCGCAGGACCTAGGGCGGTGCGCGTGTACGCGGAATTGGCGATCACCGCGTCGGCGCGGGAGAGCGCCCGCAGGGTCAGGCCGGAGACCGGCCCCGGCGGCAGGCAGTCGCGAGCGTGGACGACGGTCGGACGCCCGCCGGCCATCCCTGCGGCGACCGCGATCCGGCCGGCGCGGATCGATGTCCGGCCGACGCCCGTCCGCGCGGCCGGGGCGATCCCGCCGGTGCGGATGGATGGCCGGCCGCCGGTCGTCCGCGCTGCTGGGGCGATCCGGCTGGGGCGGATGTATGGCCGACCGTCGGCCGATCGTGCGGCGACCGCGATCAGGCCGGCGCGGATCGAGTTGGCGTGGACGATGTCGGCACCGAACCGGGCGGCGGCGCAGTTGACGCCGACCCCGGCGCCGGCCATCTCGGCAAGGGCCCGGGGGGTCCGGAGCGGATGCAGGCGCAGGCTGCCGTCGGTGCCCTGGATCGTGAACCGCGGGATGCCCGCGGCATCGACCCGCTCGGCAAGCACCCCCGGCGGACAGGCGACGGCCGCCTCGATCTCCGGCGGCAGCGCCGCGAGCAAGCCGAGGAGCGAGAGCTCGCCACCGCTCACCCGCGCCGTGTGGTTGACGAAGAGGACCCGCACGCTCAGTCCGGCCAACCTTCAGCCGCGGTCCACCCCTCCGCCGCGGCCTGACCCTCCGCGTTGGTCCGCCCTCCAACCGCGGTCGTCCTTTGGCCCGCGGACCGGATGTTGGGACGACCGCCGCGGGGCTCACGGTGGACCAGGTCGGCGATCGTCGCTTCAAGTTCCGCCGCGACCCGCGGCCAGGCGAAGCGCCGCGCCCGCTGGGCCGCCGCGGCGGCCATCCGCTCGCGTCGCGGCCGGTCCTCGAGCAGCGCGACCAGGGCCGCGGCGACGGCCCGGTGATCGGTCGGGTCGACGAGCAGACCGGTGACGCCGTCCTCGACCGCGTCGAGGGCACCGCCGACCGCGCCGGCGACCACCGGGCAGCCGTGGGCCGCGGCCTCGAGGTAGACGATCCCGAACCCCTCCCCGGCGAGGTGACCACCGGGCAGCCGGCTCGGCATCGCGAAGACGTCGGCGCGGGCGAGCCAGGCGTCGCGCTCGCGGTCGCCGACCGCGCCGAGGAACCGCACCGTGTCGTCGCCGAGTCCCGCTGCACGGGCGAGGTCGGCAATCTCGGCGCGCAGCGCGCCGTCGCCGATCACCACCCACTGGACCTCAGTGACCCGCTCGGCAACCAGCGCCATCGCCCTGACCATCACGTCGTGGCCCTTATAGCGCTGCTCGATGCGAGAGATCGTCAACACCGTCGGGCGTCCGGGGCTCTCCGTGCGGCCTCGGAGCGGCGGCAGGTCGACACCGGGATGGATGATCTCGATCCGCTCCGCCGGCCCGCCGACGCCGAGCACCAGGTCACGCGTGTAGCGGCTGACGGCGACGCCCCGGTCCGCGTTGCGGGCAGCGAACCCGGCGAGGCGCGGCCGGTGGCCGATCTCGTTCGCGTGGAAGTACTGGACGACCGGTACGCCGAGCGCCCGACCGACCGCCACCGCCGCGGGAGCGACGACGACGTGGGCGCTCAAGACCACCTGGGGTGCGAAGGGACGCGCCTGCCGCAACGCCGCGAGGTTCAGCGCCGCCACCTCCAGCGCCCGCGGTCCCGGGGGCACGCGGACGCGCCGCACCGCCGGCCCCTCGCCGCGGTCGAAAGCCGCCGCCCCCGGGGTGTCGGGGGCGACCACGTGCGCCCGCAGGCCCGGCGCACTGCCGAGCAGGCGATGGACCAGCCGCTGGATCCCGCCCAGCGCGGGCGGATAGTCGGGGGTCAGGACCAGCGTGCGGATCACCACGGGGGAACGTCGCGAACGACCCTCGGCTTCCGTTCGCACGCTCACTCCTCGCCGCCGACCAACTCACCGCGGCACGACTCGAAGGCGTCGGGATCGACGCCCGCCCCATCAAGTTCTCCTGGGTCCGGCGCCGCAACCCGTGCGCGGGATTGTGAGACAGGGCTAAATCTCATCGCGGCGCGCAAGTCCCGGGGACCGAGGCCCGTTCCAGTCGCCGTGAACGACACGCCGATCGACCAGAAGGACTTCCGCGCCTACATCAGGCCGGTGCTGAAGCGCTGGTGGCTCTTCATCCTCATCGTGCCAGTCGTCACGATCGGCACCTACCTCTACTACTCCCACAAGCCGAAGGTCTACGAAGCGGCCGCCCAGCTCTACGTCCAGCCCTCGACCCTGGAGGAGCTGGTCTTCGGCAACAAGACCGACGCCCAGTCGCGGATCGAAGACTTCGCCCTGCTGATCCAGACCAGCAAGGTGAGCGAACGCGCCGAACGACTGCTGAGCGAAGAAGGCGGGAAGAAGAAGGCGGGCACCGTGCCCGCCGGCACGATCGGCGCCGAAGCGATCGAAAAGAGCAGCTTCCTCGTCGTCAGCGCCCAGTCGCCCTCGCCGAAAGGGGCGGCGCGGCTGGCGAACGCCTACGCCAACGCCTTCGCCGAGATGCAGCGCCAGCGGATCAGCACCGAAGCGCGAAAGGGCGCCGAAGGGGCGACCAGGCGGCTGCATCAGCTGGGCAAGGAAACCGACGAAAACTCGAACCGCCGGGAAGGGCTCGAACAGCAGGTCGAAGAGCTGAACCTGATCGCCTCGCAGCCGGCGGCGAGCGGCGGCGTCAGCCTGGTCCAGGCGGCGACCCCCTACCCGGTGCCGATCGGACACGACCCGACCGGCAACGCGATCTTCGCCTTCATCGTCGGCCTAATGCTGGCGATCGGCGGCGCCTACGGGCTCGAGTTCCTGAACCGGAGGCTCAACCGGATCGAGGACGTCGAAGAGGTCTACGACCTGCCGATCCTGACCGAGATCCCGCAGGTCCCGACCCCGGCGCCGCAGGCCCAGCACGGGGTGGCGATGGCGAAGACGCTGCACGGCCCCTTCCACCGCCTGCAGACCAACCTCGAGATGCAGGCGCGCGAGCGGCCCCTGCGGACGATCGTCGTCGCCAGCGCCGCGCCGGGCGAGGGGAAGTCGATCGTCGCCCGCAACCTCGCCCTCGCCTACAGCGAAGCCGGGCGGCGGGTGGCGGTCCTCGACGCCGACCTGCGTAAGGCCAGCATGGGCGGCCTGCTCGCCGCCCACGAGGGCCTCGGCCTCTCCGACATCCTCTCCGGCCAGGCCAGCTTCGGCGACGCGGTGCAGGAAGTCGCCGTGCAGGTCGGCTCCAACGGCAACGGATCGGGGCCCGGCCGGCAGGCCGACGGCCCGGCGCACGGCGGCGAGCTGGCGATGGTCCCGGCGGGCCGCCACCACGGCAACCTGGCGATGGCGCTGAGCTCGGAGGAGATGCGCCAGACGCTCAGCTCGGCGGCCGAGGTCTACGGCACCGTGATCATCGACTCGCCGCCGCTCCTCGCCGTCGCCGACGGCCTGCCGCTGCTCTCGGAAGCCGATGCCGTGGTGCTGGTGACCCGGATGGGGGTCAGCACGCGCGACTCCGCCCGGCGCCTCCTGAAGGAGCTCCGCCGCGTGCCCGACGTCTTCATCGCCGGGATCGTCGTGAACGGGATCTCGCCCCGCGTCTACCGGGCCCGGTCCTATGGCTACTACTACTCCTGACGTCTTCGGCGGCCTGCGGGCACGCGCCGCGACGCCGCTCGGCAACCTCGCCACTGCCGCCGTCCTCGCCGCGCTCGGCCTCGCGGTGACCGCCCAGCTGCCGACCCCGACGCCGGTCTCGATCGTCGCCGTGGTCGGCGTCCTCGCGGCCGCGGTCTGGATGCTCTGCAGCGAACGGTACGAGTGGACCCTGGTCGTGCTGATGCTCTACCTAGGCCTCGCCGACGGCGTGCTGAAGCTGGTCACCGACTCGCAGCCGGTCACCCTGGTCCGCGACCTGCTCTTCTACGCGATCGTCGTCGGGGCGATGGTCCGGACGATCGTCCGCCGTCGGCCGCTCACTCTGCCGCCGCTCGGTGGCTGGGTGATCGCCTGGGTGATCGTCGTCGTCGTCCAGATCGCCAACCCCCACAACGGCACCCTGCTCCACTCGGTCGCCTCGGTCCGGCCCCACGCCGAGTGGGTCCCGCTCTTCTTCCTCGGCTACCTCGTCATGCGCAGCAAGAAGCGCCTGCGCACCTTCCTCCTCCTGCTGCTGGTGATCGCCACCGCGAACGGGATCGTCGGCCTGATCCAGCTCAACCTCACGCCGAGCCAGCTCTCCTCCTGGGGGCCGGGCTACGCGAAAGCGCTGAAGGGCGAATCGACGGTCTCCCAGCGCAGCTTCGTCGACGAAGAAGGCGAAGAAAAGAACCGGCCCTTCGCCCTCGGCAGCGACGTCGGCTTCGGCGGCGCGGTCGGCGTGCTCGCCGTCCCCGCGCTGCTCGCCTTCCTCAGCCTGCCGATGTCGCCGCTCGCCCGGCTCGGGCTGGCGGGCATGGCGGTCGGCGTCGTGCTCGCGGTGCTCACCTCCGAGGCGCGCATCCACGTGGTCACCGCGGTGCTCGCGGTGCTCGCCTTCGGCGCCCTCACCCTGACCAGCCGGGCCGGCGGCAAGACGCTGCTCGGGATCGCGGTCGGCCTGACGATCGCGGTCGCCGCGATCGCCTTCGTCGTCACCCAGACCGGCGAAAGCTCCTTCAGCCGCTACGAAAGCATCGCCTCCCCCCAGCAGGCCGTGGTCACCGCCTACGAATACCGCGGCGCGGTGATCGCCGAAGTCCCCAACTACGTCGCCGACATCCCCTTCGGCGCCGGGCTCGGCTCGCGCGGGCCGGGCGGTAGCTTCGGCGGCGGCTCGTCGAACACGCTGAACGCGGAGAGCGAGCCGACCTACCTGCTGATCGAGCTCGGGATACCCGGCCTGGCGGTGATGCTGGGGTTCAACCTGGTCCTCTTCTACCTCAGCCTGACCAAGATCCGCCTGGTCGACGACCGCGAGACGCGGATCATGCTCGCCGCCGTCGCCGCGCCTTTGTTCGCGGTCTTCGCCGGCTGGTTCGCCGGAGTGGCGACGGCGACCACGCCGGGGGCGCCCTACCTCTGGTTCGTCGGCGGGATCTTCGCCTTCTGGCTGGTGGAGAGGCGGCGCCGGGCCGTCCCCAGCCCGTCCCACGGCCTGCCCACCGTGCTGACCCCACGGGGGGTCGGCTGATGGCGGCCGGTGCCCTCGAGCGGGTGGTCCTCGTCCACGGCGACCGCGGCGCGGCCGTCGACGGCATCCGCGACTACACCGATCGGCTGGTCGGCGAGCTGGCGCGACACTCGCTCGCCGTCACCCAGCTCCACCTGCCCACCGGCCTGCCGCGGCAGGCGACCTGGTCGCTGCTCGCACCGCGGCTCGGCGGGCTCGATCCGAACGCCGCCGTGGTCCTTCAGTACAGCCCCTTCTGCTACGGCCGGCGCGGCTTCGCGCCCTGGCTGCCGGCCGACCTGATGCGCCTGCGGGCGCGCCGCGAGCGGCCGCGCCTCGCGGTGATGATCCACGAGCCCTACGTGCCGATCGACTCCTGGCGCTCGGCCCTGATGGGCTCCTGGCAGCGGTTCCAGCTCGGGTCTCTCCGCCTCGCCGCCGACACCGTGTTCGCCTCGATCGAGCCCTGGGCGCGGAAATTCGCCCATCCCCCTCATCTCCCCGCGCACCACCTCCCGGTCGGCTCGAACTTCCCCGACGCCCGGGCCGAGCGCGAGCGCTCCCGCGAGCGCCTCGGCGCCGACGAGGAGACGCTGGTGATCGGCTGCCTCGGTCGCAGCCACCCGAGCTGGCTCGGCGGTCACGTCGTCGCCGCCACCAACCGGATCGCCCGCTCCGGCAGGCCGCTCCTGCTGCTCAAACTCGGCGCCGAGGCGGAGCCCTCGGCCGGCCTCGACCCGACGGTGCGGCTGGAGCGGCCCGGCTTCCTCGAACCGGGCGACTTCGCCGCCCTGCTGGCTGCCGCCGATCTCTTCCTCGTGCCGACCGCCGACGGCGTCTCGTCCCGCCGCGGCTCGCTGATGGCGGCGCTTCAGCACGGCGTCCCGGTCGTCGCCATCGACGGCCCGCTCACCGATCCGGTCCTGCGCGGGACGCCCGCCCTGACCTTGACCCCGGCCGGCGACCGCGAGGCGTACGCGCACGCCGCCCTCGCCTTGGCCGCCGATCGCGAGCACCGCCGGGCGGCGGGGCGCGCCGGGCGGGACCTCTACGAGCGCGAGTTCGACTGGCCGGTGATCGGCAACAAGCTGATCGCCGGGCTGGCGGCGGTCTGATGGCAGTCCGCGTGCTGATCGTCGCCCCCCGCGGGGACCGGCTCGGCGGCGCCGAGGAGATGCTCTGGCTGACCCTGAAGCACTGCGACCGCGGCCGGATCGAGCCCACCGTCGCCTTCCTCGACCCGGGCCCGTTCGTGGCCGAGGTCGAGGGGCTCGGCGTGGCGACCGAGACGATCGAGACCCGGCGCCTGCGCGACGTCGGGGCGACGCTCGTGACCGTGCGGCGGCTGGCACAGGTGGTGCGGCGGCGGCGGCCGGACCTGCTGCTCAACTGGAGCGCCAAGGCGCACATCTACGGCGCCGCCGCGGTGGCCGCCGCGGGCAGCGACGTGCCCGTCCTCTGGTGGCAGCACGCGGCGACCGATGGGCACTGGGTCGACCGCTTCGCCACCCTGCTGCCGGCGCGGGCGATCGGTGCCAGCTCGGAGTCGGTGCGGCTGGCGCAGGCGGCGCTGCGGCCGCGGCGGCCGGTCTTCGTCGTCCACCCCGGGGTCGAGGGACAGGGAAGGCGCGCGGGAGGCGGGGCCGAGACACGGCGGCGCCTCGGCATCCCCGCCGACGCCGCGGTGGTCGGGATCGTCGGCCGCCTCCATCCGTTCAAGGGCCAGCACCACTTCCTCGGCGCGCTCGCCCGGCTGCGCCCGCGCGGCCACCGCGTGCACGGGCTGATCGTCGGCGGCGACGCCTTCGAGCTCTCCCCCACCTACCCCGGTGAGGTGCGCGAGCTGATCGCGCGGCTCGGCCTGGAGGACTGCGTGACGATGACCGGCCAGGTCGCCGACGCGACCCCTTACTTCGAGGCGATGGACGTCTGCGTCAGCGCCTCGACCCGCGAGGCGTTCGGCATGGTCCTGGTCGAGGCGATGGCGGCCGGGGTGCCGGTGGTGGCGGTGGCGAGCGGCGGCCCGCGCGAGATCGTCGAGGACGGGGTCACCGGCGTGCTGGTCGCGGAGGCCGACCCGGAGCTGCTCGCCGACGGCGTCGCCAGGCTGCTCGCCGACGCCGGCCTGCGGGCGGCGATGTCGGCGGCCGCGGTGCCGGCCTCGCGCCGCTTCTCGGCCGAGGCGATGGCCGAGGGCATCACCTCCGAGCTGACGGAGCTCGCCCGTGCCTGAGGCGAGCGCCGCCCCGGAGATCACCCTGGTCGCCAACGACATCCGCGCCGAAGGCGGGATGGAGCGCCAGCTGACGGTGCTGGTCACCGGCCTCCTCGACGCCGGCCACCGGGTGACCGTGGTCTCGCGGACCTGTGAGCTGCCGCCCCATCCTCAGCTGCGCTGGCTGCGGGTGCCCGGGCCCTCGCGCCCCTTCGCCCTCGCCTACCCGCTCTTCCTCCTCCTCGCCTCGGCGCTGGCCGGCCTCCGCGGCCGCGGCCCGCTCCACAGCACCGGCGCGATCGTCCTCAACCGGACCGCGGTCTGCACGGTCCACTTCTGCCACCACGCCCCCCAGGCGTCCTCGGCCTCGCGGGCGTCGCGGCCAACCGCCGCCTACCGGGCGAACGCCTGGGTGGTGAGGTGGATCAGCCGGTTGGCCGAGCGCTGGTGCTACCGGCCCGGCCGGGCGACGCGGCTGATCGGGGTCTCGGGCGGCATCGCGCGCGAGCTCGGCGAGCACTTCCCGCGCATGCGCGAGCGGATCGCGGTGATCCCCAACGGCGTCGACACCGAGCACTTCTCCCCCGCGCCGCGGCCCGCGGCGGGCGCCGGGGAGGCGCTGCGGGTCCTCTTCGTCGGCGGCGACTGGGAGCGCAAGGGCCTGCCGATCCTGATCGCCGCCCTCGCCGAGTGCCCGGGCGCGGAGCTCGACGTGGTCGGCGCCGGCGACGTCGAGGGACACCGGCGGCTCGCCGGTCGGCACGGCGTCGAGGAGCGGGTCCACTTCCGCGGCACCACCGCTGACACGGCGCCCGCCTACCGCGCCGCCGATGTCTTCGCCCTGCCGACCGCCTACGAGTCCTTCTCCCTGGTCACCTACGAGGCCGCCGCCTCGGGCCTGCCGCTCCTGGCGACCCGGGTCAACGGCATCGAGGACCTGGTCCGCGACGGGGTCAACGGCTGGTTCGTCGAGCGCTCGGCCGCCGACGTCGCGGCGCGGCTGCGGGCGCTGCAGGCGGACCCGGAGCTGCGCCATCAGATGGGGACGGCGGCACGGCGCGCCAGCCTCGGCTTCTCCTGGCGGCGGGTGGTCGAGGCCTACCGCGAGCTCTACAGCGAAATCGAGGAGGAACGATGGACGTCGCAGGCGTGACCGACACCGGCGAGCGGCTCGACCTCGCCACCGAGCGCACCACCCACACCATGCTGCAGCACCTCGAGCGCTACCGCTGGGCGATGCCGCAGGTGTCCGGTCGGGTGCTCGACGTCGCCTGTGGGACCGGCGGGGGCAGCGCGATGCTGGCGCGGCGGGCGACGGTGACCGGCCTCGACGCCGACGCCGGCGCGCTCGAGCTAGCCCGCTCGCGCGGCTCCGCGGTGGACTTCCGGCTCGACACGGTCCCCCCGATCCGCTGCGCGACCGCGGCCTTCGACACGGTGGTCAGCTTCGAGACGATCGAGCACCTGGAGGCCGACCGCGAGTTCGTCGCCGAGATCCAGCGAGTGCTGAAGCCGGGCGGGGCGCTCCTCCTCTCGACCCCGAACAAGGAGGTGAGCTCGCCCGACGGCCCGCCGCCGAACCCCTGGCACGTGCGCGAGTACCGCCTTGCCGACCTGCGCGAGCTGCTCGCCGACTTCGAGGAGCTGGAGGTCTGGATGCAGGACCCGCGACCCCGCAACATTGCCGAGCGGGCGGCCCGGCGCCTGATCGCCCACTACCCGTCCCTCTGCCGGCCGGGCCGCTGGTGGGACCGGCTCGGCCACGGCGACGGGACGGTGGAACGGTGGGACGGGCGCAGCGTCCCCAACTACTGGGTCCTGCGGGCGAGGCGCGGGCGATGAGCGACCTCCTGGTGCGGGCGCTCGGCTGGCGGGCGCTGATGCTGCACGGCGACCCCAGCGTCTGGGACCGCTACCGCTGGCTGCGGCCGCGGCTGCGCCGGGGCGGCGTCGACGTGCTCGACGCGGGGGCCGGCAACGGCGGCTTCGCGATCTTCGCCGCGCGGGCGGGCAACCGCGCCCTCGGCCTCTCCTTCAGCCCCGGCGAGATGGGCGCGGCGGAGCGTCGCGCGGGCCTCTGCGGCGCGACCTCGGCCCGCTTCGAGGTCCGCGACCTGCGGACGATCGGCGACGACGCCGAGCTGCGCGGGAGCTTCGACGAGATCATCTGCTTCGAGGTGCTCGAGCACCTGCTCGACGACGTCGGCGTCTTGCGCGACCTGGCGAGCGCCCTGCGCCCGGGCGGCCGGGTCCTCATCACCGTGCCCTCCCACGACCACCGGCCGCTCTTCCGCGAGCGGCTCGCGGCGACCGAGGACGGCGGCCACGTCCGCTGGGGCTACTCGGAAGAGCAGCTGCGAGGCGTCGCCCGCGCCGCCGGTCTGCGCGACCTCGAGGCCGGCGCGGTCAGCGGCGCGGTGACCCAGGCACTGATCGAACTGCAACGACGCCTCGGCACCGTCCACCGCGGCCTCGCCTGGGCACTCACCTTCCCGCTGCGGATCCTGCAGCCCCTCGACCGCCCGTTGACGAGCCTGACCCGCTGCCCCTACCTCTCCCGCACCCTGGTCGCCGAAAAGCCTTGAACCAAGCTCAGGCGGAAGCGTCAAGCGCGAGCACGGCCATCAGCGTCCGCTCGACCGCCGCGAGGGTCTCTGGCTCAAGCCTGCCGAGACGACGAAGCAGCCTGCGGCGAGAGACCGCTCGGATCGCGCGAGGGATCGCGGCACTTTCATTGTCGATCCCGGACGTCCGCGGGACAGGCGGGCGCAGCTTGGACGGGGCACGAGAGCTCGACAGCGGGACGACGACGACCAGCTCGTCCTCGACACCGCCCAGAAGCTCGTCGGCAGAGATGACGATCGCGGGGCGATTCTTACCCGGCTCGCCTTTCCGAGCGGACCCCAGCGAGACCAGCCAGATCTCACCCCGACTCGGTACCTCAGCCGAAGCCATCGCCGAGGACCGCCTCCCACTCGCGCTCCTCCGCGGCAGCTCCGCCGCCAGAAGCGTCGGCCCGGGTCGCCTCGCGCTCGGAGCGGAAGGCGTCCGCGCGTTCGGCCCGGCGGGCAAACTCGCTCAACAGCGCCGACAGCGACAGGCCTCGCTCTCGGGCGTAAGCCGCGAGCAGATCGCGGGTCTCACGCGGGACGCGGATCGTGGCAGTGGCACCCATGGCGACATATTATAGCGCCGGTTTGTGGCGCTATGAACGGGCGAGGAGGTCGGTGATGAACTCGGCGACCAGGCGGCGCTGGCGGGCGCGGTCGAAGAGGGGCAGGTCGCGGGGCGCGGCGGCGCGGCGGGCGGCGAGCTCGGCGGCGGTGACGGTCCGCATCAGCTCGGCGAGAGCGGCGAGGTAGCGGGGATCCCAGGGGGCGGCGCCGGGGAGGCGCCAGAGCCAGCCGTCGTCGAGGTCGTAGGCGAGCGGGATCTCGCCGGTGACCACCGGGAGGCCGGCGCCCAGGTACTCGCTGATCTTGGTCGTGTAGCGGAAGGAGCCGACCCCGTCGACGCTCTGCGGCAGGCTCGCGACGTCGAGGGCGGCGAGGTAGCTGCCGACCTCCTCCTTGGGTACTCGCCCGGTCAGGATCACGCGGCCATCGGCGCGGTCGGCGAGCTCGCGGAGGCGCGGCAGGCCCGACCCGTCGCCGACGACGAGGACGCGGAGGTCGTCGCGCTCGGCGGCGAGCGCCGCCTGGACCAGCTCGAGGCCGTAGCAGTAGCCGACCGCGTCGTTCCACCGCAGCGACCCGATCAGGCCGAAGACGACCGCGTCCGCGGGGATGCCGAGGGCGCGCCGGCGCTCGGCGCGATCGAGGCCGGCGGCCGGGGCCGACCAGCCCGCGGCGGTCATCGCCCGGGGCGCGCCGAAGGTCAGCGCCCGGCCGACGAGGTAGGGGCTCCAACCGATGAAGCCCGCACTCCAGCGACAGAGCAGCCGCTCGTAGACGGCCGCCAGGGGGGCCGCCCAGGGGTGACCGAGGCCTATATATGGACCGACCGCGTCGCCGCTTGACACCACGTAGGGAACCCCGGCGAGCAGGCGGGCGGCGATCAGGGCGAGCCCACCGCCGACCCCGGTCCCCTCCATCACGACCAGGTCGGGGCGGCGGCGGAGGAGCCTGCCGAGGAGCCCGGCCGCGGAGCGTAGGCGGCGACCCCGATCGAAGGGCAGCGGCTCCGGGTCGAGGTCGGCGAGCAGCTCCCGGATGCGCAGCTCGTCCCCGTGGCCGCTGCCCTGGGTGGCGAAAGAGACAATGCGTGGCGCAAGTTTTGGGTTCATGCGGACGTTCCCCGGCGATGACACCGACGGCGGCGGGCAAGGCTGCGGAGTGGGCTCCGATCGCGGAGCGGGCGATCGTCTTCGGCGCGCCCCGCTCCGGCACCACCTTCCTGATGGAAGTCCTCGACACGCTCGGCGAGGCGGAGTGCGTGACCGGCAACCTCTTCCCGACCGCGCTCCTTCACCTCGCCGCCACGCCGCAGCCGACCGAGACGCGCGAGGTCCTCGAACGCGGCCTGCGGGCCGGCCTGCGCGACTACCTCTCCTCCTCCGCCTACTACTCGCGCGCCGCCGCGATGCGCAAGTGGTGGGCGGCGAGTCGGGATCCGCGCGACCTGCGGCCAGCGCTGGCGGGCAGGCGTCGCGAGCGCGTCCTGATCTACAAGGAACCGTTCATCTCCTTCTGCCCCGACCTCGTCTGGGACGCGCTGCCCGACGCCCGCCTCGTCTATCTGGTGCGGGACGGGCGCGACGTCGCCGACTCGCTGCTGCGCAAATACGACGCCCTCTCCGACACCCGACTGGCCGACGTGGAGAGCAACGAGACGCCGATCGTCCGCCGCTCGGGGACGCTGCTGGTCCCCTGGTGGGTGGAGCGCGGCGCCGAGCAGGCCTTCATCGAGGCCGACCAGTACGTGCGCGCGATCTGGATCTGGGCGGCGATGGTCTCCCGCGCACAGGACTTCCTCGAGCGCCCCGACGTGCAGGCATCCGGCCGCGTGCTCACCGTCCGCTACGAGGACCTCGTCGCCGACCCGCTCGGCCAGGGCTCGGCGCTGATCGACTTCCTCGGCATGCGGATGGGTCCGCGGACCGGCGCCGCGCTCGGCGACGGCCACCAGCGCTCGCTCGGCGTCTACCGCAAGCGCCCGGCGGCGACGATCCAGCACGCCGAGGAGATCGCCGGCGCGGCGCTGCGGCGCTCCGGCTACGAGGTCGCGACGCCGAGCCCGGCGACCGTCGTCGCCGGCCCCTGAGCAGCGGCGCCCGGGGCCCCTCTCACGTGCGCGGCGTGACGACGAAGTTGGCACCGTTCCCGACCTCCTTCCAGTCGATCCGGCGCAGGGCCGTGGTCTCGTAGTCAAATTCGGTGAGCAGGTCGATCGCCTCCAGCGTGCCCTCCAGGTAGTGGCCGCCGAGCTCGATGAAGAGCGTCGGCTGCGACTCGCCCAGCAGCCGCGTCCCTCCCTTCAGCACCTCCGACTCGTAGCCCTCGGTGTCGATCTTCAGCAACCCGACCGAGTCGAGGCCGAGGTCGTCGAGGCGGGTCAGGCCGATCTCCTCGCCCCCGCCGTCGGCGAGGATCGTCGCGTTGCCGCTGCTCGCGCTCACCTGGTGCAAGGTCGCCGAGCCGGCCGCCGCCGCGCAGCCCGAGTTGACCGCCGTGACCACATCGTCGAGCCCGTTGCGGGCGATCGTCCCGCTCAGCTTGGCGAAGGTGCGGCGCGAGGGCTCGAGCGCGACGATGCGGCCGTCGGGGCGCAGGAGCGGGGCGATCATCAGGCTGAAGAAGCCGAGGTTGGCGCCGACGTCGACCACCGTCATCCCCGGCGCGACCAGCGGCCGCAGGACTGCCATGTCCTGGCGGTACCACTCGCGCTGGTGGAGGTGGTAAAGGAGCTCCTGCGCGTCGCCGTCGCCGCTGTAGATGAGGCTCCCCCAGCCGTAGTCGACGTAGAGGTCGCCCGTCGCCCGCCGGCGCAGCATCTCCAGGGCCAGCTGCCCGGCGCCTCGCCGGGCCCGATTCCTTGCGCGGCCGAGCACCGTCATCGGGCGAGGATCATCTCCTCCGCGGGGGTCGCGGCCGGCGCCCCGAAGGTGCCGCGCGCGGCGAAGCCCTCCAACAGCTCGGCCCCGCGGGCGCCGATCCGCGCCCAGTAGCCGTGCTGGGCGCTCGCCACCGCCTCGGGATCGCGCGCCCCGGCCGGCGCCTCGCACTCGCCCAGCCAGGCGGCCATCGCGTCGACGTCGCCGAGCGAGAAGCGCCGCGCGGCGGGCCAGTAGCGCGGCGCGCCGACGTCGAAGGCGGCCACCGGGACGTCCATCAGCTGGGCGTCGACACCGACGATTCCGCCCGGCTCGGGCCAGAGCGAGGTGAAGGCGACCGCCCGCGCCCACATCAGGACGCCGGTCACGGCGCTCTGCGGGACGTGGCCGCACATCACCTCGGCGGGCTGCGTGGCGGCGATCCGCCGCCCGAGGTAGCCGTCGCCGAAGATCCGGAACCGCGCCGCGGCCGGCAACCGGGCGGCGAGCTCGGCCAGCAGCTCTCCCCCCTTCTGCTTGCTGAGCCGGCCGAAGAAGGCGGTCGCCCCGCGCCAGCCCTCGGGCGTCTGGCGGACGGCCTCGCGGAGGGAGTCGGCGGTGGCGCGGATCCCCAGGTTCGGCAGCACCGCGACCCGCTCCGGCGCGACCCCGTGCCCGGCGTAGAGCTCGGCCTGATCGGTGCTGACGCAGACCACGCCGAGCCCGCCGCCGCGCAGCAGGTCGAGGATCTCCCGCTGGGCGGCGATCGGCCGCGGATCGAGGGAGCGATGCAGGCCCGAGCAGCCGAGCGCCGGGCGAAGCGCCGCGCAGCGCCACCCGGCGCGCACCCGGCAGGGCTGCTTGGCCCGCGCCCAATAGCGGGAGCGGTCCGGGCAGACGGCGTCGTGCATGTTGGCGTGGATTGCGGCCGGGGCCACCGCGGCGGCGGCCCGCAGGTCGGCGAGCCGGCCGCTGTCGACGAGCACCGCCTCGGCGCCGACCCCTTCCAGGGCCGCGGCCAGCCGCCCGGAGACCGAGCCCGGCCCCTCGACGAAGGGCACCCGCCGCCCGTAGGCCGCCAGGTCGGCCGGCGGCTCCCCGTCGTCGTAGATCACCGTGGCCTCGTGGCCGGCCTCACCGAGCGCCGCGGCGAGCCGGAAGGCGGAGAGGGTGAGGCCGCCCTCGGGCATCACCTCGCGGGCGACGATCGCCAGCTTCATCGCGGCGGCAGTCCTTCGGCCCGCTCGAGCACCAGGCTCGCCACCTGCGGCGCGGTGCGCCGGCGGTCGAACCCTTCGGCCAGCTCCCGGGCCGCCGGCGCCAGCCGCCCGAGGTCGAGCCGCCCGAGCAGCGCCGCGACCTCCTCGGCGAAGCCCGCGCGATCGACGACGAGGCGCGGGTCGAGCCGCCGCACCACCTCGGCGGCGCCGACCTCGGGGGTGACGATCGGCACCGCCCCGGAGGCGAGCGCCTCCAGCACGGCGTAGGAGAAGCCGTCGGAGCGCGACGGGAGGACGAGGAAGTGCGCCGTGGCCAGGGTCTCGGCGACCGAGTCGCGGTGGACGAACGGCGCCCCCTCGACCACCCCGCGCGACCAGCGACAGCTGGGGCCGCCGACCACCTCGACCCGGGCCTCGTCGCCGAGCCGGACCGCCAGCTCGGCCACCACGTCGACCCCCTTGCTCATCGAGAGCGGCCCGACGAAGGCAACGGTGGTGACCTCGGGCTTGCGCCCGGGCCGGAAGCGCCCGAGGTCGACGCCGAGGTCCGCCTGGACGATCCGCTCCTCCTC
The DNA here is from genome assembly GCA_035281725.1 of Solirubrobacterales bacterium. Taxonomy (GTDB): domain Bacteria; phylum Actinomycetota; class Thermoleophilia; order Solirubrobacterales; family 70-9; genus VAYN01. Next base: position 24,878 of record DATEDJ010000124.1, read on the forward strand.
CACCCCGGCGTCGAGCAGCTGCTCGCGCACGGCGCGGCTGGTGACGTGGACGATGTCGGCGCGGCGCAGCTCGTATTCGCAGCGCCGCACCTCGGCCCGGGTGATCGTGCCGTGGCCGCCGGTCTCCCGTTCCCCGCGCCGCGTCGCCTCCCAGTGGAGGGCGGGATGGCGGGTGGCCTGGTGGACCACGCGGATGCCGCGCCCACGCTCGACCGGGGCGGCGCCGGGGCAGCCCCAGACCAGGTCCCAGCCGTCCGGGGGCACCGCCCGCCGCACCGAACGTGCCACCGCCCGCCGGCCCACCCCCTTGCCGAAGAGCCGCCGGAACGGCCGCGAGCGCGCCACCCGCGTCGCCGGGCCGAGCGCTGGGATGCCGACGAACGAGGCGCGGCAGCCGAGCGCCTCCAGCCCGTCGGCGAATTCGGCCGCCGCGCCGCCGAGGCCACCGGTGCCAAGCGGCGCAGGTGCCGCGACGATCGCCTCTCGAATCACCATCTCGGCCCCCGAACGGGGCGCCCTCCTCAGTTCTTCCGAAAGTTCCGGCGACCCCGCCCCGTTCGCCGCACGATGCCTACCGCGATCGGCTCCCGGTCCTAATGCCGACGAGGACGGCGATGCGAAGCCTGGTCGCCGGGCACGGGCGCGCCGTGGTCGGGCTCTCGATCACCGCCTTCCTCTCCGGCCTCGCCGAAGCCGGCGTCCTCGCCGTGGTCGCCGAGGTCGGGACCGCCCTCGTCTACGGCTCCGACCACGTCAAGCTCGGCCTCGGGTCCTACGTCCTGCGGCCCAGCGTCACCGCGATGCTCGTCGTGGCGGCGGTGCTCTCGCTCGCCCGCGTCGTCCTGCTCGGCATCAACGCGCACCTGCAGGCGCGGCTCGCCGCCGACGTGCAGACGACCCTCCGCGACCGTCTCTTCGGCGCCTTCTCGCGCGCCTCCTGGTCGCTGCAGTCGAGCGAACTCGAGGGCCACCTGCAGGAGATGCTGACCAGCCAGATCCTCCAGTCGACGGCGGGGGCGCTGCAGTTCGCCGCCCTGCTCAGCGCGCTGATCACCTTCCTCGTCCTGGTGATCTCGGCGATGCTGCTGAACGTGGTCGTCGCCTTCGCGGTGGTGATCGTCGCGGTCGCCCTTTTCGGCCTCCTGCGGCCGCTCAGCACCTACGGTCGGCGCAGCGCCAAGGACCTCTCGGCCTCGCAGCTCGAATTTGCCAACGGCGTCGTCGAGGCGTCGCGGATGGCCGAGGAGACCCACGTCTTCGGCGTCGCCGGCGCCCAGCGCGACCGGATCGGCACGCTCACCTCGACCGCCGGCCGGCTCTTCTACCAGACCCAGTTCGTCAACCGGCTGGTGCCGACGCTGTTCCAGAGCCTCGTCTACCTGACCGTGGTCGCGGGCCTCGGGATCCTCTACGCCAGCGGGTCGGGCGACGTCGCCTCGCTCGGCGCCGTGATCCTGATCATGGTCCGCGCCGGGACCTACGGCCAGCAGGCGCAGAGCTGCTATCAGTCGATCCTCCAGTCGCTGCCCTTCATCGAGCGGCTGGAGACCGAGATCGCCCACTACGAGGACGAGGCGGTGGCCGCGCCGGTGACGCCGCTGCGGCAGATCGCGACGATCCGCTTCGACGACGTCCACTTCTCCTACCGGCCGGCCGAACCGGTCCTCTCCGGGATCAGCTTCGAGGCGCGGCGCGGCGACTCGATCGGCATCGTCGGTCCGTCCGGGTCGGGCAAGTCGACCCTGATCCAGATCCTCCTGCGGCTGCGCCCGCCGACCGTCGGCTCCTACACGGTCAACGGCGAGCCCGCCGCCGATTTCTCGCCGCTCGACTGGCACCGCCAGGTCGCCTACGTGCCGCAGAAGCCGCAGCTGCTGCACGCGACGGTGGCGGAGAACATCCGCTATTTCCGCGACATCGACGACGGCATGGTCCGGCGGGCGGCGGAGCTGGCCCGCATCGACGACGACATCCGCGGCTGGTCGGCAGGCTACGACACCGTGATCGGCCCCCGCGCCGACTCGATCTCCGGCGGCCAACAGCAGCGCATCTGCCTCGCCCGGGCACTGGCCGCGGCGCCGGAGATGCTGGTCCTCGACGAGCCGACCAGCGCCCTCGACCCGCGCTCGGAGTCGCTGATCCGCGAGTCGTTGGGCGCCCTCGCCCACGAGATGACGCTGTTCGTCGTCACCCACCGGCCGAGCCTGCTCGACATCTGCGACTCGGTGGTCGTGATCGTCGACGGGCGGATCCAGGACTCAGGCCGCACCGAGGAGCTGAAGCAGGCGAACCGCTACTTCAGCGCCGCCTGACCCGAGGTCCGATGACGATGAGTCCGCTGACGGTGACCGGTAAGGAGCGGCGCGGGCGCAACGGGGTGACGATCTCCCTGCTGAGCGGGAACGAGGTGACGGAGGTGCTCGACTACGGCTGCGGCAACGCCGCGCTGGCGCTGGCGCTGGCCGGCGAATTCGGCCTCACCGTCCATGCCTGCGACGTCGACGCCGACCTGATCGCCGACCTGCGCCGCCGCCACCCGGGGGAGGTCGACTTCTTCGCCCTAGCCGAGGACGACCCGCGCCTGCCCCTCTCCGACGATTCGATCTCGGCGGTCACCTGCTGCGACGTGCTCGAGCACATGCCGCCGGACTTGCGCCGCGCGGCGCTGCTGGAGATCCGCCGCGTCCTCCGCCCGGACGGCGTCCTCGTCGTCACCGTCCCCCACAAGGGCCTGCTCGCGTTCGCCGATCCGGAGAACGTCAAGTTCCACTTCCCGCGCCTCCATCGGGCGGTCTTCTCCCTCGTCAACGGGCGCCGCAAGTACGAGCGCATCTACGGCGGCGACCGCTTCGGCAACTTCTCCGCGGGCCACGCCTTCCACGTCCACTTCTCCGCCACGGAGCTCACCGACCTCCTCGCCGAAGCGGGCTTCGAGGTCGACCAGGTCCGCTACTACCGCCTCCTCTACCCGCTGATCCGCGCCGCCCTGTGGCTCTCCGAGGGCCTCGTCGGCCGCCTCCCCGGAGCCTCGCTCCTGCGCGACGCCTGCTGGAAGGCGTACTGGTGGGACGCCGGCCTCGAACCGGGGCGGCTGGCCAACGACATCGGAGTCCGCGCCCGCCCGCGCCCAGGGTGAGTTCGCACTTATCCCCGGATAGCGGGGATTACTGCGAACGCACCGGGGGACGGAATGGGACGCGGCGGGCGGGCGGGCGACGGGGGCCGGGTGGAGGACGCCGAGGGACCCGGCCTCTCGGCGGCGACCCGGGCGGGCTGAGGCCGCCGCCGAGAGGGCCGGGTCCGTGGGGATGTGCATGAGACGCCGGGGAGGCGTCACGGGGACGGGAGGATCGTCACGGAGACGCGCGGAAC
>DATEDJ010000125.1:0-14550 GCA_035281725.1 Solirubrobacterales bacterium
GCTCGATCCTCGCGGCGGGAGCGGTGGTCGAGGCCGGCACTCAACTTGTTGACACGATGGTCGCCGAGAATGAGAGAGTTGGCGCCCAGCGATGATCGACGACGTACTCGGCATTCCCGACCAGCTCCGCGACGCGCTCTGGCGGATCGAATCGGCGCGCCTCGAGGCAGCGCCCTCGGCCGGGCTCTTCGTCTGCGGGATGGGCGGCTCGGCGATCGGCGGCGACCTCGCCGCGGCGGCGCTCGGCGACCGGCTGACCGGGCCGATGCTGACCGTGCGCGGTTACGCGCTGCCGAGCTGGGCGACGCCCGAGTGGACCGTGCTTTGCTCCAGCTACTCGGGGCAGACGGAGGAGACGCTGGCCTGCCTGGAGGCGGCGGAGACGCTCGGCGCGCGGCGCCTGGTGGCGAGCATCGGCGGGCCGCTGGTCGACCGGGCGCGGGAGACCGAGGTGCCGGTGGTCGGCCTGCCGGGGATCTTCCAGCCGCGCGCGGCGGTCGCCTACATGGTCGTGGTCGCCGCCGAGGTCGCCGCGCTGGCGGGCGTCGGGCCGCGCATCCACACCGAGATCGATGCCGCGGCAGCCTTCCTCACCGAGCAGAGCGAGTCCCTGCAGCAGCAGGCGCGTGAGATCGCGGGGCTGATCGCGGGCGCCGTGCCGGTCATCTACGGCTCCGACCTGACCGCCCCGGTGGCCCGCCGCTGGAAGACGCAGGTCAACGAGAACGCCAAGTTCCCGGCCTTCTGGGGCGAGCTGCCGGAGGCCGACCACAACGAGATCCTCGGCTGGGCGGGCGCGGCGGGCGAGGAGCGCGCGGCGGCGATCTTCCTCGAGGACCGTGACCAGCACCCGCGCGTGGGGCGCCGCTTCGAGCTCACCTCGGCGTCTGTGCAGCAGGACGGGGCGGCGGTGGCGCGGGTCGAGACGATGGGGGAGACCCGGATCGAGCGGCTCCTCTGGGCCGTGATGCTGGGCGACCTGGTCTCGCTCGAGCTGGCCCGGCAGCGCGGCGTGGACCCCGACCCGGTGGAGGCGATCGACCGCTTCAAGGAGGAGATGGGATGAGGGCGATGGTCCTGGCGGCGGGTCTCGGCACGCGCTTGCGGCCGATCACGTTCGACATGCCGAAGCCGATGGTGCCGGTGCTGAACCGGCCGGTGATGGAGCACATCCTGCGGCTTCTGGCCAGGCACGGCTTCACCGAGACGATCGCCAACCTGCACTGGTTCCCGGAGCTGATCGAGGAGCACTTCGGCGACGGCTCGGCCTGCGGGGTGTCGCTGACCTACTCGAAGGAGGAGCAGCTGCTCGGCACCAGCGGCGGGGTGCGGAACGTCCGCGAGTTCCTCGGCGACGAGTTCCTGATCATCTCCGGTGACGCGCTCACCGACATCGACCTGGCCGCGATGCGGGAGTTCCATCAGGGCCACGACGGGATCGCCACGCTGGCGACCAAGCGGGTCACCGACACCAGCCAGTTCGGGGTGGCGATCACCGACAAGGAGGGACGGATCAGCGGCTTCCAGGAGAAGCCGGACCCGAGCGAAGCGCTCTCCGACCTCGCCAACTGCGGCATCTACATGTTCCGCAAGGAGATCTTCGACTTCTTTCCGTCTCCTGGGACCAGCAAGGCCGCGAAGGAGGGCGACCCGGAGGGCTTCGCCGACTGGGCGATGGACGTCTTCCCACGCCTGCTGGAGAGCGACGTGCCGTTCTACTCGCACGAGATCGACGCCTACTGGAACGACATCGGCAACCTGGCGGAGCTGCGCGAAAGCACGGTGGACGCCCTGACCGGGGCGGTGCAGGTCGAGCAGGTGGGCGAGATCGTCGACGGGTACCGGGGCGGAGAGTCGGAGGGCGACGAGGGGAAGCTCGAAGGCCCGGTGCTGCTGGGGCCGGGTTGCGAGATCGGCGAGGACGTCAGGATCGACGGCCCGGCGGTGATCGGGGATGGAGCGAAGATCGGGGCCGGGAGTCGCTTGCGGGACGTGATCGTGCTGCCGGGGGCGGAGCTGCCGGAGCGCTCGGTGCTGATCGGGGCGATTCTGGGGGCACGGTAGTACGGGCGGCGGACGTTGGTCGCCGTGGGTCGCGGATTCCGGGCCGACCCATGGCTTTTGAGGTCGGCCCGGAATCCGCGACTCGACGGGCGCAGAGGATTGACGTTGTGCGCGCCACGTGTGCGGGGTTTCTCGGTTGGGTCGCGGCGTGCATCTGCTTCAAGTCGCCGCCGGACTCATTGCGCCGCCGCTTTGCGCGGCCTGTGGGCGCTCGTGTCGGGCGGAGGCGGTGCTTTGTACGAGGTGTTCGCGGGGACTGGCGGCGGCGGTGCCGATCGCGGCGGGCGGGCCGCACGGGGTCGACCGGGTGTGGTCGTCGGCGTCGCATGACGGCGTCGCCCGGGCGCTCGTCGCCGCGCTGAAGTTTCGGCGGTTGTTGCCGGCGGCGGAGGTGATGGCGGAGCGGATGCATTGGCTCGCGCCTGGCCACCTGCTGGGCGGTGCCGTGGTTGCGGTCCCGCCCGCGCGGGCCCGCCGGCGACGGCGCGGTTTCGATCCGGCAGGCGAGTTGGCGGCGGCCCTGGCGGCGAGGCTCGAGGTCGAGGTCGTCCCCTGTCTCGCGCGCCGGGGATCGGGCCACCAGATGGGCCGCCGGCGAGCGGAACGCATCCGCCACCCGCCTCACATCGAGGCAATCGGGCCCGCGCCGCGGAGCGTGCTCCTCGTCGACGACGTCCTCACCACCGGCGCGACCCTGACCGCCTGCGCCGCAGCGCTCCGCGCCGCGGGCGCCAAGCGCGTCGTCGCGTTGACGTTCACCCGGCGCCTCTAGCCGACTGCTGACTTGACCCCACCAGGACGGGGTCAAGTCAGCAGTCGGCGGGTGGCGGAGGAAGGGACCGGCTTGCGAGCGCCGCGGATGCCGATCCGACCCGTGGCTTCTGAGGTCGGCTCGGCATCCGCGGCTCTTCAGGGCGGGAGGGAGTCACGAAAGGCGCGAGATGGCACGAAGCCGTGCGGTCCTGGGATCGACCGTGCACTTAGCCACACCCGGGCGTGGCTAAGTGCACGGTCGTCGCGAGCCAGTCGCCGAGCGTGCACTTGAGCACAGCAGAGTGTGCTCAAGTGCACTGGCGTCGGCGGGGCACCCCGTCGACTGTGCAGGGCACACTTGGCGGCGATCGAGCCGCGACCACCGGCGGCGCGGGTAGCTCTGCCGACTGTGCGATTGAGCCGGTTATAGGCGGCTCAATCGCACCGTCGGCCGTCGCCGCGCACAAATCTGTGACGCGCCCGTCCGGCGGCGTCCTTTTGGGGCATCCGCCGTCCCGCGGCAGCCTCTGGTCCCTCACCATCCCCCTCACAGCTCGGGCGGGTGAGAAGTCGGCCACAACCGCCAAAGGGGTCGACTTCTCACCCGCCGCCGGCGTCGCCCGCCATCTGCCGCGATGGCCAAGGGCGCCGGCCGGCGTCCTGCCGGCCCGCCTACGTCGCCGGCCGGCCTCGCATCTGGCCCATCACCCGCCGCGTCACCTTGCGCTTGCGCAGCATTTCGCGGTGTTTCTTCACCTGCCGGCGCACGTCGTCGGCGAGCTTGTGGATGCTCAGGGCCATCTCAGGCGAGGCCTCACGCGCGTGGAGGGTGGCGCCCTTGAGGCGCACCGTCGCCTCGGCCACCTGGCAATCGGCGATCGACGGATTGCGCTCTTCGTGGAGGACCACCTCCAGCGTCGCTAAGCCCGATACCTGCCTCCCCAAGCGGTTGAACCGTTTGTTCACTAACTCACGCAGGTCGTCCGTCATCTCGACGTTGCGTCCCCGCATCTCAATCCGCATGAGCTACCTCCTTGTGGGTATCGAAGGTGGATCGTACGCCGCTCGCCAGTCGGCGGCAAGGGGGGGACCGCTACTCTTGAGCAATGCCCGCAATGGACCTGGTCACGAAGGCCCTGCGCGCGGGGGAGGGGCGCAAATTCAAGGCGTACCAGAAGCGCGCGGAGGCGATCAATCGATACGAGCCGGAGATGGAAGCCCTCTCCGACGAGGAAATCCGCACCGAGGCGGATGAGCTCCGCCGGCGCGCTCGCGACGGCGCGGCGCTCGAGGATCTGCTGCCGGAGGCGTTCGCGCTCTGCCGCGAGGCTTCCCGGCGCACGACCGGCCAGCGCCACTACGACGTCCAGCTGATCGGCGGCATGGTCCTCCACGACGGCGCGATCGCCGAGATGAAGACCGGCGAGGGAAAGACGCTCACCGCGACCCTGCCCGTCTTCCTCAACTCCTTGAAAGGCGACAGCGTCCACGTCGTCACCGTCAACGACTACCTGGCCCGCCGCGACTCGGAATGGCTGACGCCGATCTACGAGGCGCTCGGGGTCACCGTCGCCGCCCTCCAGGACGGCGACGACCCGGCGACCCGCCGGGTCAAATACGCCTGCGACGTCGTCTACGGCACCAACTCCGAGTTCGGCTTCGACTACCTGCGCGACAACATGTCGCAGTCGCTGGAGGAATGTGTCCAGCGCAGCCACGACTTCGCGATCGTGGACGAGGTCGACAACATCCTCATCGACGAGGCGCGGACGCCGCTGATCATCTCCGGTCGCCCCGAAGAAGCGGCGCAGACCTACTACACGTTCGCCCGCCTGGCGAAACAGCTGGTCGGCGTCCCGCACAAAGAGAAACTGAAAAGCCTTGGCGAATCGAAAGACACCTCCGACGCCGACTTCGACTACGAGTACGACGAGAAACACAAGACCGTCGCGCCGACCGAGCGCGGGGTCAAGAAAGCCGAGGAATTCCTCGACGTCGACAACCTCTACTTGGGCGAACACGGCAACCTCGTCAACCACCTCGTCCAGGCCCTGAAGGCCGAGTCGCTCTACAAAAAAGACGACGACTACGCGGTGATCGACGGCGAGGTGATGATCATCGACGAGTTCACCGGCCGCATCCTCGAGGGGCGGCGCTGGTCGGAGGGTCTGCACCAGGCGGTCGAGGCGAAGGAAGGCGTGGCGATCCGCGAGGAGAACCAGACGCTCGCCACGATCACCCTGCAGAACTACTTCCGGCTCTACGAGAAGCTCTCCGGGATGACCGGCACCGCCCTCACCGAGGCGACCGAGTTCATGAAAATCTACGAGATGCCGGTGGTCGAGATCCCGACCAACCAGCCGATGGTCCGGCTCGATCAGAACGACCAGATCTTCAAAACCAAAGACGGCAAGTGGCAGGCGGTGATCGACGAAATCGTCAGCCGCCACGAGCAGGGCCAGCCGGTGCTGGTGGGGACCGTCTCGGTCGAGGTCTCGGAGATGATCTCCGGGGCGCTGAAGCGCGACGGCATCCAGCACGCGGTGCTGAACGCGAAACCCGAGCACGCCGAACGAGAGGGCGAGCTGATCGCCCAGGCCGGCCGCAAGGGCGCGGTGATGATCGCCACCAACATGGCCGGACGCGGCGTCGACATCAAGCTCGGCGGGGACCCCGAACACCTGGCGATCGCCGAGCTGAAACGGCAGGGGATCACGCACGGCGACGAGGGCTACGAGGAGGCGCTGGCGGAGAAGACCGAGGAGCTGAAGCCGCAGTGTCGAGTCGAGGCGGAGGAGGTCCGCGAGCTCGGCGGGCTCTTCATCTGCGGCACCGAGCGGCACGAGTCGCGCCGCATCGACAACCAGCTGCGCGGCCGCTCCGGCCGCCAGGGCGACCCGGGCGAGTCGCGCTTCTTCCTTTCCGCCGAAGACGACGTGATCCGCCTCTTCGCCGGTGATCGAATCTACAAAATCCTCGACCGCCTCGGGCCGGTCGACGACGACGGCGCCGAAATGCCGCTCGAGGCGAAAATGCTGACGAAAACCGTCGAGAACGCGCAGAAGAAGGTCGAGGAACAGAACTTCCTGATCCGCAAACGCGTGCTCGAGTACGACGACGTGATGAACGAGCAGCGCCGCGTCGTCTACAAATACCGCCGCGAGATCCTCGAAGGCCGCGACATCTCCGAGACCGCGCGCGAGGAGCTCGAAGGCGTGATCGAGCGGCTGGTGGAGGAGTACACCGCCAGCGACATCCTCGAGGACTGGGATCTCGCCGAGCTGGAGACGCAGCTGCGCCAGATCTGGCCGATCAGCGTCGACGTCGCCGCGCTGGCGCCGGAGACCGTCGACCGCGAGCGGATGAAGGACGACCTCGACGAGGACGCGATGGCGGCCTACGACGAGCGCGAAGACAAACTCGGCGAGGAGCTGATGCGCCACCTCGAGCGCTCGATCCTGCTGAACGTGATCGACAACCGCTGGCGCGAACACCTCTTCGACATGGACTACCTGCGGGAGGGCATCCACCTCCGCGGCTTCGCCCAGATCGACCCGCTCGTGGCCTACAAAAACGAGGGCTTCACGATGTTCGAAGACCTCATGCACTCGATCTGGGAGGAGTTCTCGAAGCTCGTCTTCCACGCCGAGATCGAATTCACCGAAGGGCCGGGCGGCAACGGGCGGGAGCCTTACCAGGGCGGTGGCTACGAAGCCGGGACCGACCGGCGGGCGCTCGACTACTCGGGCGGCACGGCCGAGGCGCAGCCTTCGGCGCTCGAACAGATGGCGGCGGGCGTGGCAACCGGAGGCGCGGCGGCAGGCGGCGCCGTCGACATGGCCTCCCAGCCGGGCGGCCCGAACGGCGGCAACGGCGGCGGCCCTGACATCGTCGAGACGGTGGTCAAAGACGAGCACGACAAAATCGGCCGCAACGATCCCTGCTGGTGTGGCAGCGGCAAGAAGTACAAGAAGTGCCACGGCGCCTGAGGGCGCATGAGCACCGATCCGGTTCGCGAGTTCATCCGCGCCTTCAATGAGCGCGATATGGACGCGTTCGTCGAGACGCTCGATCCCGAGGTCGAGCTGCACTCGATGAAGGGGCTGCTCAGGGGCCGCGAGGCGGCTCGGCAGTGGGCGACCCGCAAGCGGGGCGGGGTCCAGCAGACGATCGAGGTCGAGGAGCTCCACCAGGCGGACGGGCACGCCGTGGCGCTGATCATGCGCCGCTGGCACTGGGACGACGACGAGGGCGAGTTCGCGGGCGAGGACGAGATGGCCTGGGTCTTCGAGCTGCGCGAGCGGCGGATCCGCTCCTGGCGCCCATTCGAGGACCGCGAAGAGGCGATGCGTGTCGCGGCCGGTAGTCTTGGGGCATGGCCGATGCCGCGCAGAAAGAGCCCGTAGCGCCGCGAATCGCCGCTGTCCGCGAGCAGCTGTCCCTGCTCTCGGACTACCTTTGACCCGGCCGGCCTAGAGCGGGAATCCGCCGAGCTCGAGGAGGAGATGGGGAAGCCCGGCTTCTGGGATGACCAGGATGTCGCCGCCCGCACCTCCGCCGCCCATGCCCGCGCCCAGCGCCGGCTGGAGATGTTCCGCGGACTCGCGAGCGACGTCGCCGAACTCGGCGACCTCGCCGAGCTGGCCGAGGAAGACGAGGAGATCGAGGCCGAACTGGAGGGGCAGCTGGCGACGATCGAGTCGCGCCTGGCCGAGCTCGAAGAGGCGCGCCTCTTCAGCGGCGAGTACGACGCCGGCGACGCCGTCGTCACCGTCCACGCCGGGGCGGGGGGCACCGACTCCCAGGACTGGGCGGAGATCCTCCTGCGCATGTACCTGCGCTGGGCCGAACGGCGCGGCTTCGACGTCGAGATGGCGGAGGCCTCGCCGGGGGAGGAGGCGGGGCTGAAGTCGGCCACCTTCATCGCCCGCGGCGAGAACGCCTACGGCCTCTTCGCGGCCGAGCGCGGCGTCCACCGGCTGGTCCGGATCAGCCCCTTCGACTCCTCCGGGCGCCGGCACACCAGCTTCGCCCAGGTCGACGTCGGCCCGCTGGTCGAGGAGGGCGTGGAAGTCGAGATCGACGACGCCGACCTGCGGATCGACACCTACCGCGCCTCCGGCGCGGGCGGCCAGCACGTCAACAAGACCGATTCGGCGGTGCGGATCACCCACATCCCGACCGGGGTCGTCGTCCAGTGCCAGAACGAGCGCTCGCAGATCCAGAACCGGGCGGTCGCGATGCAGTTCCTGAAATCGAAGCTGATCGAGCTGGAGGAGCGCAAACGCGCCGAGGAGCTGGCGAAGGCGCGCGGCGAGGTCAAAGACGTCGCCTGGGGCTCGCAGATCCGCTCCTACGTCCTCCACCCGTACACGATGGTCAAGGACCACCGCACCGAACACGAGGTCGGCGACGTGCAGCGGGTGCTCGACGGCGACATCGACAGCTTCGTCCGCGACTACCTCGAGAAAACCGCCGCCTCGTCGGCGAGTTAGGGACGGCAAGGCACCGAGTGGCGCCGCTCGTGACAGTCGAACGGCCGGCGGCAGGCGATCCCGACGGCCTCCTGGTCCTGCACCACGGCCGCGGCACCGACGAGAACGATCTGCTCGGGCTGGCCGACGCGGTCGACCCGGAGAGGCGGCTGCGGGTCGTCTCGGCGCGCGGGCCCCTGCAGGTGCCCGGCTGGCCGGGCTTCCATTGGTACCTGGTGCCGCGGGTCGGTTACCCCGACCGGGCGAGCTTCGAGGCGGCCCGCGGGGCGCTCGCCGAGCTCCACGACGGGCTCTGGGAGGAGTCCGGCATCGGGCCGGAGCGCACCGTGCTCGCGGGCTTCTCGATGGGCGCGGTGATGAGCCACACGATGGCCTGGAGCGCGGACCGGCCGGCGGTCGCCGGGGTTCTCGCCTTCAGCGGCTTCGTCCCGACCGTGCCGGGCTGGCGGCCCACCTTCGAGGATCGGCAGTCGACCCGGGCCTTCGTCGCGCACGGCGATGCCGACCCCGTGATTGAGGTCGGCTTCGGTCGCGCCGCTCGCGACCTCCTGGTCGCGGGCGGGATCGAGGTCACCTACCGGGAGTCGGGAGTGGTCCACACGATCGACCCGGCGACGGTGCCGGCCGCCGCCGACTGGCTGGCGACGACCGTTCCGGCTTAGGACAGACTCTTAGTTGACGCGGGGCGTGTAGACCCGGGCGTCGCCGACCGGGTGTTTCACCTGGAGGTGCTGTTCGAGCATGTCGGCGCAGGCGCCCGGCGTCTTCGAGGCGCGCAGGGCGACGTCGAATTCTTTCGCCTTGGCGGCCCGTTCCATCACCGCGTCGGACACCTTGGTGCTGAGGTGAAGAACGCCTTTCTTGCCCAGGTGCCTGGTGGCGTTTTCGATCTTGAGACTGCCTTTGCCGTCCTTCAGCTTCAGATCGAGGGAGACCGTCGAGGGGGTGTAGGTCAGGTACCGGACCGTCAGCTCGATGCGGTTCGAATCGGGCAGCGCAGTGATCGAGGATTCGGCCTGGCGCACCCGACACTCTTCGGGGGCGGTCACCGCGCCGGCCTTGTTCTTCTGGGCTTCTTCTTCACATTCTTCGACTTCGACTTCGAATTCTTCTTCTTCGGCTTCGTCGAATTCTTCTTCTTCGAATTCGAAGATGTCTTCGGCGCCTTCGCAATCCTCGACTTCGAATTCTTCTTCGTCTTCGGCTTCTCCGGCTTCTTCCGGATCGGTGTCGCGGAGAGCGAGGTGGGGAACGGTCGGGCCGGTCGTCGGTGCCGGATCGGCCGACGCGGCGGCCTGCGACAGGGTCGGAACGGCGAAGAGGGCCAGGATCAGGCCCAGGATCAGGGGACGGGAGAGGCGCTTCATGCCCCCTCAATCGGCGGTCCGTGCGAAGCGGTTTACTCCGCTAGACGTTTGATCGATTGACGCCTGCCGCTTTTAGGGGTGCCGCTCCAGGTCGAGCAGCTTTTCCTTCATCCCCAGCCCCCCCGCATAGCCGCCGAGGCTGCCATCGCTGCGCAGCACCCGGTGGCAGGGCACGACCAGCGGGATCGGGTTCCGCGAGCAGGCCGAGCCGGCGGACCGCACCGCCCGCTCGTTGCCGGCCGCACGAGCGAGATCGGTGTAGGTGCGGGTCTCGCCGTAGGGGATCGCGGCGATCCCCTGGCGGGCGCGCAGCAGGAAGCCGTGGCTCAGCTGCCAGTCGATCGGCAGCTCGAAGTTCTGCCGGCGCCCACTGAAGTAGTCGTCCAGCTCGCGCCGCTCCTCGTCGAGGCCGGCGGGAGCCTCCAGCACTCGCGGCGAGATCCGCCCGGCCAGGTCGGTGAGCAGCTCCTCGATGTCCTCGTTCGGCAGCCCGATCCGCACCAGCCCCTGTGGCGTCTTGGCCAGCAGCAGGGTGCCGAACGGGCTGTCGGCGGTCGTGTAGGCGACGTCCAGCAGCCCCTCCGCGGCGGCCCGCTCGCGCAGTGCCTCGATGCTCTTCTCCATGTCCCGGGTCTCCATCGTCGGCGTCATGCCAACTCCTTTCGCAGTCGTTTAAGTCCCTCGTGCAGGCTGCGGCGCGCCGCAGCCGGCGAGCAGCCGAGTGCGGCGCCGATCTCCTCGTGGGGGAGGTCCGAGGCGAAGCGCAGGGTCACCGCCGCCCGCTGTTTGGGCGGCAGCGCCGCGACCGCGGTCCAGACCGCGCCGTCGGCGGGGTCTGGGTCGAAGACCGGCTCCTCGCGCACCGCGGCGACCGGCACCGGTGCCCGTCCACGGGCCCGGTGGTGGTCGATCGCCTTGCGGTGGGCGATGGTGACGAGCCAGCCGCGCAGGTTGCGCCCGTCCCGCAGCTCCGGATAGGCGCGCAGGGCGGCGAGGAAGGTCTCCTGGAAGGCATCCTCGGCGCCCTCGCGGCCGACCGCTCCGCGTAGCACCGCCATCACCGCGGCGGCGTGCTCGTCGATCAGCGTCTGGAACGGGGGTAGTTCTGCCATCAGGGATTCAACGCTCCAAGTCTCGCCGACGTGAGATCTCTCCCCCCTCACGCCGGTGCGTTCGCAGTAATCACCGCTATGCGGGGATAAGTGCGAACGCACTGCTCGGTAGGGTGGCGCTGTGGCCGCAATTACCGCCGAGGAGATGCGCGAGCTGGTCGCCCGGGCGCTGGCCGAGGACCTTGGCGACGGCGACGTCACCGGTGAGGCGACGGTCCCCGCCGAGCGGACCGCGACCGCGCGGATCGTGCAGAAAGCGCCCGGGGTGGTCTTCGGGCTCGACCTGGTGGTCGAGACGATGGCCCAGGCCGGGGTGGAGGAGGTCGAGACGCTCGCCACCGAGGGCGAGTGGCACCAGGACGTCCCCACCGAGGTCCTGGTCGCCCGCGCCGCCGCCCGCTCGATCCTCGCCGCCGAGCGCACCGCGCTGAACTTCCTCGGCCACCTCTCCGGGGTGGCGACGCTGACCGCGCGCTACGTCGAGGCGGTCGCCGGGACCAAGGCGAAGATCCTCGACACCCGCAAGACGACCCCGGGGCTGCGCAAGCTGGAGAAGGCGGCGGTGGTGGCCGGCGGCGGCACCATCTATCGCATGGGGCTCTTCGACGCCTTCCTGATCAAGGAGAACCACATCGCCGCCGCCGGGAGCATCGCGAAGGCGGTCTACGCGGCGCGCCAGGCGGACCCCGAGCTGCCGGTCGAGGTCGAGGTGCGGAACCTCGACGAGACCGCCTACGCGCTCGGCACCGGCGCCGATCGGCTGCTGCTCGACAACATGGACCCGCCTACGCTGCGCGCCGCGATCGAGCTCCGCGACGCCCACACATCAGGCGGCAAGCCGACCCTTGAGGCGTCGGGGAACGTGAACCTGGAGACCGTCCGCGCCGTCGCCGAGACCGGAGTCGACTTCATCAGCGTCGGTGCCCTGACCCACTCGGCGCCGACGCTTGACTTCTCACTGCTGCTTAGCGCCGACTGACGCAGGTCTTCGCAAAATTTCTGGGTCAGACGGCGAGCGGCTCGGAATCGAGAGCTAGCTTCGCCGGGTGGCTCCGAACCCAGAAGCGATCGCCTGGTACCTGAAGCGGTCCGAAGATCTCGTCCATGACCTTCGGGGCCAGGTCCAATCGCTGCGGACCCGAGGCGGGCAGATCGCGGGCTTCTCCGGAGCCATCTTGGCGCTCGCCGGTGCGAACTCCGTTACGGCGCTCGACTCGTTGAGCGGGGTGGCGCGGGGCGGAGCAGGCATCTCGCTCATGCTTGGCGCCCTATCGCTGGTTCTGTCTTTGGTGATTGCCCTCCGCGGTTCCCTGGTAGCGGGATTGGCCTCCGACGGCTCGGCAGAGGAGATCGCCAATTTCGCCTCCGAGCGGTTCACCAATGAGCCCGACCTGTGGCGGGTCCATATTCGGACGATTCGAGCCACGCGCAACACGATCGAGGAATCAATCGGGCAGGGGAACCAGATGGCGAAGGCGACGAGGAGAGCCGAAACCTTTTTTCTGGTGGGGCTTTTTTCCGTTGGGGTTTCGTTCGCTACCGTGATCGCGGAGGTCATTTTGTGATCGATCGACTGATCGAGTGGTTCATCAAGCACATCCTGAGAGTCCGTGATTTCAGAGACGATCCGAACTGGGAGCCAGTGAAGGCGGACCCGCCGCCGTGGAACGTCCCGTTGGATCAGACGACGGCACCCACTCACCGTCTGGGCGATACCGACTCCGTCTGACAGCTACTTCAGGAGTTTCGACAGCCGCCGGTCTTTGAGGACGCGGCCGCCGGTCTGCTCTTTGGGGCAGTAGTTCATCTGGTGTTCGGAGAAGAAGACGGCCTCGATCGTCGTGCCGCAGCGCGGGCAGGGCTCGCCCTCGCGTTTGTGGACTTTCAGCGGCATCGGGATTTTGTCCGGCAGGTCGGGGCCGATGGTTGCCTCGTAGTGGTCGATCGCGTCGCCCAGCACGTGCAGCGCGGCGTGGAGCTGCTCGACCTCGGCCTCGTCCAGTTCGGTGCCTTTCTTGAACGGCGAGAGGCGGGCCTCCCAGAGGATCTCGTCGACCCAGGAGCGGCCGATTCCGCTGATGTCTTTCTGGTGGCGCAGGAGGGGGTGGAGGTGCCGGGGCTTGTCGATCGCGGCGGCGAAGTCATCGAGCGTGGGCGCCGGCCACGCTTCCGGCCCCAGCGTCCCCACCATCTCGTCCTCGCCGACCGCGTCGGTCGGCAGCAGCTTCGCCCAGGCCCGCTGCTTGGTGCCGAACTCGCGGAGGCGCAGCTCGCGCCCGTCGTCGAGCCGGATCAGCACCCGTGAGGCGCGGTCTTTCAGCGAGGCGCGTTTGTCGAAGACCCGCAGTCGCCCTGCCGACATCAGGTGGATCAGCAGGGAGAGGTCGCCGAATTCGACCACCGGCATCTTCGCGATCCGCCGCACCCCGGTGATCTCACTGCCGACCAGCGCTTCCAGCGGCGGGTCGAACGTCTTCATCACGTTCATCCCCGGCGCCAACACCGATTCGACGGTGGCACCGCCCACCGCCTCGTCGATGCGACGGGCGGTGATCTCGACCTCGGGCAGCTCGGGCATGGCTAAAGGATGCCTGGTGCGGGCCTTCGGGCCGACCCGGTCCTCGGGCCGGCTAGAATGACTTGCACGTTCATTCGACCTGGTTCGACCGAGAAGGTCTGCCGGCGAACAGAGGAAAGGAAGGGCTCATGCAGGAGCTCCCGACGATCCAACCCGGTTTGGCCCCGGAGCTGACTCCGGCGGAGATCTCCGCGCTCAGCGAGGAAGTGCGCGCGCTCGCGGCGCAGCGGAACGCGGTCATCCTCGCCCACAACTATCAGCTGCCCGAGGTCCAGGACGTCGCCGACCACCTCGGCGACAGCCTCGGCCTCTCGCGCGCCGCGGCGGCCACCGACGCCGAGGCGATCGTCTTCTGCGGCGTCCACTTCATGGCCGAGACGGCCTCGATCCTCTCGCCCGATAAGACCGTGCTGATCCCCGATCTCGACGCCGGGTGCAGCCTCGCCGACTCGATCGACGCCGACCAGCTGCGCGCCTGGAAGGCGCAGCACCCGGGCGCCCTGGTCGTCATGTACGTCAACACCTCGGCCGCGGTGAAGGCGGAGACCGACTACTGCGTGACCTCCTCCAACGCGGTCTCGGTGGTCGAGCACATCTGGCGCGAGCACGGCGACGACACCGAGATCCTCTTCGGCCCCGACATGTGGCTGGGCGCCTTCGTCGAGCGCGAGACCGGCCTGATCGACGAGCCGGAGCGCCGCGCCCGCTTCCACATCTGGGACGGCGAGTGCCACGTCCACGCCGGGATCCGCCCCGAGGACATCGCCCGCACCCGCGCCGAACATCCCGAGGCCGAGTTCCTGATCCACCCCGAGTGCGGCTGCTCGACCCAGGCGATGGAGTACGTCGCCGCCGGCGACATCGACACCACCGGCGTCCACATGCTTTCCACCTCGGGCATGCAGACCTACGTCGAAGCCAACCCGGAGGGCGAGTTCATCGTCGCCACCGAGAACGGCATGCTCTACCCGCTCCAGCAGGCGGCGCCGAAGGCGAACCTGATCGGGGCCAATCGGATGGCCTACTGCAAATACATGAAGATGATCACGCTGCCGAAGCTGCGCGACTCGCTCGCGGAGATGAAGTTCGAGGTCAGCGTCGCGCCGGAGATCGCCGAGCGGGCGAAGCTGCCGATCGAGCGCATGGTGGCGATCGGCTGACGGTCGGTTGTGTGGAAGGGA
>DATEDJ010000126.1:0-30541 GCA_035281725.1 Solirubrobacterales bacterium
GGGGGCGGGGAAGAAGAGGCTCGCCGCGCTGACGAACTGGGCGCTGGCCGCACCGCCCGCAAAGCCCTGGGCCTCAATGAGCTCCTGGCGGGTGACCTCGACACGATGAAGCGCCGCAGCCGCAACTACGCCCGGCGGCAACTGACGTGGATGCGGAAAATCCCGGACCTGGAGATGATCGATCGGACGGGGCTCTCTGATCAGGCCGTCGCCCAGCGGATCCTGGCGTCGATAGGGTCCGCGCCGTGAAATTCGAGAAGTGGCAGGCGCTGGGAAATGACTACCTGATCCTGGAGCGGGCGGAGCTGCCCTGGGATCTCACCGAGTCGAGGATCGAGTGGCTGTGCGATCCGCACTTCGGGATCGGGTCCGACGGGATCCTTCTGTTGGCGCCGAGCGAGGACCCGGAGTTCGTCGCTGACCTGCGGATCTTCAATCCTGATGGCTCGGAGGCGGAGCTCTCCGGCAACGGGGCCCGCGAGGCGATCCTCTACCTGCGCCGCCACGGCTGGACCGACGCCGACGAGTTCGCGATCTCGACCGTCGCCGGGCCGATCCGGCCGACGATCACCGGCGAGCTGACCTGCTCGGTCGACATGGGCAAGGCATCGACCACCTCCAAGGACTTCCCCTCCGGCGGCCCAGACGGGCGCGGCACGGTCCGCTCCGCCGGGCGCGAGTGGGAGTTCCAGCACGTCTCGATCGGCAACCCGCAGTGCGCGATCGTGGTCGATCCGGTCGAGCTGGCCGACCTCGACCTGGAGCTGGTCGGTCCGGAGATCGAAGGCTCGACGCTCTTCCCGAACCGCACCAACGTCTCCTTCCTCGCCTTCGACGGCTCGCACGTGCAGGCCCGGATCTTCGAGCGCGGCGTGGGGGAGACGCTCTCCTCCGGCACCGGCGCCTCCGGCGCCGCCGTCACCGCGTTTCTGCGCGGCGCCCCGAGCCCGCTCACGGTCGAGCTCGACGGCGGCGAGCTGACGGTCGAGATCGGCGCGGACCTCGCGGTCCGACTCGACGGCTGGGCGGAGCCGGTCTACGCGGGCGAGGCCTCGCCGGAGCTGCTCGCCGCGCTCGGCGAGCAGGACTGACCGAGTCCACTTTCAGATCAGCCGCTCGATAGATTCCCGCGCCATGCCGATCGCCGAGCCTTCCAAGCGCCTCCAACAGATCCCGCCCTACATGTTCCAGGAACTGGAGCGCCGGATCGCGGAGAAGAAAGCCGCCGGGATCGACGTGATCAGCCTCGGAATCGGCGACCCGGACCAGCCGACCTACCCCTACATCGTCGAGGCGATGCAGAAGGCGGTCACCGACCCGTCGACCCACCAGTACCCGTCGAACCGTGGCCGCGAGGAGTTCCGGCAGGCGTTCGCCGACTTCTACGACCGCCGCTTCGGGGTCCAGATCGACGCCGCCGGCGAGGTGATCCCGGCGATCGGCGCCAAGGAGTGCATCTACAACCTCTGCAACGCCTTCCTCGACCCGGGCGACGTGGCGCTCGCGTCCGATCCCGGCTACCCGGTCTACACCGGCGGCCCGCTGCTCCACGGCGCCACCGCCGAGCTGCTGCCATTGGTCCCGGAGAAGGGCTTCACGCCCGACCTCGCGGCGATCCCGGCCGAGTCGCTCGCCAAGGCGAAGATGATGTTCATCAACTACCCGAACAACCCGACCGGGGCGGTCGTCCCCGACGGATTCTTCGAGGAAGTGGTCGCCTTCGCCCGCGAGCACGAGATCCTCGTCGTCCACGACAACGCCTACTCGGAGACCACCTACGACGGCTACGTCGCGCCGAGCTTCCTCGCCACGCCCGGCGCCAAGGAGGTCGGGGTCGAGGTCTTCTCGCTCTCCAAGGGCTACAACATGACCGGCTGGCGGGTCGCCGCGATCCTCGGCAACCCGGACGCGATCCAGTCCTACTGGCGCCTCAAGACCAACATCGACTCGGGCCTCTTCGAGGCCCTGCAGCTGGCCGGCGTCGCCGCCCTCCAGGGCCCGCCCGAGCCGCTCGCCGAGCAGAACGCCACCTACACCCGCCGCCGCGACCTGGTCGTCGCCGCCCTGGGCGCGATCGGCGTCGACGTCACCGCCCCGAAGGGCACGATCTACATCTGGGCCCCGGTCCCCGAGGGCCACACCTCGACCTCCTTCGCCGAGACCGTCCTCGAAGAGGCCGCCGTCGTCGTCTCACCTGGCTCGATGTACGGGCCGAGCGGCGAGGGCTTCTTCCGCATCGCCCTCACCGCCCCCGACGAGCGCATCGAAGAGGCCGTCGAGCGCATGCGCAAGCACCTCTCCTAAGCCAACCGCCGCGTCGCCTCCCAGCGGTGCGTTCGCACTTATCCCCGCATACCGGGGATAAGTGCGAACTCAACCGGGGGTTGAGGATTCGCGCTCGGCTTTCTTCCGCCAGTAGCGGTCGAGGCCGGACCACTGGTAGGCGGTCGGGACGGCCTGGAACATCTCCTCGGCGGTCTGCGGGTCCAGTTGGGCCGCGATCCGCTTCTGGAGGTCGGCCTCGTAGGTTTCCTCGTCCATCTGGCGAGCGAGCTCGGCCTCTTCACGCAGCCGACGTCTCGCCTCGGCGAGGTGGGCGGCCGGGTCGTCGACCGGGCCGAAGTGGGTGAGGGCGAGCTTGGTCGGCGACCAGGCCTCGATGATGCCGAGCGACTGTTCCCACAGCTCGACGTCGATGTCCGGCGGCGGGGTGGGCGGGATCACCAGGTCGGTCGGCGGGATGCGACAGGCGGCGACGTCACCGCAGAAGGCGGTGCCGGTGTCCTCGTGCAGGTAGGCGACGTGGTGGGAGGCGTGGCCCGGGGTGTAGGCGACGCGCATCCCGCGCACGGTCTCGCCACCCGCCAGCGCGGTCACGTTCGCCTCCGGGACCGGCTGGATCTTCCCCCAGAGGTGCCCGAGTTCGTCGCCGTAGAGGCGCACCGCGCTGGCCAGGAGGCGCGAGGGGTCGATGATGTGCGGCGCGCCGCGCTCGTGGACGTAGACCGGCAGATCGGGCCAGCGGGCGACCATCGCGCCGGTCGCGGCGGCGTGGTCGAGGTGGATGTGGGTGAGCAGGATCGCCTCCGGCCGCTGGTCGCCGAGCTTCTCCAGCAGCGTGTGCAGGGAGGACTCGGGGCCGGGGTCGACCAGCATCCCGTCGACCTCCCAGCAGCCGATCACATGCGGACGGCCAAGGTGCTCCACATCGATGACGCGCACCTGCGGGAGCTTATGCAGCAGCGGTGCCGGCGGGCAGTTTGCCTTCCGCCTCGAGCGTCGCGCGGAGGCCCTCCTCGAGGCCGCGCGGGTTGTAGCCGAGCTCTTGCGTCGCCTTGTCGTGGTTGGCCCAGAAGGTGACCCCGTCGGCGGAGGCGATCAGCTCGCGCAGGTTCGGCGGCTGTCCCATGATCTTCCCGACCACCGGGCCGATCGGCGTCAGCGCCTTCATCAGGCCGGTCGGCAGGGCGTGTTTCGGCGCCTTCTTGCCGGTCTCCGCGGCGACGATGCCGATTGCCTCGCGCACCGTCGTCACCGGCCCGCTGATGATGTAGGTCTCGCCCGCGACGCCTTTGTCCAGCGCCTGGATGATCCCGCCGGCGATGTCGTCGACGTGGGTCAGGCACATCCCCAGCTCGGGGAACGGGATCAGCGGCATCTTGCCGCTCAGGAACTGGTCGAGGAGGGAGCCGATCGATGAGGTGTCACCGGGCCCGTAGACGCCGCCGGGCTGGACGATCACGCAGGGGAGCCCCTCGCCGATCAGCCGCTTGGCGACCTGGTGGGCTTCCCACTTCGTCTTCTCGTACTCGGAGAGGAACTTGCCCTGGTGTTCGTAGCTCTCGTCGACGATCTGCCCTTTGGTGTTGCCGAAGATGCCGACCGTGGAGACGTAGACGACCTTCGCGATCTGCGCCTCGAGCGCCGCGCCAAGCACGCGTTCGGTGCCGCCGACGTTCGCTTCGCGCATCGACTGGCGCTCCGAGGCCGGGATCCCGACCTCGTAGACGGCCGCCGCGTGGATCACCGCGTCGCATCCCTCCATCCCGGCGCGGATCGCCCGTTCGTCGTTCAGGTCGCCGCTGACGAGCGTGCAGCCGAGCTCCTCCAGCTGGGTCGCTTTCGCGGGCGTGCGCACGAGGGCCGCGACATCGTCACCGCGGGCGCGCAGCTGGCGCACCACGGCACCGCCGATGAAACCCGTCCCTCCCGTGACGAAGACCTTCACAAGACCAACCCTAGACGGCTCGGGCGCCGCTTTACAATGCCTGTGGTGAGTGAATCGAGGAACGGCCGCGTGACCGAGACGCGGTACGCGGCACAGAACGGCAACGGAGCGGGGGTCGTCAACAGGCGCGCGCGGCAGCGGGCGCTGGCGATCGGGATCGTGGACGGCCGCGAGCGCGAGGATGTCGAGCCGCTGGCCGAGCTGCGGGAGCTGCTGCGGACCGCCGGCGTCGCCACCGCCGGCGTCGCCACCCAGCAGCGCCCCAAACCGGATCCCGACCGCTATTTCGGCCGCGGCCGGCTGGAGGAGCTGAAAGCCCAGATCGCCGCCGAGGGGGCCAACCTGGTCGCCTGCGACGACGAACTGCTGCCGCGCCAAGAGCGCAACCTGGAGAAAGCGCTCGGCGTGCCGGTGATCGACCGGACCGCCGTGATCCTCGACATCTTCGCCGACCACGCCCACTCGGCGGAGGGCAAGCGGCAGGTCGAGCTGGCGCAGCTCGAATACAACATGGCCCGCATGCGGGGCCTTTGGACCCACCTCGAGCGCCTCGGCGCGGGGCGAATCGACGGCGGTATCGGAACCAGGGGCCCGGGCGAGAGCCAGATCGAGACCGACCGCCGGCTGGCCCGTAACCGGATCGCCCAGCTGCGCCGCCGCCTCCGGCAGACCGAACAGACCCGCGGCGTGATGCGCGCCGAGCGCGAACGTTCCTCGATTCCGCGCGTCGCCCTCGCCGGCTACACCAACGCGGGCAAGTCGACGCTGCTGAACGCGCTGACCGGGGCCGAGGTCGGTGTCGCCAACCGCCTCTTCGAGACCCTCGACCCGACCACGCGGAGCTTCGAGCTCTCCGGCCGCGACTACCTCCTGACCGACACGGTCGGGTTCATCGAGAAGCTGCCCCACCAGCTGGTCGAGGCGTTCAAGGCGACGCTCGAGGAGACCACGCGGGCCGACCTGATCGTGCACGTGGTCGACGCCTCCGAGCCCGAAGAGCGCCGGATCATGGACATGCGCGCGGTCGACGAGGTGCTGGAGGAGATCGGGGCGGGGGAGAAGCCGCGCCTCCTCGTCCTCAACAAGGCCGACCTGCTGAGCGAGGACGAGCGCCACGAAGTCGCCATCGCCCACCCCGAGGCGGTGCTGGTTTCGGCGCTCGCGGGCGAGGGGCTGGAGGAGCTGAACGAGCGGATCGAGGCGGCGTTCGCCGAGACCCTGACCGAGGTCGAGCTGCTGATCCCCTACAGCCAGGGCGGCCGCCTGCACGAGCTGCACGAAGTGGCGGGAGAGTTGGAGCGGACCGACCGAGCGGACGGCGTGCTGGTCCATGCTCGCGTACCCTCGGCCGAGCTGCACCGCTTCACCGACCTAGCGGTCGCCTGAGCCTGGCCGGCGGCGCCTGGCCGCGTCATCGGTCGCTTGTGTGCAGAGCACACGGCGCTCCCTGCTTCCTCGCCAGTCGAGCGCCGGACAGGCTCAGTAGGCTGCGCGCACAATGGAGCTCCCGATCCTCAGGCTGAGCGAGAACGCGGTCATCCCGACCCGCGGACACCCCGGTGACGCCGGGCTCGACCTCTACTCGATCGAGCCCGCCCATCTCGGCCCGGGCGAGCGCTGGAGCGTCGGCACCGGGATCGCGGTCGAGATCCCCGCGGGGCACGCCGGGCTGGTCCTGCCGCGCTCCGGCCTCGCCCGCGAGCACGGCATCGCCCTGGTAAACAGCCCCGGGCTGATCGACGCCGGCTATCGCGGCGAAATCCGCGTGCTGCTGCTGAACACCGATCCGGCCGAGACCGTGCGGATCGAGGCGGGCGCCCGGATCGCCCAGCTCGTCGTCACCCCGGTATTGCTGGCCGAGCCGGTCGAGGCGGCCGCGCTGAGCGAGTCCGCCCGCGGCGACGGCGGCTTCGGCTCGACCGGCCGGTAGCGCGTTCGCAGTTTTCCCCGCTATCCGGGGATAAGTGCGAACGCGTCGCTAGACGTCGGCTTCGGCCAGACGGCCGAGGATCTCGACCGCGCGGCCGATCGTCTCGCGGTCGTCCTCGGAGAGCTCTTCCAGCGCCTTCACCAGCCAGCCCTCGCGTACGGCCCGGTCTTCTTCGATCCGCGCCCGCCCGGCGGGGGTGAGGCTGACCAGGGCACGGCGGCGATCGTTCGGGTGGGGGCTGCGCTGGACCATCCCCTCGGCCTCGAGGTCGCCGATCGTCTGCGCCATCGACTGCGGCCGCACGCGCAGCGCCTGGGCGAGTTCGGAGACGCTCGCCGAGCCCTCGCGGTCGAGGCGGCCGAGCACCCAGGTCTGGGTCAGCGGGAAGAGGTTCTCCGAGCGCAACCGGCGGATCAGCGAGCCGACCGCGATCCGCAGGTCGGCGGCGAGCGGGGCGATCTCGGCTTCGGTGCGGCTCTCGGCCTGTGCGGGCACATAGCCATCCTAGCGCAGATCCACAGGCAAACTGAACAGGTTGCCTGTGTACTATTTAGCGATGGCCTCAGCGGCAACCGCCAACGGCGTGGGGGCGTCCCACGACGACAGGTACAAGTGGATCGCCCTCTCGAACACGACCCTGGCGATCCTGCTGGCGACGCTCGATGCCTCGATCACGCTGATCGCGATGCCGGACATCTTCCGCGGCATCCACCTCGACCCGCTGCTGCCCTCGAACAGCTTCTACCTGCTGTGGATGATCCTCGGCTACCTGGTGGTAACCAGCGTGCTGATCGTCAGCCTCGGCCGGCTGGGGGACATCTACGGGCGGGTGAAGATCTACAACCTCGGCTTCGTCATCTACACGGTCGCCTCGCTGCTGCTGGCGATCGATTGGCTGACCGGGACCAGCGGCGCCCTCTGGCTCGTCGGCTTCCGCATCGTGCAGGGGATCGGCGGCGCCTGCCTGCTCGCCAACTCGGCCGCGATCCTCACCGACGCCTTTCCCGCCAACCAGCGCGGCATGGCGTTGGGGATCAACAACATCGTCGGCGTCAGCGGATTGTTCGTCGGCCTGGTGCTGGGAGGCCTCCTGGCGCCGATCGACTGGCGGCTGGGCTTCCTGATCTCGGTCCCGGTCGGCCTCTTCGGGACCGTCTGGGCCTACATGAAATTGAAAGAGCTCTCGACCCCGCGGCCGGCGGCGATCGACTGGTGGGGCAACGTCACCTTCGCCCTCGGGCTGATCCTGGCGATGGTCGCGGTCACCTACGGGATCCGCCCCTACGGAGGCTCGCCGACCGGGTGGGGGAGCCCCCGCTGCGTCCTGCTGCTCGCCGGCGCAGCGGCCTCCCTGGTCGCCTTCGTGATCGTCGAGCTGCGCGCCGAGGAGCCGATGTTCCGGCTGCCGCTCTTCCGCATCCGGGCCTTCACCTTCGGCACGCTCTCGACCTTCCTCGCCGCCGTCGCGCGCGGCGGCCTGATGTTCATGCTGATCATCTGGCTGCAGGGGATCTGGCTGCCGCTGCACGGCTACGACTACACCGAAGCACCGCTCCTGGCCGGGATCTACATGCTGCCGCTGACGGTCGGAATGCTGATCGCCGGGCCGACCTCGGGCTACCTCTCCGACCGCTTCGGCGCCCGCGGGTTCGCCACCGGCGGGATGATCGCGGCCGCCGCCAGCTTCGCCGCCCTCACCTTCCTGCCGGTCGACTTCTCCTATCCCGTCTTCGCCGCGATCCTCGCCTTCAACGGGATCTCGATGGGGATGTTCGCCTCGCCCAACCGGGCGGCGGTGATGAACAGCCTGCCGCCGGGCGACCGCGGCGCCGGTGGTGGGATGAACCAGACCTTCCAGAACTCGGCCCAGGTGATCTCGATGGGGATCTTCTTCACCCTGCTGATCGTCGGCCTGTCGGCGAGCCTGCCGCACACGCTGGCGAGCGGCCTCGAAGCGCACGGCGTCGCCGCCGCGAAGGCGCACGAAGTGGGGCAGACGCCGCCGATCTCGGTCCTCTTCGCCGCCTTCCTCGGCTACAACCCGATCGAACACCTCCTCGGCAGCCAGGCCCTGCACGAACTGCCGCAGCACTCGCAGGCGGTCCTCACCGGGCACGGCGTCTTCCCGCACCTGATCTCGGGGCCGTTCAGCAACGGGCTCGACACCGCCTTCGCTTTCGCGATCGTCGCCTGCCTGATCGCCGCCGGCGCCTCGCTGATGCGCGGTGGCCGCTACACCCACACCGAGCCAAGCGAGGCCACCCGTCCCGCCGCCGTGCCACCGATCCCGAAGTTGGAGGAGAGTCGTGCGCGTTAGCTGGCGCGGCCAGTCGGCGTTCACCTGGACGGCGAGGCGGCGACCGTCTTCATCGACCCGTTAGGGGACCTTTCGGGGGGCGCCTGGCCGGGCATCGAGTGGGATATCCGACGATCGAGCCGCCCGCGACCGTCGACCTGCTGATCGTCACCCACGAGCACCGCGACCACAAGGCGGTCGACGCGATCGGCGGCGAGCCGGTCCTGCTGCGCTCGCTGGCAGGGACGCACGAGTCGCCGCTCGGCAAAGTGGTCGCGATCGCCTCCGAGCACGACGGCGTCGCGGGGACCGAGCGCGGCCAGAAGACGATCGTCGTCTTCGAGCTCGACGGCATCCGCATCGCCCGCTTCGGCGACTTCGGCCAGCCCGCCGTACGGCCCGAGCAGCGGGCGCACCTGGATGGGATCGACCTGCTCTTAGTCCCGGTCGGCGGCGGGCCGACGATCAACGGGGCGACCGCGGCCGGGATCGCGACCGAGCTCGGCGCCGCCTGGGTGGTGCCGATGCACCACAGGACGGAGCGCATCAACTTCCTCGAGCCGGTGGACGACTTCCTCGCCGCGATGCCGCGCGCGGTACGGCTCGACTCGAACGCCTTCGACACTGCGGACCTGAAAAGGGCGCGGAGCCCACGGCGATTGTGCCCGCCGCGCCCTGAGCGGGGTCGGGGGCCAAAAAGGGACAGAGCAAGGGACGCGGCCATCTCGGAGGCGGCCCGGGCAGGCTGAGGCCGCCTCCGCGATGGCCGGGTCTGTGGGGAGAGGCGGGGGTGCGGGTCCCGTGCGGGTCTCGGGGAGAGACGTGAGGGAAACGCCGGGAACGTCACGTTTACTTCGGGGAGGCGTCACGTCTGTCACAGGTCCGTTCAGTGCGTTCGCAGTAATCCCCGCATAGCGGGGATTACTGCGAACGCACCCGGGTCGGCGTGGTGGAGGTGTGACAGCTCGCCGTCGAACGGGACATCCCCGTGGAAAACCTCCCGTCTCCGTGACGGAACCTCCCGAAAACTCCTCGTCCCGGGCGTCTCGGAGGCGGCCTCAGCCCGCCCCGGGTCGCCTCCGAGACGCCCGGGCCTGCCGTCCCCGGCCGCATCGGCCCCAAATCGCGCCGTCCGACGCTCTACACACCAGCCGCAGCCCGGGCGCTCGCGTGGGCGGCCCGCTCGAGCTCGTCGGGGAGGGGCTCGAGCTCCGGGCGCTCACCGTAGCGGCGCTCCAGGGCAAGTTCGATCAGGTGGTCGGCGAGCCAGGCGTTCTTCGGCAGCAGCGGCCCGTGCAGGTAGGTGCCGACCATGTTCTTCTTCCAGACGCCCTCGAGGTCGTCGCCGCCGTTGTTGCCGTAGCCATGGCCGGAGACCACGCGGCCGAGCGGCCGGGCAGCCGCACCCAGGTAGGTGCGCCCGCCGTGGTTCTCGAAGCCAGCCAGGATCCGTTTGTCGCCGCCGACCTCGGTCTCGATCGCGACGTTGCCGATCAGCCGCGGGCCCTCCTCGCGCACCGTGCGCAGATCGGCGAGCCCGAGCCCGGGGAGGGTCTCCTCACCGAGCTGGTAGCTCTCGCCGAGCAGCTGGTAGCCGCCGCAGACGGCCAGCAGGGACGCTCCGTCGTCGACCGCCTCATGCAGGGCGGCGCGCTTGGTCTCGACCATGTCGGCCGCGACCACGCGCTGGTCGCGGTCCTGGCCGCCGCCGATGTAGAAAAGATCATGCGAAGACGGGTCGATTGACGCGCCTGGACCTGCCCGTTCCCACACGAAGCCGATCCCCCGCCACTCGCAGCGCCGCTGGAGGAAGAGGATGTTGCCGCGGTCGGCGTAGATGTTCATCTGCTCGGGATAGAGGCTGAGGACGCGGAGCTCCATCACTCCTCCTCGCCGAGGACGACGACGGTCGAGCCGACGTGGTCGGCGGTGGCGTCGATGGTCAGGCGTTCGATCGGGACCAGGCCGACCTCGGCCGCCTCGGCCTCCAGTGCGTCGGCGGTCAAGGTGCAGATGGTGACCTCATCCGACTCGTCGGTCAGCTCGCCCGCCGGGGACACCTTCTGGCGCAGCCGGCGGACGACGATCCGCTCCGCTCCGACCACCGCCTCCAACGGCAGGCTCGAGTAGATCCAGCCGTCTACCTCGCGCACGTCGGGGAGGAGCGGCTCGCCCTCCTCCGGCTCCGGCATCCCCTCGACGATCGCCGCGGCAACGCGGCCGCCGGGGAGGAGCTGGGCGGCGATCGAGTCGAGACAGGCGAGTCGCTCGGCCTGGTTCGCCAGCATCTGCAGGAGCTGCATCGGGGCGAGCGCCAGGGCGACCGGCTCAGGCAGCTCGAAGCCCCGCGCATCGGCGAGCAGCGGGATGACCGGGAGGCCGGCGGCGCGCTCGCGCTGGGCGGCGATCAGCTCCTCGTCGTAGTCGAGGCCGAGCACGCGGTGGCCGTGGCGGGCGAGGTAGATCGCGAGGCGGCCGGTGCCGGCGCCGAGCTCCAGCACCGGATCGCCGCAGCGGTCGGCGAGCCGCTCCCAGACCCTCAGGTCGGCGGCGTAGGCGCCGCACTCGACGTCGTGCCAGATGGCAGCTTCCGAGGTCGAGGCGTTCACTGCCAGAACTCCTTCGCCAGGCCGCGGTCGGCGAGCAGCTTGCGCAGCTCCAGCAGCGCGGTGTAGGTGGGGAGGGCGAAGAGGCGGCCGGGGGACGCGGCGAGGGCGGCGTCGAGCGAGGTCCCGATGTCCGGCTCGACCGCGATCGAGTCCTCCGGCCAGCCGGCGTACTTGAGCCGCAGCGCCATCTCCGGCGCCCGGGTCCCAGCGCAGGTGACCCGCCGCACGGTCCCCTCGAGCACCTCGAAGTCCGCGTCCCAAACCCAGGACACGTCCCGCCCGTCCGCGATCCGGTCGTTGAGCGCGATCCACAGGTCGATCCCCCCAGTGCGTTCGCAGTTATCACCGCTATCCGGTGATTTCTGCGAACTCGACTCGAGCTTGAGGGTGCGGAGGACCTCGTTGGCGCCGGCCGGGTCCTTGATCAGGAGGATCGAGACCTGGCGCTCGCCGATCGGGATCGTCTCCACCCGGCCGAAGGCGGCGTGCATCCCACGCAGCGCTGCCGCGATCCGCCCCGGCTCGACCCCGAGGCGCAGCGCTGCGGCGATCGCGGCCAGCGCGTTGTAGACGTTGTAGAGACCGGGGAGGGGCAGCTCGACCTCGATCTCGCCGCCGGGGACCCGCACGGTCGCCGCCGAGCCATCCATCCCGTGCAGCTCGATCCGGGTCGCCGCGACGTCGGGCCGCGGCCGCTGGGCACCGCAGTTGGGGCAGGAGTAGTGACCCAGATGCCCGACGAAGGCGACCTCATAGGCGTAAGGGTGCCCGCAGCGGCGGCAGTGCTTGGCGTCGAAGGCATGCTGCAGCTCCGGCAGGGCCTGGGAGTGGTCCTCGATCCCGAAGTAGAGGACGCCGTCGCGGGGGCGCTCGGTGTCGGGGTCGCGGCCGAGGTCGGCGATCAACGGATCGTCCGCGTTCAGCGCCAGCCCGGTCCCGGCGGGCGCCGCCGCCACCACCTTCGCCCACTCCTCGGCCAGCGCCTCCATCTCGCCATAGCGGTCGAGCTGGTCGCGGAAGAGGTTCCCCAACACGATCAGCCGCGGCTCCAGCTGCTGGGCGACCCGCGGCAGCCAGGCCTCGTCGACCTCGAAGAGCCCCTCGGCGCCGCGCTGCTCGAGCAGCGCCGTGGCCACGCCCCAGGTCATGTTCGAGCCGGCCCGGTTGTGCACGGGGGGCCGGCCCTCGGCGGCGAGGATCGCGGCGATCATCCCGGCGGTGGTCGTCTTGCCGTTGGTCGCCGAGACGATCGTCGCCCCGCCGCTCAGCCCGGCACCGAGCCGCGCGATCGCCTCCGGCTCGAGTCGCAGCAGAACCCGCCCTGGCAGCGTGGTGCCACCGCCGCGGCCGCTGCGCCGGCTGGCCGCGCCGATCGCCCGCGCCAGCGCCCGCTTGGCGCCGAAGGCGGCGCCGCCTCCGGTCCGCTCGGTCGTCGCAGCGCTCAAGCGCCGGGGGCCGGGACCAGCACGCGCAGGGCGCTCGGGATCACCCGCAGGTCGGCCGGCAGGTCGGTGAGGTGCTCGCCGTCGGCGTAGACCGCGAACGGGCGGCTGGCGCTGACGCTGAGCCGGGCGGCGCGGACGACCTCCACCTCGTCGTTGCCCACGTGGGTGCCCTTGAACACCTTCGGCAGGTTACTCAGGAAGCGCAGCTTGCCGACCCGGGCGATCGTCACCACGTCGAACTCGCCGTCGTCGAGCCGCGCGTCCGGGGCGACGTACATGCCGCCGCCATAGGCGCTGCTGTTGGCGACGACCACCGAATAGCCTTCGACCCGGCTGCGCTGCTCGCCGATCGCGAGCGTGAAGCGGGCCGGCTTCCAGGCGATCAGCGCGCGCAGGGCCGCGTACGCGTAGACGAGGTTGCCGCCCAGGCGGCTCTCGTTGGCGATCCGGTTCGCCTCGCTGTCGAAGCCGAAGCTGGCGATGCCGAGGAAGGGCTTGCCGTTGGCCTCGCCGATGTCGATCGTACGGGTGTGGCCGGCGAGGATGACCTCGATCGCCTCCTCCGGCTCGGTCGGGATGCCGAGCACCCGGGCGAGGTCGTTGCCGCGGCCGACCGGGACGATTCCGAGCGGGACCTCGCCGACGCCTGCCATCGCACCGCCGATCGCCCCGACTAGGCCGTCGCCGCTCACCACCACCGGCAGCTCGCCCGCCTCGATCGCGGTCAGCGCCTTGCCGACGCCGTGCGCGAGGCTCTTGGTGCGGACGACGCGGAAGGGGACGCGGCCGGCGTCGAGGGCCGCCTCGACCCGCGGCAGGACCTTCAGCGCCCGGCCGCCGGCGGAGTGCGGGTTGACGAGCAGGACCAGCGGCGTCCGTTCCTCGCCGAAGCCCCGGGTCGGGATGTCCTGCGCGGCCTCCATCGATTCACTCTACGCGGCGGGCAGGCGCGCGACGGTGAAGCTGCCGGTGCCGGCGCGCTCGCTCGCCAGCGTCTCGAAGCCGCGCGAGCGCAGGCCGCGGGCGAGCCACCAGGCGGCCGGGCCGTGACCGAACGGGGCTCCCTGGGTGGCGGCGAGGATCAGGTGGCCGCCGGGGCGCAGGACGCGGGCGAGCTCGGCCGCCCTCGGGCTCGTGTCGAGCGCGGCGACGAGGTCGAAGTTGTCGTCGGGATAGGGGATCTTGCGCGGCCCGCCGACCTTGAAGGCGACCCGGCCCTCCGGGTCGAGCCCGACCCGCGCCGTCGCCGCGTGGACCAGGTCGGCATCGACGTCGATCCCGCGCACCCGCGCGGTGGGGAACTCGCGGGCGAGGAAGAGCGCCGCGTCGCCGTCCCCGCAGCCGACCTGGAGGACCCGCTCGGGCCTGCCGACATAGAGCACCGCGGCGGCCAGGGGCGTCAGCGGGGGCGGGCTCGACATCGAGCCGATCGTAATTGCTCTACTCTCTTGGACCGATGCAGGGGGAACAACAGGACAGGCGCTGGATAATCCTGGCCGGATTCGCGGTCTTGGCCGCCGTGATCGTCGGGATCATCCTGATCTCGCGCAGCGGCGGCAGCAGCGACAACTCGGGGTCGAAGACGACCGCGAGCAGCGAAAAGAAGGCGAACGAAGGCAAAGCCACCTGCAAAGAAGTCGAACAGCCCGAACCGCGGGAAGAGAGCCTGCCGAAGCCGAAGATGACGACCAAGAAGGGTGAAAAAGTCATCGCGGTCGTCGAAACGAACTGCGGCACCTTCGACATCGAACTGGCTACCTCCGAAGCGCCGACGATCGCCAACTCCTTCGCCTACCTGGCCGAAGAAGGCTTCTATGACGAACTGACCTTCCACCGGATCGTCCCGGAATTCGTCATCCAGGGTGGCGATCCGACCGGCACCGGCAGCGGCGGGCCCGGCTACGAAGTGGTCGAAGCGCCGCCGAAAAACCTCAAATACACGCTCGGCACCGTGGCGATGGCGAAGAGCGGCGAAGCGCCCGCGGGCGCCTCCGGCAGCCAGTTCTACGTGGTCAGCGGCCCGCAGGGCGAAACGCTGCCGGCAGAATACGCCTTGGTCGGCCACGTCACCGAAGGGCTGAACGTGGTCGAAGCGATCGGCGAATTGGGCGGGCCGGAAGAAAAACCGACCCAGCCCGTTGTGATCGAAAAGATGACGATCGAACGCGGATAGAACCGGCTACGTAAGGTCTGGCAATGGCCAAGGTCGACGTAGGAGACATGGCGCCGGAGTTTGAGCTTCCCGGGGCGGGAGGGAAGACCTATCGCCTTTCCGACTACCGGGGACGCAAGCTGGTCATCGCCTTCTATCCCGGTGATTTCACCGCGGTCTGCACGAAACAGTTCTGCTCCTACCGCGATGAAGGCGAGCGGCTGGACAAAATCGGCGCCGACGTGGTCGGGATCTCGCCCCAGTCGGTCGACTCGCACGAGCGGTTCACGGAGGAGAAGCGGCTGAACGTGCCGCTGCTGGCCGACGAGGACAAGGCGGTCGCGAAGGCCTACGGGGTCGTCGCCGGACCGATGGTGAGGCGGGCGATCTTCGTCGTCGACGAGGAGGGCCGGATCGGCTACCGCAAGGTGACCCTGGCCGGGCTCACCTACGAGTCGGTCGCCGACCTCGAGCGCGCGGTCGCGGGGGTCGGCTGATGTCGGGCGCCGACGCGGGTGCCGAGTTCGCGGTCGGCCCGGCGCCGGTGCTGCGGGGCACCGCGGCGGGGGAGGGGTCGCCGATCGTCCTCTGCCATGGGCTGACCGCGAGCCGGCGCTACGTCGTCCACGGCTCGCGGGCCCTGGAGCGGGCCGGGCACCGGGTCATCACCTACGACGCCCGCGGGCACGGCGAGTCCGACCCCGCCCCGGCCGGGCAGAGTTATGGATATCCCGAGCTGATCGGCGACCTCGAGCGGGTGGTCGAGGCCGAGGTCGCCACCGAGCGCTTCCTCCTCGCCGGACACTCGATGGGCGCCCACACCGCGGTCGGCTACGCCCTCGCCCACCCGGAGCGGGTCAGCGGCCTGGTGGTCATCGGGCCGACCTACACGGGGCAGCCCTCGGCCGAAACGCTCGCCTACTGGGACGGGCTGGCGGCGGCCCTGGAAGGGGAGGGGATCGACGGCTTCGTCGAGTACCTGACCCGCGAAGGGACGACGGCGGCGGACTGGCGCGAGTCGGTGGCCCGGATCAGCCGCGCACGGATGGAACTGCACCGCGACCCGCGCGAGCTGGCGCGGGCGCTGCGCGAGACGCCCGCCTCGCGACCGTTCGGATCGCTCGCGGACCTGGCCGGGCTGGACGTGCCGGCGCTTGTCGTCGCCTCGGGCGACGAGGCCGACCCGGGGCACCCGTACGCGGTCGCCGAGGCCTACGCCGCGGCCTTGCCGCGGGCCCGTCTGATCAGCGAGGATGAGGGCCAGTCGCCGCTGGCCTGGCAGGGCGGGCGCCTCTCCCGTGAGATCGCCTTATTCGCTCTTGAGCCAGACGTGGCACTATCTCCGTAAGGTCAATGGTATGAACTTCCCGAGTGAACGCATTCTTCGCATGGCGATCGCCTTCATCGCGGCGGTGGGCATCGGGGTGGCGACGTACATCTTCATCGCCGACTCGACCGCCGGCGCGCCGACCTGCCTGGCCGGCGGCGGTGGCTGCGAGACGGTGGCGAAGAGCTCCTACTCGCACATCGCCGGGATCAACATCGCGATCTTCGGGATCATCGGCTGGATCCTGATCCTCGCCACGGCCTTCTTCGCTAACGACGCGGCGCGCCTGGGCGGCTTCCTGGTGGCGCTCGGTGGCTTCGGCTTCAGCATCTACCTGACCTACCTCGAGATCTGGAAGATCGAAGCGATCTGCCAGTGGTGCGTGGCCAACGCGGTCCTGATGACGATCGCGTTCATCCTCAACACGACGCGGCTTCTCGGCTACGTCGGCACCGACGAACCGGGGGCGCCGGGAGGCACGACGCAGCCGATCGCCGAAGACGGCTGAGCCGCCCGGCAACTACAGTCGCTGTCTCAGGGCAGCTTCGATTTCGCACGTAAACGACACGGAGGACCGATGAGCGGACAGAAAGACAGGGAGAAACGCCGAGAAGAGCGCATCGCGGCCGAATCGAAAGCGGCCGGCGGCGATCGGCGGACGCGCCTGCTTCAGCTGTCGGCGGCCGGGGTCTTCCTGGCGATCATCGTCGTGGTCGTGATCATCATCGTGGCGGGCTCGGGCAGCAGTAACAGCGGCGGCGACGCCTCCAACGTCGAAGAAACGTCCCAGGTCGACAAGCTGCTCGCCGGGATCCCGCAGAGCGGCACCGTGCTCGGGAAAGCGACCGCGCCGGTCACCCTCTACGAGTACGGGGACCTGCAGTGCCCGATCTGCAAAGAGTATTCGGAAGAAGTCCTGCCGGCGATCATCGAAGACCAGGTCAGAAAAGGCGAAGTCAAAATCGTCTACCGGGACTTCATCATCATCAGCCAAGAATCGATCCCGGCCGGCGAAGCGGCTCTGGCCGCGGGCGAACAGGGCAAAGGCTGGTCCTTCATCGAGCTCTTCTACCGCAACCAGGGCGAGGAGCGCTCCGGTTACGTGACCGACGAATTCATCGAAGGGATCGCCGAAGGCGCCGGTGTCCCGGACATGAAGAAATTCAACGAAGAACGCAAGTCGGGCAAGTTCAAAAAGACCGTCGAAGAAACGACCGAACAAGCCGAAAACTTCACCTTCTCCGGCACTCCGTCGTTTGCGATCAAAGGTCCGAGTTCGAACGGCATCGAACTGCTGTTCACCCCGGAATCGACCGCAGCGATCGTCGAACGGATCGAAAAGGCCGCCTGAGCGCGGCCTCCGCGCATAGCCAGTTCGCAGTTATCCGCGGATAGCGCGGTTAACTGCGAGCTCACCCGTCGATGCCTGGTGGAGAGAGCGGCAGCCCGAGCGGGGCATAGTGCTCAGGCGCCGCTGCCGCCTCTCCCGCACCAAGTTGACATAACAAAGATTATCGTGCGTTGGATCTGAGCGCGAGCGGGGTCTACGTCGCCTTGGGCCTGGACCTCATGGTGTCGCTGGTGCTGGCGTCGACGGAGCCTGCGGCCTTCCGGCATCCACCCGAGACGCTTCTCGAGGCTCTTGCGGGCGCCGGCAGTGCGATTGTTGTGGCCTACATTGTTGGTGTCTCGGGTTTGTCCCCCGACCTTCCCCGGGGCTCCGACACCGAGTGGTTCCTCGGATCCGTAGTCGGCCTCGGTCTGGGCGGCGTTCTGGGGAACGGACTCGCAGTGGTCCTGCACGAGGCGTCCGAACCTCTCAGTTGGCTGGCCCACTGGGGCGTGTACTGGGCGGGAGCGTCGACGATCTTCCTCGCCGTCGCGGTCGCCTACCTACCGATCTTCGCCTACAAAAAGGCGCGAGCTCGTCACCTGAACCACGACGAGTAGACATAACTCTGCTCGGGCTCCGGAGTCGGGCGGGCGGGCACGGCGCGATTTGGGGCCCGGTCGATCGGGGACGCGAGGGTCCCGGGCGTCTCGTGGCGGCCCTGGCAGGTTGTGGCCGCCACGAGACGCCCGGGACGCGAGCCTTTCGGGTGGATTGGCACGGGTTCGTGGCCCGTGGCATCACGCCTGCAAGCCTTGCTGTTGCCATGGCCACACCCAGGCTTGCAGCGCGTCGACGGTGAGGCAGTCGTGGTCGCCATGGCGACCACGACTGCCGGATCGCGGGCCGGCACCCCACGGATCCGTGTAGTCCCGCACGCCTCCGTGACGAAGCTCCCGTCCATGTGACGCCTCCCCGGCGTCCCCCGCACATCCCCACGGACCCTCGGCGTCCCGTGCCCGGCTCCGTCCGCCGCGAGCCCGCCGCGTCCCTTGCCGCGGGATCAACCGTATGGCGCTGCGGCAACGGCCTCAGCGGGCGCGGACGGTGGCCTTGGAGGGCTTGCACTTCTTCGGGCGGGCGATGGCGGTGAATCTGCCGGGATGCGGCAGGCGGACCTTGATCCGGGCCTTGCCTTTGCGGCTGGTGTGGGTCTTGTGGCCGGCGAAGTGGATGATCGCGGCTTCGCGGCAGGAGACGGTGCCGCTGGTGAGGCTGAGGTGGAACAGCTGCAGGGTGCCAGCCTTGACCCGATGCGGGGTGATCTTCAGGTGGGTCTTGGGGCCGACGGCGCCGCCGGCTCCCGCGGCTCCCCCACCGCCGGGACCTTCGGTCAGGCCGGTGGTGCATTCGGGGTTGGTGAAGACGTCGGCGCCGAAGGGGCGCAGGGCTTCGGTGCTCGCGTCGGCGAGGTGCGAGAGGCCCCAGTTGTCCTCCATCCAGCGCAGCGCCGAGAAGTGGTTGTAGGCGATCTGGGTGACCGTGCCCGGCTTGATGCAGGGCGAGTCGATCACCGCGCCGACGCGGCCGCCGCCGTTGCCCGGTTGCGGTCCGCCGTTGTTGAAGGTGTTCGGCCCGGACGTCTCGTTACAGCAGGATTCGGCGCCGGTCTCGGACTCGTCGAAGGTGACCATGATCGCCCCGCGGTCCTTGTAGGCGGCCGAAGCCTTGATCTTCGGCACCCACTCTTCGAGGAAGGTGTTGATCCCGTCGAAGCCGCCCGGCGAGGTTTCATCGGCGCAGGTGGCGTCGTGGCCGTCGTGGCAGAGGTCGGGCGTGATGAAGGCGTATTCGGGCGAGGTCGAGGGGCTCTTCAAGTCCTGGGGCAGCCGGCTCAGGTCGACCACGTTGCGGCTGCAAGTTTCGTAGTCGGTGATCGAGTGGAAGTAGACGAACGGGTCGTGACGGGCGGCATATTGGTTGGTCTTGGTCGCCCCCTGGGTCTGGTCGTAGGCGCCGAGCGTCGGATGGCGACAGGTGGTCGCTTCGCCGAGGGCGGCGCCGCCCGCCATGTCCTGGTTGTAGCTGCGCCAGGTATGGCCGCTGTTTTCGAGCTGGTTGGCGATCGTCTGCACCGAGGTCGGATAGACGCAGCCCTGACCGACCGCGACGCCGTTCGCTTCGGTGGTCACGGCAAGGAAGTCGGTGTAGATCAGGCAGTCCGCCTGGGTGGCGAGGTTCGGCGGCTGGCCGCTGATCAGCGCCAAGTAGTTGTCGAGGCTCTGGTGGCCGATCCCGTAGTAGTTCGGCAGAAAGGCGCCTTCTTCGCGCATCGTGTTGCCGAGGTAGGGCGCCGGCGGGTTCGCCCCGTAGGTGTCTTCGGCGTTCTCGTTCTCCATCACGATGATGAAGAGGTGTTTGATCTGCGGGACCCCGGCGGCCCGCGCCGAGGCCGAAAGCGCTCCGGCGAGGAACAGCGCCAAGGCCAGCAGCGTCGCCGCAAGGAGGATCCGCAGCGGTCGCACCGCGGCGCTCATGCGCGGCCTCCGGCAAGCCGCCGGACCGCGGCGCTCATGCACACACTCCGGCGACCTTGCGGGCCGCCGCCTTGCGTCGCTTGGCCGCCTTGCGCTCGTGCGCCCGCAGCTTGTGCAACTTGCGGACCAGCGCCTTGCGGTGAGCGCCGTGAGCGCTCCTGACCTGCTTCTTCACCTTGTCGATCCGATGTTCGAGCCGCTTCAGCTTGCGCTTCGCCGTCGTCAGCTGCCTCGTCGCCGCGGTGCACTGCTTCACCGCGCCCGCCGCCAGCACCGTCACTTCTTCTTCGGTGTCGGTGGCGAACTGGCGTTCCTGGGCGTCCTCGAGGAAGGCGCAGACGACCTCGGTCCCGGCGCTTTCCGCGGTCACCTTGCCGCTCACCGACTGCTTGTAGGCGGCTCCGGCGGCCGGCGCCGGGAGCGTTCGTTCGAGCGCCGCCGGGCCCGCCGTGCCGGCGAAGGAGCCACCGCACTCCGGCGCCAGCTTCACCCGCACCCGCAGCGGCTGGGCGGCGATGTCGAGCGTCCCGGGTTCGGCTTCCACGGCGACTTCGAGTTTGAACGGGGTCCCGGCGACGATCTGGGGTTCCGGCGCCGTCGCCGTGATCGTCACCGGTTCGAGCAGCGCCGCCTCGGCCGTCGCGGCCACTATCAGGAGCGCCGCGAGGCCGCCGAGGACGACCGCCGCGCCGCGCCTCAAGGCGCCAGCCCGAGCTTCGAGGGATGGCGGAAGGTCCGCGCGGGCGTCGCGGGCTGGTAGTCGAAGCCAAGGCGGTCGAGGTAGCCGGAGGTCCTCAGCGATGCGAGGTCGTGCTCCTTCGGCCGCTCCAACGGGAGGATCCCTTCGAGCCCTTCGAGGGGCCCGCCGCCACCGGTCGGCGCCGGCGCGGCCGTGCAGGCGCTTTTCGCCACCGTGGGCGGGTCCGGCAGGCTGGGGATTTCGTAGTTCGGTTTCGACTCGAAATCGAACGAGCGGGCGATGTTCTTCGCGTACTGGTCGCGGGTCGTCAGCGGCGCCAGCCCGTAGCGGTAGCGGATCAGCTTCAGGATCGACTCGAAGCCGTAGATGTTGTGATCGACGTGGCCGCGTTTCGCGTAGGGCGAGACCAGCACCGCCGGGATCCGCATCCCCATCTGGCCGAAGTCTTCGGCGACGTTGGCGCTCGCGCGCACGTCCGGCACCCGCGGCGGCCGCACGTGGTCGAAGAAGCCGCCCCACTCGTCGTAGACGACGAAGAGGGCGCCGCGCTTCCATTGCGGCCCTTCGATGAAGGCGTGGACGACGTCGGACATGAACGCCTGCCCGATGCGGACGTCGCCGTGCGGGTGTTCGTCGCCCGACGTGCCCTGTTCCTCACCCGCGAACGAAGGATCGACGAAGGAGACCGCCGGGAGCGTCCCGGTGCGGCAGCGTTCGTAGTACTCCTGCACCTGGCCGGAGCGGGCGATCCCCGGCGCGCCCCAGAGCGCCGAGACGGGAATGTCGGTGTAGAAGTAGCGATTCGAGACGCCCGCCGCGGAGAGCGCCGCGAAGATCGTCGTGTCGGGGAAGCCGGTACTGAATTCGCTGGTCAGGAACGGAAAGGTGTTGTCCTTCATCCCGTAGGACTGGGCCGAGTGCATGTACTCGCGGTTGGGGTAGGTCGAGGCGAGCAGCGAGCAGAAGAAGCGGTCGAAGGTGGTGAACTCGCGCGCCACCGCGGGGATGAAGGGCAGGTCCTGTTCGGCGTAGTAGCCGATCGAGAAGACGTCGTTTTCGCCCGAGCGCAGGAACCCGTCCATGCGGCCGTCGTCGAGTTGGTCGCGCCCCCCGTCCCAGGAGTGGTCGGGATCGGGATGGGCGCAGCCCTGCCAATCGGGGGCGAGGCGGTGCGTTTCGAACTGCTGCCCGGCGGCGTTCGAGTAGGTGAGCCCGGCCTGACGACCGTCCGCCCCCGGCAGCCAGCCGAGGTAGTGGTCGAACGAGCGGTTCTCCATCATCAGGACGACGATCGTGTCGAGCGGCAGGTTCTTCGGGTCGGGGACGTCGACCCGGTCGCGGGCGGCGGCCTCGCCGAGGATCGCGTCGGGGCTGAGCACGCTCGCCATCGACATCGCCAGCCCGCCGGTCAGGGCGGCGCGCTGGAGGAACTCGCGGCGACGCATGAAGCCGTCGGGATCGACCGCCTCGAGCCGCTCCGCCGCGGCCGGATCGCGCGGATCGTTGGGGTCCCGCCAGTCGCCTCCGGAGGAGCTGCCGCCACTCATCGAGTCACGATTATTAGGTAGAGGGAGGGCGGAAGTTGTAAACGCCGCGTTTCCCGCGTCGGTGCGGTCACCCGGCGAGGACCGCCGTGCCGCGGATCAGGGGGCGGACGATCGGGGCGGCCTTGGGCATCTTGCCGTGCTCGACCGTCTCGACCGTGAAGGCCGAGGCGCGGAGCGTCGCCTCGGTGTCGCGGTTGCAGTGACAACCGTCGCCGATGAAGCGCCAGGGCTTCTCGAGGCGGTCCTGCCAGCGCGCCCGGCCCGGATCGTCGGAGCGGACGTGCTCGATGAAGAGCAGGCGCCCGCCGGGCTTCAGCACGCGAGCGAGCTCGGCGATCGCCGCGACCGGGTCCGGGATCGTGCAGAGGACCAACGTCGCGACCGCGGTGTCGAAGGTGTCGTCGGCGAAGGGGAGCGATTCGGCCGGGGCTTCGACCAGGTGCTTGGGGGCATGGGAGCCGCCGCCCGAGTCCTCCCCCGCGCCGCCGTGGGCCTCCTCCCCCACTTTCAGCCGCTTCCGCAGCTGCGCCGCCATGTGTGGATCGGGCTCGACCAGGGTCAGGTCCTCGATCCCACCGCCGTAGAGGTCGACGTTGACCCCGGTCCCGGCGCCGATCTCGATCACCCGACCGCGCGCCTCGGCCAGGAGGGCCCGGCGCATCTCCCCCAGCCCGTTCTCCTCGGTCGCCTTCAGCGCCCGGTCGTAGAAACGGGCGAAGGCGCGACCCCAAGTCGCGTCGTACGCCTTTCCCATCGCGCCAGCGGCCATATCAGTGATTTGACCACACCAGGTGTGGTCGATCCACTCAATTCACCGCGCGGTCGCTCTCCTTGCTGTGCGCGGCGCGATCCTCGTAGGCCGCCCGGGCGGCGTGGTCGACCTCGGTCATCAGCTTGTCGGCGCCCATCGTCCGGCCGACCCACTCGGCCGCCGCCCGCGGCATCAGCGAGGCGCTGCGCAGGAGCGCACCGTTCGCCTTCGGCACGAAGACGTCGAAGCGCGGTGCCTCGAGCGCCTCGGCGATCGCCTCGGCGACGTCGGAGGCCTCCACCGGTTTCATCCATTTCTGGCCGACCCCGGCGGTCAGCTCGGTGTTCACCACGGTCGGCATCACGCAGGAGATCTCGATTCCGCGGCCGCGAAGTTCCTGGCGCACCGACTCGCTCAGGCCGACCACGGCGTGCTTGGTCGCCGAATAGGTCGCGATCCCCGGCACCCCCACTTTGCCCGCCTGCGAGGCGATGTTGACGATGTGGCCGCTGTCGCGGGGCATCATCCGGCTCATCGCCAGCTGGGTGCCGTGCATGACGCCGATCAGGTTGATCTCGATCTGCCGGCGGAACGAGTCCTCCGGCTCCTCGACGAACGGCGTCACCGGCATGATCCCGGCGTTGTTGATCAGCACGTCGAGTGGGCCGAGCTGGCGCTCCGCCTCGTCGAGGAACGTCTCGAAGGAGCCGCGGTCGGTGACGTCGAGCGGCAGCGCCACGGTGCTGCCACCGAGCTCCGCGGCGGTCTGCTCGGCCAGCGCCAAATCGACGTCGCCGATCGCCAGCCGGCTGCCGCGCCGCACCAGCGCCTCCGCCGTCGCCTTGCCGATCCCCCGGGCGCCCCCGGTGATCGCCACGACCCTTCCGTTCAGAGACCGCCGCTGCTTCGCCATCAATCCTCCTCCCCGGCCCTCCCGGGCCGGTGGCCGGTCACCCGACCGGTTTGTAGACCGTGACCACGGCCGCTCCGCCGAGGCCGATGTTGTGCTGGAGCGCAATCTGGGCGCCCTCAACCTGACGCCTACCCGCTTCCCCGCGCAACTGCCAGGTCAATTCCGAACACTGGGCGAGCCCCGTGGCCCCCAGCGGGTGCCCCTTCGAGATCAGCCCGCCCGACGGGTTGACCACCACCTGGCCGCCGAAGGTCGTCGCCTCCGCCTCGACCAGCTTGTGCGCCTCGCCCTGATCAGCGAACCCGAGCGCTTCGTAGGTGATCAGCTCGTTGGCGCTGAAGCAGTCGTGGAGCTCGCAGACGTCGACCTCGTGCGGAGCCACTTCGGCCTCCTCGTAGGCGGCCCTCGCCGCCGTCCGCGACATCTCCGAGCCGACGATCGTCATGCAGTCGGCGCCCTCGTCGAAGGTCGAGGAGAGGTCGGTGACCATCGACTGGCCGGCGATCTCGATCGCCTTGTCCCAGAGGTCGTGTGAGTCGACATAACGCTCCGAGGCGACGATCGCACAGGCCGCCCCGTCGCTGGTCGGCGAGCACTGCAGCTTGGTCAGCGGGTCGTGGATCATTTTCGCCGCCTTGATGTCCTCCAGGCTGTACTCGTCCTGGAACTGGGCGTAGGGGTTGTTGACCGAGTGCTTGTGATTCTTCCACCCGATCCAGGCGAAGTGGTCCGGATTCGAGCCGTATTTCTCCATGTGGTCGCGGCCAGCGTTGCCGAACATCTGCGGCGCCGGCGGCGAGGCCTCCGGGTCGCGGATCTCGAACATCCGCATCGCATGTTTGTCGAGCGCGTTGGTGCGATCGGTGTACTTGACCCCGAGGCTGCCCGGCTCCATCTTCTCGAAGCC
Organism: Solirubrobacterales bacterium; assembly: GCA_035281725.1. Taxonomy (GTDB): domain Bacteria; phylum Actinomycetota; class Thermoleophilia; order Solirubrobacterales; family 70-9; genus VAYN01. The sequence goes on from DATEDJ010000126.1 coordinate 24,673, forward strand.
GACCGCGAGCGCGCAGTCGACCAGCCCGCCCTTGACCGCCTGACGGGCGAGGAAGAGCGCGCTCGAGCCGGTCGAGCAGTTGTTGTTGACGTTGATCACGGGGATCCCGGTCAGGCCGAGCCGGTAGAGGGCACGCTGGCCGTAGGTCGAGTCGCCGTAGCAGTAGCCGGCGTAGGCCTGCTCGACGTCGTCATAAGGGATGCCCGCGTCGGCGAGCGCCTTCTTCCCCGCCTCGACGGCCCAGTCCGGGTAGTCGCCCTCCTTCGTCCCGGGCTTCTCGAACTTGGTCATCCCGACCCCGATCACGAACGTACGGTTGCTCAACGCTTCTCCTCCCAAGATTGGCTGGCCAGCCAGTAAGTTAGCGGAGCGCTCCCGCCCTGTCAGCGGAGCGCCGCGCTTCCCCCGGTCCTGGGTAGAGTCGGAAGGCGAGCCAGGCGACCAGGATCCCGACAGCGGTGCCGAGCACCCGCTGTCCGGCGGCGTCGATGCGGGCCTCGCCGAGGGTGTCGGAGAGCAGCACTACGTAGGTGGTGATCGCGGCGGTGAAGAGCGCGTACTGGACCGTGATCAGGCCGAAGGAGAGCGCCGCGCTGATGCTGAGGACGATCACGATCGGGACCTCGGCGCCGTCGAAGGCGCTCGCCATGCCGGTGGCGAGGGCGAGCCCGGCGAAGGTGCCGACCGCGCGCAGGACCAGCCGGCGGTCGGTCTCGTCGCGTTCCGGGCGCAGGACGAAGAGGATCGTCAGCGGGATCCAGTAGCCGTGCTCCTTCATCCCGGCGATCCGGTAGATCGCCACCCCGACCCCCAAGGCGACGCCGTAGCGGACCGCGTGCCGGGCGACCTCCGATTCGAGCGTCCAGTTGGCGCCCAGGCGGGCCTTGGTGCGGGCCCAGTCCCAGCCGCTCTCGTTGTCGGAGTCGCGGTCGTAGACGAGCCAGACGATCGCCGCCCAGGCCGCCTGGATCAGCCCGCCGACGGTGCCGTAGAAGAGCGCCGGCAGGGTGTCGTGGACGGGCAGGAAGAGGCCCTGGGAGATCATCAGCGCGACCGAGCAGGAGAAGCCGACGAAGGCGAGCCGCAGGGTGTCGGCGAAGCAGTAGCCCGAGGCGGCGGCCATCAGGCCCATCGCCAGCACCGCCGTGGGGGCGAACTGGCTGCTCAGCACGCCGAGCGCCGCCGCGATCCCGACCAGAGGCGCCGCCCCCGCCTGCCAGAGGGCGCGCGGCCCGGCCGGGGCGTCCATCGCGGTGAAGCCGCAGACCAGCGCCGCGGTGGCGATCGCCCCGCGCGAGGGCCAGTCGAAGGCGAACTCGAAGATCAGCGCCAGCGCCACCGGCACCGCGACCAGGGCGCCGCGGCGCAGCGCCGGGCCCGGTTCGGCCGGGCCGATGGCGAAGAGCGGCGAGGCGCGCAGCCGCTGCACCTGCCCGGAGGCGTCGTAGAGCCTTGACGTCCTCTGGGCGGGCATCGCTGAGAAGTATCCTGGGGGGTCGTGATCCTTGCCGACATCACCGGCGACCCCGCCGCCGGGGTGGGAATCCTCGCCGCGCTCGCGGCGGGCATCGTCTCCTTCCTCTCCCCCTGCGTGCTGCCGCTGGTCCCCGGCTATCTCTCGGCGGTCACCGGGGTCTCGGCGAACGAGCTCGAGGACGCCGACTGGCGCCGCGTGGTCGGGCCGAGCCTGATCTTCGTCGCCAGCTTCTCCGCGATCTTCATCCTGCTCGGGCTGACCGCGACCGGGCTCGGCTCCTTCCTCTCCTCCAACAAGCCGCTGCTGACCCAGATCTCGGGCTGGCTGATCATCGCGATGGGCGTCCTCTTCGTCGGCTCACTCTTCATCACCCGGCTGAACCAGGAGTGGCACGTCGACGCGCTGCTCGCACGGGCGGGCAAAGGTGGGCCGATCGTCGCCGGGGCGGCGTTCGCGATCGCCTGGACGCCGTGCATCGGCCCGACCCTGGGCGCGATCCTCTCCGCCGCCGCGGCCTCCAACTCGGCCGGGCGCGGCGCCTTCCTGCTGGCGGTCTACTCGGCCGGCCTGGCGATCCCCTTCCTGGCGACGGCCCTTGCCTTCTCCCGCATGACCACCGCCTTCTCGGTGATCAAGCGCCACTACCAGGCGATCGTCGCCGTCGGCGGGCTGATCCTGATCGTGATGGGGATCCTGATCGTGACCGGCGAATTCAAACAGCTGAACATCGAAGCCCAGAACTGGCTGAGCAACCTGGGCCTCGACTTCTGGAACCAGGTCTAGTTGTTCGGGACCGGAACCGTGGTCTCCAGCTCCTGACCGATCGCCTCGGTGATCTCGAGGCCGTCGTCCTCGAGGTCGCGGGAGCAGACGATGCGGAAGCGGCCGGTGCCGATCTCCGCGTCGGGGATGACCGGGAGCCCGCGGATGTGGTCCCAACCGAGGCGCTCGACCTCGAACGGGTTCATCCTCACCTCCGCCGCCGGGAAGGGGCAGTTGGCGTTGTGCTGGTCGATCGCCTTCGAGATCGCCTCGAGGTTCTTCGCCTCCGGGGAAGCCATGCCCACAGGATAGGGAGCCCGCGCCTGGCGCAGGACCAAAGCGAGCCTCGCCGAACACCCCGGGGTGACCCCAAATCGCCTCGAGGCCTTCTCCGACGGCGTCTTCGCGATCGCGATCACGCTGCTGGTGCTCGATCTGCACGTGCCCAAGCCCGAGGAGGGACACCTGGGGCGTGAGCTGCTGGCCAACTGGCCCAGCTACGCCGCCTACGTCGTCTCCTTCATGACGATCGGGATCATCTGGATCAACCACCACGCCGCCTTCGGCCGGCTGCGCGCCGTCGACCACTCGATCCTGATCTGGAACCTGGCGCTGCTGATGACCGTCGGCATCCTCCCTTTCACCACCGCGCTGATGGCGGCCTACCTGAAGGAGTCGAGCGGCGAGGGGCTCGCGGCGGCCATCTACGCCGGGTCGTTCCTGCTGATGGGAGGGGTCTTCGTCGGCGCCAACCGCCAGATCCTGCTCCACCGCCCACAGCTGCTGAAGAAGCCGCTGGGTGATGCGGCGGCCCGCCGAACCCTCCACTACGCGGCGCTCGGTCAGATCCCCTACCTGGTGGCGACGCTGCTCGCCTTCGTCACCCCGTACATCACCCTGGCGATCTGCGCCGGCTGCGCCGTCTACTACTCGCTCCCCGTCGCCTCACGGGCAGGCGAGGACGTCGCAGGCGTTTCCAATTAGTGAAGATTCATTGCCTGTACGGCGGTTCGTAGTTACGGTCGTACCCATTGCACACCGGCCGCGCACGGGAGACGCGCCGGGATACCGGAAGAGGTGGGTATGACTTTCGTCCGCCAGGACATCTGGACCCTCGGGGAAGAAGACCCGATCATCACCTGGTACCGCTACGCGGTCGGCGTCCTCAAATCACGCGAACCCGAAGACGTCACCGGTTGGGACTACCAGGCCGCGATCCACGGCAACGTCGCCGGCCCGGCCAAACCGCTCTGGGACCAGTGCCAGCACCAGAGCTGGTACTTCCTCCCTTGGCATCGGATGTACGTCCTACGGATGGAGGAAATCCTCCGGGCGGCGATTGAAGAAGCCGAAGGCCCCGCCGAAGAATGGGCGCTTCCGTACTGGAACTACGGCCTCGGGGGCGAATTCGCGACGCTACCGCCCGCCTTTCGCGAACCGGAAGTGAACGGCGAACCGAACTCCCTCTTTGTCGAACAGCGGGGCGAAGGGATCAACGGCGGGCTGGAATTCCCGGCCACGGCGATCACCGCGGCCCTGGCGCTGGCCCGGCCGACGTTCGTCGGCGCTGCCGAATTCGGCGGTGGGGCGAGCATTCCGACCGGGTTCGCGGGCGTCGCGGGCCGGCTCGAGCGGACCCCTCACAACATCATCCACACCACGGTCGGGGGCTGGATGCGTAACCCGAACACTGCCGCCCAGGACCCGATCTTCTGGCTCCATCACGCCAACATCGACCGTCTCTGGCACGTCTGGAGGGAAACCGAAGGGCACGAAGATCCGACGGAAGAAGCATGGGGCAACCAGGGATTCGATTTCTTCGACACCGCGGGGGAAGTCGTGTCGATGACCTGCGAAGAGGCAGCCGATACAAATGCGCTGGAATACGAATACGGCCCCGAAGCGCCACCCCCGATCCCGCAGTTCGAACCGTCCACGGCCGTCGCGGCGGTGTTCCCGGGAGGTGAAGGCGTGACCAGTCCGCAGTTGATCGGAGCGACCGCCCAACCGATCACCCTGGTCGGCGAACAGGTGGATGTCGAAATCCCGATCGACGCCGAAGCGGCGGGAGAGCTCGCCCCCGGCCAGCGCGTCTACCTCAACGCCGAGAACATCGAAGGCGCGGAAGATCCCGGGACGGCCTACGGGCTCTATGTCGCCCTGCCGCCGGAGGCGACGCCGGACGAACTCGACGCACACCTGGTCGACAACCTCTCGTTCTTCGGCATCGAGCGCACCGGCGAACCTGGAGGCGACGAACACCCGCACGCGTTCCGATTCGCCGTCGACATCAGCGGGATCGCCCATGAATTGGCAGCGCGCGGCGAATGGGCCGGCGCGGGTCTGCGGGTGTCGCTCAGGCCGCTGACGCTGCAGGCGCCGACGCCCGAGCTGCAGGAACTGGTCCCCAGTCCCGCGCACCCGGAAGTGCCGATCACGATCGGCCGGATCAGCGTCGTCTACGACGCTTGAGCAGACGATGTCCTGGCGTGCCCGCTTGGCGCGGTGGCCGCGGTGGATGGGGTTGGCCGATCGACCCCCCGCCGCGGTCGTCGCCGTGGCGGGGCTGATCGTCGCGGCCTGGGCGGCACTCGCCGCGGGCCTGGTGCCGATGGCGATGGCGAGCAGCGGCGCGCCGGGCGCGGCGGTCGGCCCGCTCTGGATCTGCGACCTGTCAGGCGGGATGAGCATGGGCGGCGCGGCTGGGGGCGGCGGGCCGGTCTCCGCGGCGCTCGCGGGAATGCCGATGTGGTCGCTGATGGCGCTGGCGATGATGTTGCCGGCGGCGCTGCCCGCCACCTCCCACGTCGCCCTCAACAGCCTGCGGCGACGGCGCGGGCGGGCGGTGTCGGAGTTCCTGGCCGGCTACCTGGTGCTGTGGGTCGCCTTCGGCGCCGTCGTCCTACTGGGGCTGGCGCTCCTGCCGGTCGACCGGGCGGTGGTGCTGGTCGCCGCGGCGCTAGGGGTGGCGACGGTCTGGGAGCTGTCGCCGGCGAAGCAGTGGGCGTTGCGGCGCTGCCACAAGGCCACGCCGCTGCCCCCGACCGGCTGGCGGGCGAGCTTCGGCGCCACCCGCTTCGGCGTCCTCCACGGCAGCGCCTGCGTCGCCTCCTGCTGGCCGCTGATGCTGGTGATGGCGGTGGCGCCTTCGGCGCGGATCGCTTGGTGCGCGGCCCTCGCCGTCCTCGGCCTGGCCGAGAAGCTGACCCTGAAACCGCGCCGACGCGCGCGTCGGCTGGGCGCGCTGCTCGGGGTCGGCTTCGTGCTCGCCGTGGTCGCGGTGCCGCTCGGGGTGTAGAGGGTTGATTGCGCTGCAGGGGCGGACGGGCGAGGGACGCGGCGGGCAGGCGGCCGACGGAGGCCGGTAAGGGACGCCGAGGGACGCGGCCCTCTCGGCGGCGACCCGGGCGGGCTGAGGCCGCCGCCGAGAGGGCCGAGGGTGCGGGGGATGTGCATGAGACGCCGGGGAGGCGTCACGGGGACGGGAGGATCGTCACCGAGGCGTGCGCAACTACACGATTCCGTGGGTGCCGGCCCGCGATCCGGCAGTCGTGGTCGCCATGGCGACCACGACTGCCGCACCGTCGACGCGCTGCAAGCCTGGGTGTGGCCATGGCAACAGCAAGGCTT
>DATEDJ010000127.1:0-3933 GCA_035281725.1 Solirubrobacterales bacterium
CGCGTGTCCGGCGTCGCGCCGATCGCCGCGGCCAGCCGCCGGCCACGCTCGGTGAGGCGCAGGCCGGCGACGAAGGCGGGCTCCGCCCGCAGCGTGCGCGCCAGCTCGAGCGCCTCCGCCCAGACCGGCTCCGGCAGCCGCTCGAGGGCCAGCTCAAGGTCGCGCATCGGCTTGCGGTGCGCGTCGCCGCCGTGCTGGACGGCGTGCATGGCGATGTGGAGGGCGCGGGCGCGGTAGGAGGGCGCGGCGACCCGGGCTCCGCCGACCTCCAGCGGCACCCGCTCGGCGGCGAAGGCGGCCCAGACCTCCGCCGGCGCGGCGTCGATCCCGAACAGAGTCGTGTGGAGGTCGACCGCGGCGCCGTCGGCCTCGCGAACGTAGGGGTGGCTGTCGAGCGAGCCGCTGCGCGGCCGGTCCAGCGAGGTCAGGTCGTCGGCGAAGCCGAGCCGCTCGAGGACCGCCACGGCCCGCTCCCAGTCGGCACCGCGCAGGAGCAGATCCGTGTCGGCGTAGTGGCGCGGCTCGCCAACGTAGATCCAGGTCGAGATCGCCGGGCCCTTCATCAGCAGCGACGGCACGCCCGCGGCATGTAGCGCGGTGATCACCTCGGCGCTGACCCGGTCGACCAGGAGGCAGAGCGCCGCCACCCTGATCGAGTCCGGGGCAGCCGCGCTCACCGCCTCCCCCGCAGCGAGCGCCAGCCGAGGCCGCGCAGCCGCTGCCGGGCGCGCTCCGGCGCCAGCGTCGCCAGGTAGGTCGGCGCGTCGTCCCCGGAAGCGGCATCCGGCGCGCCGAGGCTGACCCGGTCGAGGCGCGCGCGGAGGGAGAAGACCCGGTACCCATGGTCGGTCAGCCGGGTCGAGACCGGGGTCGGGAGCGGCAGGTGCTCCTCGAAGAAGAGGTCGCGGACGCGCCCCTCGGCGAGGGCGTCGCGGAAGCCGTCGAGGACCAGCGGCTCGTGCCCCTCGACGTCGAGCTTGCAGATGCCGACCGGAGCGCTGCCGACGACTTCGTCGAGCGCCACCGTCTCGACCTCGAAGCTGCGCGCGGTGGCGAGGCCGATCGAGGCCGTGCCCGCGTTGCGGGCGAAGCCCTCGGGCTCGCCCAGCCGCGCCACCCCCGCGCGCGCCGAGGCGGCGACCGGCAGCACCTCGATCGTCCCCGGCCACCGCGCCGCGTGCGCGCTCAGCCGCTCGGCCAGCAGCGGATGCGCCTCCAGGGCGACGACCCGGGCGACGCGGCTCGACAGCAGCGAGGTGAAGTAGCCGATGTTGGCGCCGACGTCGAGGGCGAGGTCGGTCGGATCGGCGAGCCTCCACATCACCTCGGTGACGGCGGCCTCGTGGACGCCGAGGCGGGCGATGCCGCTGCCGACCGACTCGGCGGTGTCGACCTCGATCTCCGCCCCCCAGGGCAGGACCACGGTGCGGCGCCCGCCCGGCGCGCCGACCGCGAGCCGGCGCCCGATCTGGCTCGGCCGCCAGACGTAGGCGGGGTGCGGGTGGAGCAGGCTACGGGCCCGCATCGAGCTGCCCTTCGAAGTTGGCCTGGGCGAAGCGGTAGAGCTCGCAGTCGAGGTGATTCGCCGCGGTCAGGGCGGCGACGGTGTCGGGATCGAGGCTCGCCAGCCCCGGCCTGGTCGCGGTCTGCTTGTGGCGGTCGACCGTCGTCCGCCGGCTCCAGCCGAGCCGCCACTGGAGCAGCTGCAGCGAGTCCTCGAAGCGCTCCTGCAGGCCGAAGACGTAATCGTCACGCAGGTGGGCGAGCGCCCGCCGGCCGACCTCGGCATCGAACGTGTCGCTGCCGACCCGGGGATAGACGTAGTGGTACGGGAGCCCGGCGATGAACCGCGCCTGCCAGTTCTGGTAGCGGCGCAGGCGGAAGAAGTCGGTGAGCGAGTAGGCCTCCGCGTCGGCCCGCGCCGGGTGGACGTACTCGCGCGGATCGGAGTCCTTGACGAAGTGGTAGAAGGACACGGCGCGGTCGATCGGATCGCGGAGGAAGGTCACGTAGCGGACCTCCCGCCGCAGCGCCACGTGCACCCCGTAGGGGACGTGGCCCCAGATGAAGGCCCGCCCGCGGCCGCGTTCAAGGAGGAAGCGGCGCGCCCCTGGGTAGGAGTAGATCAGCTCGGCCGGGACGTTCGGCTCGACCAGCGATTTGCGGAACGAGGTCCCCGAGGTCTTCGGGATGTGGGTGAAGACGACGATCGGGCCCACTTGCGCCCCCTCTACGCCCAACGGCGGGCGCGGACGAGGTAATCGACGGTGCCGGTGAGGCGGGCGATCCCGTGGCGCAGGTGGCGGCGGCGCAGGCTGAAGGAGGCGTCGCGGAGCATCTGCTCGATCCCCGCCGACCCGCAGTGCCGCCGCATCACCACCAGGTGGTGGCGGAAGTTCCGATGCAGGGAGACGAAGCGCCGGCCCGTGGCGCTGCGGCCGTGCGGGTAGAGCACCTCGTCGACCCGGACGAGGCGGCCGAGGCGGCGCAGCTTCCAGGAGAGGTCGACGTCCTCCCCGTACATGAAGAAGCGCTCGTCGAAACCGCCCACCCGCTCGAAGGCCGCGCGGCGGACGGCGAGGCAGCACCCGCTGAGGAATGCCGGCGAGCGGTCGGGGCGAAGCGCGATGTCGACATCGCCGAGGCTCGGCCCGGCGGCCACCACCTCGGGGTCCGTGAAGGCCGCTTCGAGGCCGTCGAGGCAGCGCGCGGTGAGGATCCCGTCAGGGTTGACGAAGCAGACCAGCGGATCCCTCCCCCACGACGCCGCCAGGTTGCTGCCGACCGCGAAGCCGCGGTTGCGGTGGGTGTTGTCGACCGTCACCAGCCGGTCGCCGGGGCGCAGCCCGGCTTCGACCCGCTCGGCGCCGCAGCGATAGAGGACGACGCAGACGTCCACCGGTTCAGGCGAGATCGTGGGGGGCCGAGGTCGAGATCATGCGCCCCCCGAACGTGCGCGGAACTGAAATCCTTGCGCCGCGCACGAAATCACCCCTCTGCACCCGTTGGGGTGGCGATGGACGACCACGGAACCCGACGTCGGCGACGCCCGCGGCTCGACGCCGGGGTCCCGGGGACGCTGGCGATGCTGGTGCCGGGCGCGATGACGCTGGCCCTGGCCTTCCGCAGCGGCGGTTACTTTGCCGGCGCCACCGGCCTCGCCGCCGCCGAGATGGCCCTGCTCACCGCGGTCCGCTTCACCCTCGCCCGCAAGCCGCTGGTCGGGGCCAACCGCTTTCTCGTCATCGCCGTGGTGGCGATGGCGACGCTGGCGGGCTGGACGCTCCTCTCCGCCACCTGGTCGGGGTCCTTCGCCCGGGCGCTGCCGGGGTTCTCGGAGGCCGTGCTCTACGGGCTGGCGCTCCTCTGCTTCGGCTCCTTCCCCTTCAACCCGAGCCGCACCCGGACGATGGCCTACGGGATCGCGGGCGCGATCGTCATTGTCTGCATCGCCGCCCTGACCGCCCGGCTGCTGCCGCACGTGATCCACGACCCGAGCCTCGACGGCGAAGAGCGGCTCGGCTACCCGCTCACCTACTGGAACGCGCTCGGCATCCTCGCCACCGTCGGTCTGGTCCTCTGCTTCCACTTCGCCGCCGCCCTTCGCAACCCGCGGCCCGCCCGCGTGCTCGGCGCCGCGGCGGTGCCGCTGGTCGCCCTGACCCTGCTCTACACGCTCTCGCGCGGGGCGATCTGGTCGGCCGCGGTCGCCTTGGTGCTCTACCTGCTGCTCGGGCGGCCGCGCGGCGCGCTCGCGGCGGTGCTCGCCACCGGGCCGCCGACCGCGATCCTGATCCTGGTCGCCACCCCGACCTCGGCGGTCAGCGCCGGCTACCCCGACCTCACCGTCGGGTCGGGACGCCACGTGGCCCTGGTCCTCTTCGCTTGCGTCCTCGCGGCGGCGGCCCTGCGGGCGCTGCTGGTGCCGCTCGA
>DATEDJ010000128.1:0-29319 GCA_035281725.1 Solirubrobacterales bacterium
TCGGCGGCGTGGACCTGTGACGTCTCCCCCCGCAAGCGCACGGAGCCTGCGCACTTCCCGCCGGAAGCCTCACGTCCTGGGCGTCTCGTGGCGGCCACAGCCTGCCCGGGTCGCCACGAGACGCCCAGGACGTCGGTCCCCGATCGACCGGGCCCCGAATCGCGCCGTCCCGGCCGCCCCGACCCGAGCCCTCGCCGACCCCAGCCTCGCCCCGAGGCGCTAGCCAGCGGGCCTTGCACCGGTTAAGGTCGGGCGCATGGAGGCGGGGGTCTCACGGACGCCGGACGAGCGCACCGTCGGGCTGCCCGATTTCCCCTTCGAGTCGCGCTACGGGGAGGTCGAGGGGCTGCGGCTCGCCTACCTCGACGAGGGCGAGGGCCCGCCCGTCGTCTTCTTCCACGGCGAGCCGACCTGGTCGTTCCTCTGGCGCAAGGTGATCCCGCCGGTCCGCGACGCCGGCTTCCGCTGCATCGCCCCCGACTACGCGGGCTTCGGCCGCTCCGACAAGCCGACCGACGTCGGCTTCTACACCTACGACCGCCACATCGAGCTGATGGCGGAGCTGCTCGGGCGGCTCGAGCTCAGCGGCGCGACCGCCGTGGTCCACGACTGGGGCGGGCCGATCGGGCTGCGGCTGGCGGTCGAGCACCCGGAGTGGTTCGAGCGGCTGGTGATCATGGAGACCGGCCCGTTCACCGGCCACCAGAAGATGAGCGACGCCTGGCTCGCCTTCCGCGACTTCGTCCGCAACGCCGAGGAGGTCCCGATCGGGATGCTGGTGCGGGGCGGCTGCAAGCACGACCCCGGGGATGAGGTGATCGCCGCCTACGAGGCCCCTTATATCGACGCGGCGGCGAAGGCGGGCGCGCGGGCGTTCCCGCTGATCCTGCCGACCGAGCCCGACGCGCCTGGCGCCGCCGAGGGCAAACGGGTCGCCGACGCGCTGCGCGAGGACAAGCGGGCGACCCTGGTCCTGTGGGCCGAGGACGATCCGGTGCTGCCGTTCTCGGTCGGCGAACGGGTCGCGACCCAGCTGAACTTCCCGGCGCCCCGCCCGATCGCCGACGCCTCGCACTTCCTCCAGGAGGACGCGGGCGCGGAGATCGGCGCGATCATCGCCGAATGGCTGCGCGCTTAGCGAGGCATCGGGGTCGATCGGGTCGGCCCGGTCTCCAGCCCCCGCGCCCGGGCGGCGAGCTCGACCATGTGGTGGTGCTCGCGGTCCTGGAGTAGCTCCACCCGGCGCGGCGGCCCGGAGTCCTCGACCCAGGTGACGGTCCCGGGCCAGTAGGCGTTCGGCGGCGTGCCGGGGCGGTGGAGGGGGGTCGAGAAGACCCAGTTGCCGGTGTTGTGGAGCTCGCCGCCGCCGGGCAGCCGCCAGGAGGCTTCCTCGGGGCGGGGCCCGCCGCGGTGGGTGTGGCCGGTGATCACGTGCACGTCGTCGACGCCGAGCCGACGCGCCATCTCGATGCCCGCCTCGACTCCGCCGCGGAAGATCGCTGCGCCGCTGATGTCGCTGTCGAATTCGGCGCGCAGCAGGCGGTTGACACCGGCGACCACGGCCGGGAAGGCGGCGCGAGCGGCTCGCACTTTGATCCGGCGGCCGCGGGTGCGCCCGGGCCGATCCCCGGCGAGCAGCTCCCAGGCCGCTTCGGAGGGGCCGAGGTCATGCCTGCGCGGGCGGCGCGGCAGTGACTGGGCGGCGCCGAAGGCGAGTCCATATATGGGGCGGAGGATCCGCTCGTAGTCGCGCGGGGTCGCCGGGTCGGGGAGGCGGCCGGAGATCCGGCGGACCGCGGCCGCGGCGACGCACTCGACCCGCGGCAGGCGCAGGTGCAGGTCCAGGTAGTGACCGTGGGTGGCGTAGACGTCGTCGCGCAGCCAGATCCCCGGGTAGGCGATCCGCAGACGGGCGGGGGCGAGGGCGGTGGCGATCGCGGCGGTCGGGCCGGGGGCCGGGTCGGCGCTCGCCTCGAGCGGCAGCCGCGCGTCCTCGATCGAGAGGCGGTCGAGCAGCGGCTCGGCGAGGCGGGCGTCGTGGTTGCCGGGGACGAGCACGACCTCGATGTCGCCGACCGCGGCGCCGAGTGCTTCGAGTACCGGGCGGGCCTGCTCGAGGGCGGCGCCGACCGGGCGCTCGCGCAGCTCGATCGCGTCGCCGAGCAGCACCAGGCGGTCGGCGCCATGCAGCTCGGCGGCGAGTACGGCGCGGATCTCGGGGTCGCGGAGCACGTCGCCGCCACTGATGACGCCAAGGTGGAGGTCGGAGACGATCGCCGTCTTCATGTGTGACCTTCTACCGGACGAGCCTCTTGGCCGGCCGGCCAGGCCTCGATAAGATCCCCGGATGTACTCGTTCGGCGACGAACAGATGGCACCCGCCAACGGCATCGAACTCTGTTACCAGGAGATGGGCGCGCCTGACGGCGAGCCACTGGTGATGGTGATGGGACTGGCGACCCAGATGATCGCCTGGCAGGACGGGCTCTGCCGCCTGCTCGCCGAGCGCGGCTTCCGCGTCATCCGCTTTGACAACCGGGACATCGGCCGCTCGACCAAGCTCGTCCGCGCCGGGGTGCCGAGCAGGCTCGACCTGCTGACCGGGCGCCGCGCGACCGCGCCGTATCTGCTGCGCGACATGGCCAAGGACCCGATCGGCCTGCTCGACTTCCTCGAGATCGACTCCGCCCACGTGGTGGGTGCGTCGATGGGCGGGATGATCGTGCAGCAGATGGCGATCGACCATCCGCAGCGCCTCCGCTCGATGGTCTCGATCATGTCGACGACCGGCAACCGCCGCAGCGGCCAGCCGAGCCTCAAAACCTATGGCCTCCTCCTCGGCAACCCGCCGAAGACGCGCAACCAGGTCATCTCCCGCGCGGTCAAGACCTTCAAGATCATCGGCTCGCCCGGCTTCCCCTTCGAAGAAGACATGGTGCGCGAGATGGCGGCCCGCTCCTACGACCGCGGCCATTCCGCGGCGGGCGTGATGCGCCAGCTGCACGCGATCATCGCCTCCGGCGACCGCACCAAGGCCCTGCATCAGGTCCAGGTCCCGACCGCCGTCATCCACGGCACCCGCGACCCGCTGGTCAAACCGTCCGGCGGCAAGGCGACCGCGAAGGCGATCCCCGGCGCCCGCCTGATGATGATCGACGGCATGGGCCACGACCTCCCCCGCGACCTCTGGCCGACCTTCGCCAACGCGATCCACACCAACGCGGGCCGTGCCGAGCGCGGTGCCCGCGCCGCCGCCGTCACCCCGCGCACCACCCGCGAGCGCCGCCCCGCCGGCGGCACCGCGACCGCCGAACACCCCCGGCCCGCCTGATTGCTCAAGCGTCGCCGCGCGGTCCTGATAATGGTCGGGTGCCGACGCATCAACCACGCATGCCCCAGGTGAAACGCCGCTTCTGGCTCGGCGGGCTGTTCGCGCTGGTGTTGATCGGCGTGGCCGTCTACTTCGCCACGCAAGGGGGAAGCGATGGGCTGGATCCGAGTCGGTCGCGGAAGCGGCGGAGCAAACCAGCTCGGAGCCCGGTGGGAGCGTCGAGACCGAAATCACCTACGGCCTCGTCGGCGAATCGAAGACCGTGACCGCGACGGGCGCCGGCGTCTTCGACCGTCGCAGCGGCCGCGCCCGGATCGAGCAGAGCGTGCCGGGGGCCGATGGTTCGCCGGTCAAGGTGGTGACGATCTCCGATGAAACGACGGCGTTCGTCAGCTCGCGGATCCTGTCCGAAGAGCTTCCGCCCGGCAAGGAATGGCTGGGGATGGAACCGCTGCTCGGCCAAGATCCGACCACCGCGCTCAGCGCGGGCGGCGGCGCCAAGGGTTCGCTCGAGATGCTGCGGGCGGTCGGCGGCGAAGTCGAACGGGTCGGCGAAGAGATGGTTCGCGGCGAAAACACGACCGAGTACAAGGGGACGATCGACTTGTCGCGGGCAGCCAAGGAGTTCGCGGCGAAGGGCGACGCAAGCCTGGCCCGTTTCTACAAGCAGGTCGCGAGCCGGATCTCCGGCAGACCCTGGAACTGCACCTGAGCATCGACTTCTTCGACTTCGTCGCCCATCCGAACATCCCGCTGCCGTCGGGGCACCTGGTGCTCGACTACACGCCGGTCCTGCGCGCCGAACTGGGGATGATGGACGGCACCAGCCTCGGCCCGCTGCGCCCGCCGGCCGGTGCGGCGCCGCTTTCGGTCCCGGCGTTTCGGCGTCAGGTGACGGCCATCTGCCATGCGACCCGCGTCCGGGGGAAGGTGCCGGCCACCAAAGGCAGGCGGCTCGAAAAGGAACTCGGCGCCCTCAGCGGCGCCAGCCCGACGATAAGTCAGGTGAGGCCGGTGATCCTCGAAATGGGCCGGTGGCTCGAAGGGTCGGTCTATCAGTCGAGCATCGATGAGATCTCAGAACTGGCGGCGCTGGCGCCGCCGGCGAAGTACGCCGCGACTTTCGTCGCTACCTCACGATCTATGCGCAGCAGGCGGAATGGGAGCTCGCGGAGGCGCGGGCGTTCCAGGCCGGTGCCTACAGAGCGCTCGACAACGCCAAGCATCAAGTCGAAGCTGCCCCTCGGCGGCGCGAGCTCGCACGGATTTTGCCGAGGGCTGGGGATTCTGGAATGTGGGAGGGAAATCGAGTCAGGCGTGCCCTCCCGCTCGGCCTGACGTTCCGGCCAGCGGACCCCTGCTCCGGCCCGTCCCTTCGGCGCCCGGGCGGGCGCCGAAGTGCGGCTGAAAGGAGTCGAACCTTCACGGGCGTGAGCCCACACGGACCTGAACCGTGCGCGTCTACCAGTTCCGCCACAGCCGCAAGTCCCGCAAATCTACCGATCCGGGCCGCCTGTGCGCGCCGCCCCGGTGCGTGATCAACGCCACGTCCGTCCCCCGCCGTCCCCGCTAAACTGCTCATCCCTCGCCGCTATCGTCTAGGGGACTAGGACGCCGGATTCTCAGTCCGGAAACCGGGGTTCGAATCCCCGTAGCGGTATTGCGCTTTTTGGGGGATCTCCGAAGTTAGGATCGTTCTCCTGATGGGGCGGAACAGAAGCAGCGCGTCTTTCGCGCTTGTGGAGGAAAAGCGCGAGGAGATGGGCTTCTTCCTGGGCCGTCTCGCCGAGTCTGCAGACAACCTCGTCGTGTTCCGCTGGAACTTCTCGGCGTTTGCGTCGGCCGCAATGAGCGTTCTTTACGCGATGGAGGCTGCTCGCAAGAGAATCGACCCCGACTTTGATGCGTGGTATCAGCCCCGACGACAGAGGCTGGTCGAGGGTGATCCCATCACGAGCTATGTGCTCGAGCGCCGGGGGGAGGCGATCCATGTTGGCGAGACGAGGGTTAACTCAGGGTGGATGGGCCAGGACGGCAACGGCAAGCCTGTTATCGAGCATTTCTTCTCCCTGCACCTCGATCAGCCGGAGTCGGTGAGCGTCGACGTTCTGAGTGCATGCGAGCACACTCATGGTGAGATCTCCTGTCTTGTGGACGAAGTCCCTGAGGCTTTTCCTCACATGCGTCCCGACTACTTCATGGATGCAGAGACGCTGAAAAGAGAGGGGTTGACTGTTGAGGACATCGAGGAAGGCTTAGGGCTGCCTCGAGGTTGGACCTTCATCGAGGGGTGCACCGATCAACAGCGACTGGACGCCTTGCAAGCGTCCCTTTAGGGAGCGATTGGGCGACGGGAAGCAGCCCCCACTGCCGCAGATGCTCACGCTTGCCAGCTGGTCATCACGGCGCAACGAAAAGTGTTGCGCTAGGATGACGATATGCCAGTTGCCACCGCAACCAAGATCGGGGCGCTTAGCGAGGATCTGGGCTCGCAGCGGCGGGTTGCGGAGCTGCTCGGGGTCAGCCCGGCGCAGGTGACGCGGTGGCGGAAGGGCGGCGGGATCGATCTGGTGAATGCGGAGCGGGTCGACCTGCTCGAGCTGGTGCTGTCGAGCTTGCTGCGGCTGTACCCGGCCGACGCGGCGGAGCGGTGGCTGTTGGGGATGAACCCGCGGCTTGGTGATCGACGGCCGATCGACCTCGTTCGAGCGGGTCGGACCCAGGAGCTATTGGGGGCGATCGCCGACGAGCGCGCCGGCGGATATGCGTGAAGCTGTGGCGGACCCTTCCGTTCGATAGGAGGGCCGGCGCGGGGGAGTCGGGTGGCCCGCTCTGGTTCCCGCGTGAGGCACAGGGCTACGGGCGCCACGACAACCCCGATCTGTACGGCTGCCTCTACGCCGCCGAGGGCGCGGTCTCCGCGGTGGCCGAGCCACTCGCCGCCTTTCGCGGGACCGGCGCCCTCAGTGCGTCGATGCTCACGCACCTGGGGCGGCCGTTGGCTCTCGCCGAGCTGGCGCTGCCGGACGACGCGATCGTCGTCGACCTGGACGATCCCGCGGTCCTGACCGCCGCGGGGTTGCGGCCTTCGCGGGTCGCTACTCGCACCCGGACGGTCACCCAGGAGATCGCGACGGAGCTTTACCGGGCCCATGGCGATGCTGTCGGCCTGCGTTGGTGGTCGACGCTCGAGTCCAGCTGGATCAACTGGACGCTCTTCGATCGCGCCGCCGGGGTGATCGGTCTGACCGAGGTCCACGAGCTGCGGATCGACGACATCGTCGTCCGCGACGCTGCCTTGTTCCTCGGTTTGTCCTGATTACTCGACAGAAGTCGAGAGGAGAGGTAGCTTCCTCGCGACTGGCCGGGAAAGGGCCTGGCCGACTCTTGGGAGGAGAGGCAGATGAAGTTCACTCGTATTGCGGCGGTTCTTGCCGTGGTTGTTTGCTGTCTGGCGTTTGTCGCGCGGGCGATGGCGACGAAGTATGTGGCGCTGGGGGATTCGTACTCGTCGGGGACGGGGACGCGGACGTTCTATGAACCGACGTGCCAGCGGTCGGTGTACGCGTATCCGTACCTGCTGCACGAAGCGCACCCGAGTTGGGAATTCGTCGACGCGGCGTGTTCGGGGGCGACGACCTCGACGCTGCTGAGCTCGCAGGTTTCGAGCGTCACCTCGAACACCAACTGGGTGACGCACACGATCGGCGGCAACGACGCCGGGTTCTCGCACGTGATCACCGAATGCGCGCTGCCGTCGTGGGCGTCGGACTGCAATGGGGCGATCAACGAAGCGCAGGGCATCATCAAAAACCAGCTGCCGGGTCGGCTCGACTCGGTCAACAACGCGATCAAGACGAATGCGCCGAGCGCGAAAGTGATCGTGCTCGACTACCCGAAGCTGTTCAACGGTGAAGACTGCAACGCCTTCACCTTCTTCAGCTCGAGCGAGGAGTCACGGCTGAACGAAACGGCCGAACTGCTGAAGAACACGATCAGCGCGGCGGCGACGCGGGCCGGATCGAACTTCGTCTTCCGCGACGTGATCCCTGCGTTCATCGGGCACGCGGTGTGTGACGGCGGCAGCGGCTCGTCGACGGAGTGGATCAACGGCCTCTCCAACCCGACGAACGAAAGCTACCACCCGAAGGTCACCGGTCATGCGAACGGTTACTACCCCGCGGTCCACGGGGTGACCGGCTAGTTCGGTGTGTGGTCGACGGGCTAGGGCCTGCGGGCGAGCCGGTGGCGCAGCCGCCCGGCGAGCCGCCTGCCGGCCCTGGCCCTGTCGACCCGCTTGACCCGCTTGGCGACCGCGCCTGCGTGCGCCTGTATCCGCTCCATCGCCCTGGCGATGTCGAGCACGTCCTCAGGTTCGGCCAGCAGCATCGGGTGATAGAGCCAGACCGTGCCGGTGATCGCCGCTTCGGCATGGGGTAGCCGCTGTGCGGCGTAGTCGATCGCCGGGGCGGTCGAGCGATGGCGGGGGGAGAAGCGGCCCTCGCGGAAGAACTCGACGGTGTTGAGGCTCGGGTAACAGGCGCCGAGTTCGACGCCCTCCGCGGCAAGTGCCCGTTCGAAGCCGGCAACCGGCATGCCGGCGAACTCGGCGGGGTCGTAGTGGACGATGTAGACGTAGTGAGCGCGGCTGTCGATGCGAGGGTCGTCGCTCTGTGGGCGTAGGCCGGGGATCTGCTCCAGCGCCTCGCCGAGCAGCTTGGCGCGCTCTTCGCGCCGACGGTGCTGTTGCGGGAAGCGCTGCATCTGCGCCCTCAGCAGCGCCCCCTGCCACTCGGTCATGCGCAGGTTCGAGCCGGCGCTCGCGTGGTGGTACCCGTGCCCACCGGGGACCCGGCCGCAGTCGGCGTATTCCCAGGCCCGGTCACGCAGCGCCTCGTCGCTGGTGATCAGGGCGCCACCCTCGCCCGCGGGGATCAGCTTGCTCGCCTCGAAGGAGAAGCTGCCGAAGCTTCCGAAAGTGCCGACCCCGCGACCGCGCCAGCGGCTGCCGTGGGCGTGGGCACAGTCCTCGATCAGGACGAGGTCGTGCTTCTGGCAGAGGTCGACGAGGGCGTCCATGTCGCAGGGGCGCCCGCCGAGGTGGACGGCGATGACCGCGCGGGTGCGCTCGCCGATCGCTGCCGCGGCGGCGCCGACGTCGATGCAGAGCGAGTCGGCCTCGACGTCGACCAGGACCGGCGTCGCGTCGACCGCCAGCACCGCCGTCGCGGTCGCGATGAAGGTCAGCGCCGGCACGATCACCTCGTCGCCCTCGCCGATCCCGCAGGCGATCAGCGCCGCCTCCAAGGTGTGGGTGCCGTTGGTCAGCGGGAGCCCGTGGTGGGCACCCTGCAGGGCGGCGAATTCGCCCGCCCATAGCCGCGCCTGCTCGCCGCGCGAGTTCGACCAGGCACCCGAGGTCAGCACTTCGTCAAGCCGAGCGCGCTCGCTCTCGTCCCACTGTGGCCAACCCGGCCAGGACTTCCCGGCCCGGACGGAGGTGCCGTCGAGGATGGCGGGCCGATCGCTCACCGGGTCACCCTACAAAGAGGTTCTCGGACCCGGCCGCCTATGGAGTGCTGTGGTACTGCCCCTGCGCGTCGATGCTGACGCCGATGCAGTGGCCGGTCCTTTCGACCGTACGGCGCAGCAGTTGGCGCATGGTGACGTCGGTCCCTTCGGGGCCGAACGTCGCCCGGGGGTGGATCGCGGTGATCCCCGCCAGGTCGGTGTACGCCTTGACGCCGGCCTGGCGGATCTTCTTGCCCGGCTTCGCGCAGGCGTGGGCCATCGCTTCGACGTCCTCGACGATGTGGGTCGCGGCCGGGGTCCCGGCCAGCGATTCGAGCGTGGTGCCACTGCTGCCGCACCCGGCCAGCAGTGGCAGGGCGGCTACCGCGACGAGGGCGAGGAGGGCGCGCACCCCCTCACCCTACGTCGCGGCGCCTCCCGCTCAGTAGCCGATGCGGCTCGCCGCGAAGCGCGCCGCGCCGAGGATGTCGTAGACCGGGGAGCTCGGGTGGCTCGGCAGTGGCGCGTAGAACTCGCCGCCCACTTCGAGTGCTTCCTGGCCGGCGTCGGCGAGGACGTAGTTGGAGAGGTAGTCCCCTACCGTCTGCTCCGCCGCCTGGGCATAGCCTGCCTTGGAGTATTCGGTCAGTGCCTCGACGTAGGTCAAGGTGCAGAGCGAGTAGGCCCCGGGGCTGCTCGCCGCCGCATTGGCGTTGGCGCCGAAGATCTGCGACCAGTCGGCGTTGGCCGGTTCTTTCTTGCCGACCTGGGCCGGGGTCGGCACCGGGTAGGAGGCGTCGAAGCAGTTGGCGGCCTGCGCCGAGGATTCGAGCGGGCTGGCGAATTTGGCCACCGAGAGCTTGGTGGAGACGCCGTTGTCCTGGAGTTTCAGCCAATCGGTGTCGCCTTCGGTGTTTTCGCCGTTGGCCTTGTTCCGTTCGACGTCGGGCAGCGCGGCGTAGCCGATCGAACCGTTGGTGACGTTGATCTTCCGGACCACACCGCCACCACCTTCGGCGCGGACGACCTGACTGACCTGACCGAGGCATCCGGTCTGGGTCGAGTTTTCCGGCCACACCGTGTTCGGCGCTTCGCCGGCGCCGGTCCCGATTTCCTCCAGCGACCGCCAGGTCTGGTTGGCGCCCGGCGTGCACGGCAGCGTCGCTTCGTTGATGCGGAGGAGGTAGTTCTTCAGCTGGAAGGTGGTGCCGGAGCCTTCTTTGCGGACGACCCGGGTGATCGGTGCGTCGATGCAGCCGGCACCCGTCGCGGTCTCGACCTTGCTCCAGACCTTGATCCTGCCCTGCATCACGCCCTCGAGCTGCTTGTTGGTGATTTCGGCGATCGAGCAATTGCTCGGCGAATTGACGACGATCGCGATCGCGGTCTGGGCCACCGGGATCGTCAGGACGCCGGAGCCCGACTTCGCCCTCGCGTTGGCGATCTGCGCCGGGTTGGGCCCGTCGTCGGAGGCGACGAACGCCTTCGTGTTGTCGAAGGCCCCACCGCCGAAGCCCCATGCCCCGAGGCCGGCGCCGGAGCTCGTCGGTTCATAGGTCACTTCGTCAGAGGCACCGCAGATCGCCTTGAAGCCGGGGCCCCACAAGCCCCGCTGGGCTTCGGTCTGCAGCGAGGAGCCGGTGCCGGTGATCGGCCCGCCGCCGCAGGTGGTGGCGGCGACGGTCACGGCCGCGGAGGGTTCCGAGGTCGACCCGACCGAGTTGGTCGCCGTGACCACGCAGCGGATCTGGTGCCCGGCGTCGCCGGCGGTGGCGGTGTAGCTGTCAGCCGTCGTACCGGCGATTTCGCTCCCGTCGCGCTGCCATTCGTAGGCGAAGGTCGGGGCGGGGTTGGCGGTCCATTCGCCAGGCGAGCAGGTGAGTGCCCCGCCGACGTGGGCCGGGCCCGAGATCGTCGGGACCGCGACGTTCGCCGGGGACGCGAGCGCGGCGACGACGGTGACCGCGGCCGAGGTCTCGCTTGCCGAGCCGACCGCGTTCGTTGCCGTCACTTCGCAGGCGACCTGATGGCCGACGTCGGCGCCGGTCGCTTCGTAGACGGCGGCTTCCGCGCCCGGGATCGTGGTCCCGTCGCGCAGCCAGGCGAAGGTGAAGGTCGGCTGCGGGCTGCCGCTCCATTCGCCGCTCGAGCAGGTCAGTTTCTGACCGACTTCCGGGTTGCCGGAGATCGCCGGCGCCGCCACCTCGGCGGGCGCCGACTGGATCGTCACCGCCGCGGAGTTCGCTGCGGCGGACCCGACCGAGTTGCTCGCGGTGACGACGCAGCGGACCTGGTGCCCGGCGTCGCCGGCTTTGGCGGCGTAGGTGGCCGCCGTGGCGCCGCCGATCTGGGTGCCGTCGCGCTGCCATTCGTAGGCGAAGGTTGGTTCCGGATTGCCGTTCCATTCGCCGCTCGAGCAGGTGAGTTTCTGGCCGACTTCCGGGTTGCCGGAGATCGACGGCGCCGAGGTGTTGGTCGGCGCGGTTTTGGTCACCGGCAGCTGGAGCGTGTAGGGGTTGCTCGGGGACTTCTCCCACTCCGGAATGAGTTCCTTGGCTTCCTGGCCGTCACCGTAGAAGTCGACGGCGCCCGCATCCTTGACCAGCAGGACTTCTGCTCCTGAGGCGAGCAGATTCGGCATCGAGCCGATCGCCTCCCAGGCGCCCGAGTCTTCGCCGCCGCTGGTCGCTTCGGGCAGTTCGGTCAGCGTCTTCACCGGCGGGTCGGCGGGGACGCCGTCCCAGGTCCAGAGGGCCTGCGGGCCGGATGCTGCCCAGGAACCGGTGAGGATCAGGTATTCGCCGTCGGCGTTCTTGCGGATCTCGCGGATGCTGAGCCCTTCGAGGTTCATCAGGATCGGTTCGCCGAAGGTGGCGTGGAGGGTCGTGTTCTGACCACTCGTAGCCAGGGCGCCGAGATTGGTGACGGGGACGAGCAGCGCTTTGCCGCCAGTGCTGGCCGGTGAGAGCGGCGCGCGGAAGCCGACGTAGGCGGTTTCGGTCGAGCTGGGGGCGAACTCCATGCCCTCGACGTTGAAGCCGTTGATCTGCTTGGGGACGTTGCCCGATGCGGCTCCGGCGGCGAAGCCGAAGCGATTGCCGTGGGCTTCGTCCCATTTGATCAGGTCGGCGCGCAGGCCCTTGTAGTAGCCACCGAAGGTGAGCTCGGTGGCGGCGCCTTCCCCGCTGACGCGGGTGGTGAAGAGGGTGCTGCGATCGGGCTTCAGGTTGCCCTTCTTCGAGTTACCCATCGAGCCCGTCCAGTAGATGGTGTTACCGACCCGTGCCGACGCCTCGATGTCGATCTCTTCCGGGTTGCCCATCTGAGAGTTGAAATTCCATTCCTTGACCGGGGCACCGGAGACATCGTCCTTGTAGAGGCGGATGGTGTTGTTCTCATCGTCGCCGATCAGCATGTAGCCGTGGCCGACGTCGTTCGCGGTCGAGGCGTCGGCCGCGCCCGTGTAGTACCGGGTGGTGGCGGGGGTGGAGCTGGCGGCAGACGCTGCGTAGTGGAGGGTGATCGGGGTCGATTTCCCTTCCGCCCCAGTCACTTTCAGGGTGATGTCGGCGTAGCCGACCCCGCCTGCCGGAGTGACGCTCACCGTGCGGGTGGCGCCGTTGCCCGCCACCGTGACGCCGCTGGTGGCGGCGACCGAGGCGTTGCTGGTCGCGGTCGCGGCGACGGTCAGTTCAGACGCCGGCGTGCCGGTCTGGGAGACCGTCACCTGCACGGTCGGGTTGGTCGGATCGCCGTTGGTGCCCTCGAGGTATTCGTCGGAGAGCGAGATGACCGGCAGCGGCGCGCCCGGCGCGCTCGGGATCACGGCCGCGGAGGGTTCCGAGGCCGGCCCGGTGCCGCTCGCGTTGATCGCCGCGACGGTGAAGGTGTAGGAGCTGCCGTTGGTGAGACCTTCGACCGTGTAGCCGGTCGCCGCCGAGGGCGTCGTGATCGAGGGCTGTCCGGCACCGTTCCTGAACGGGGTGATCTTGTAGGCGGTGATCGACGAGCCGCCGGTGTTGGCGGGCGCGGTCCAGGAGAGGGTCGCTTTCGAGTCGCCGGCCGTCGCGCCGACTCCGGTGGGCGCCCCCGGCAGCGTGGCTTCCACCGTCGGCGCGAAGGCGATGCCGCGGTAGGCGTTGCCGGCCGCCGCGGTGGAGACGCTGGAGCTCCCGGTGGTCGCCGGGGCGGCGTTGAAGGCGGCGGTGTCGGTCAGGGTCACCACCGAGTTGCCGGCGCCGTAGCCGGAGATCGCGTAGAGACGGAAGTGTCCTTCCGAATCGACCTTCCCGGTGATGCCCGAGAAGCTGCCGCTGACGAGTTTCCCGCGTTCGGTCCAGGTCGAGCCGCTGAGGGAGTACTTGTAGATCCCGTCGCTCTCTTTGGCGACGTACATCAGGTCGACTTTGCCCGTGCCCGGTTCGTGTTCGAGCGGCAGCTCTGAGATCGGGTCGATTTCGCCGCTGAAGGTGGTCACCGTGGTCGGCGACGTCGCTTTGGTCGGCAGCCCGGCGACCTGGTAGACGCCGGCGGTGCCCTTTTCGCTGCCCGTGTAGAGGTTGCCGCCCGCGATCTGCACGCTGCGGAAGTTGTTGAACGCTTTGTTGGAGGAGCTGAGCGCTTCTTTGGAGACGATGACCGTCGGCGTGCCGGTGCCTCCGAACGGCTGGTACACCATGCCCCCGAGCGGCGTGCTTCCTTCCGTGTTGCCGTTCCCCGTCACCCAGAACTGGTTGCCGTCGTTGGTGACCGCACCGCGGATTTTCGACGCCCCGAAGGTTTTGCCAAGGGTCGTGCTGGTGTCGACCGTCCCGGCTCCGTTGACCCGGGCGACGACGCGCGGGTCGGTGCCTTCCGGGTTGCCACCCACCGCCGCCGTGGTGCCGGCCAGAGTCACGTATTTGCCGTTGACCGAACGCGCCAAGGCGCCGACGGCGTTCGATTCGCCGCCCAGCGTGAAGCGATTGTTGGACCCGCTGGTCGTCGTCGGCAGCGCCCAGCTCGAGCCGTCCGAGGTGCCGAGCCCGTTGAAGCGGACCAGCGTCACCCCCTGCGCCGTCGCGGCCACGGGAATCTGCGAGACCACGAGGTGGTCGCCTTCCCGTCCGGTCCCTTCGGCAGCTCCGGCCGAGGAGATGGCGACGACGGCGAGCGCGAGGCTCGCGGCCAAGGCGACGAACACGGACCGGACAGCGTTTCGGGACAGCGACAAGGTGACCTCCGCGGGTCGGGCGATTGCTGGGCGGCCGGAGACTCGCGGTCTTGATCGCCGATCCTGTTAACGCGGGGCCAAAAGTTGTGAAAAACCTTCCAAGCGGGTGGGGATTTCGGACTAGTGTCCAGAGTCAGAAGTTCGGCACCACCCCGGCGGCGTCTCGCCGCCCGTGGCGGCGTCCTCGGATTTGCCTTTGCCACCGGCAAAGGCTGCATCCTGCGTCCTTGCCACAGACGACGATCCACTCGCCGGATGTGGCACCCATCTTCTGACTCGGGACACTAGGTGGTCGTCAGCACCTGCGCCTTTCTACCTCGGCTCAGGTAGAAAAGCGCGGGGCGGGGGTGCCGGGGCGGGGGTCCGGGGCGAGGGCCTGGGCCGGTGCGGCCGGGGACGGCTGGCCCGGGCGTCTCGGAGGCGACCCGGGCAGGCTGTGCCGCCTCCGAGACGCCCGGGACGGGAGGCTTTTGGCGAGAAGTGCGCAGGCTCCGTGCGCTTCCGGGGGGGAGACATCACAGGTCCGCGACGCCGACCCCGGTGCGTTCGCAGTAATCCCCGCTATGCGGGGATTACTGCGAACGCACTGAACGGACCTGTGACAGACGTGACGCCTCCCCTGGGTGAACGTGACGTTCTCGGCGTCTTCGTCACGAATTCCAGCCGATTTCCCCCGGCAGACGTTGCAGTCCGAGAAATCCGGCCATGGGACGGATTTCTCGCAGCGCAGGCCCGGCGCCCGCACCCTCGCCGTCCTCCCGAGGCCCGGCCATCTCGGCAGCGGCCACAGCCTGCCCGGGCCGCCGCCGAGATGGCCGCGTCCCTTGCTCGTCCCCCGCGGCGCCGGTGCGATCGAGCCGCCTATGACCGGCTCAATCGCACACTCGTGCTCTCGAGCACACCCTGGTGTGCAGAAGTGCACCGGCGACGGGGCCCTCGCACCGAAACCGCACGGAAGCGTCGCTTTCTCGCGGCTCCCGTGACCCTTCCCTGCCTCGCGAGGGGCCGTGGATGCCGGGCCGACCTCAGAAGCCCCGGGTCGGACCGGCATCCACGGCTTCTGCGGTGGCCGCGGTCCCCTCGTGTCTAGGACCTAAACCGAGCGGGCCGTCAGGAACTCGATCCGATTCCCCAGGGGTCGGCCGAGTAGAAGCGGCGCTCGCCGGGCAGCGCCTCGTCCCAGGTGATCCCGGCACCCGCGGCGGCTAATGGGTCCGCAAGCTTGTCGAGCTCCGCCGCTCCCACCCGCAGCGCCACGTGAGCCTTCCGCGCCGGCTCGAAGTCCGCCTCGACCCCGACGTGTAGCTGCCGTTCGCCGACCGCGAACCAGGCTCCGCCGCGTGCTCGCAGCTGTTCGGGCTTCTCGATCTCGGTCAGTCCCAGCAGGCCGCCGAAGAAGGCCCGCGCGGCCTCCTCGCACCCCTCCGGCGCGACGATCTGCACATGGTCGAGCTCGACCTCGGTCACGCTCCAAAGCTACTTGCGAAGCGACGAATGGGTGGTGTCGGCAGGGGCGGAAAGTTCCTAAGCGGCGCGACGAACTAAGGTTCGCGTCCCCTCCGGACGGCCGTCCCCGCGCCGTCCTCCTCCCGGAAGCACCATTGAACGAGCCAGTCCAAGAGAGCCAGCTACTCGCCTTCATCGAGATCCCCAAGGGGAGCCGCAACAAGTACGAGTACGACGAGGGTCTCGATCGCGTCGTCTTCGACCGCTTCCTCTCCGGCTCGACCGTTTATCCGACCGACTACGGGTTCCTGCCCGGTCACCTCGGTGAGGACGGCGACCCGCTCGACTGCCTGGTGGTCGGCTCGGAGCCGACCTTCCCCGGCTGCGTCACCCCGGTGAAGCCGGTCGCCCTCTTCAAGATGCGCGACGAGAAGGGCGCCGACGACAAGGTGATCTGCGTCCCTACGCGCGACCCGCGCTGGTCCCACATCGAGAGCCTCGACGACGTGCCCGGGCAGCTGCAGGAAGAAATCGAGCACTTCTTCAACGTCTACAAGAACCTCGAAAACAAGCCGGTCGAGACCGATGGCTGGCATCCGCTCGCCGACGCCGAACGGGCTATCGAAGAGGCGCGCCGGCGCCAGCTCGAGGCGAACCCCGAGTAGCGACTCGGCCCTCCGGCGGCCCCGTCCGCAAGAAGTTTCACCCTCCCTCCGCACCTTTCCGAACGCTCTCGGGTTCTTGCGGCATCTAACGGTGCCGCGAACCAAGGCGGCGCGAAATAACCGACCCGTACAGGGAGGGAATAAGCATGTCTGCAACCGGACGCAGAGGTGTCAGTAAAAACATGGGCCGACGCGCCCGCATCGGGATCCTGGCGATGGCACTGGCCACCGCCTGGGCACTGGTGATGGCGGTGGCGGCAGGGGCGACGACGGTGACGGTGGGCAGTGTGTTGCCGCCGGCCTTCACCTCGATCCCATTCGAAGGTGTGCGATCCCAGTTCAACACCACCCTGCCGGAGACCGGCGCGAGCGTCGCCTCGCCGGTCAACGGCCTGATCGTGCGGTGGAAAGTTGTGGGTGCGGTCGGTGGGCCGTTCACCCTGCGGGTGCTCCATCCGAACGGCGCGGGCGCCTATACCGCCACCGGCACCAGCCAGCCGGCGAAACCGAACGGGCCGGGGATCGAAACGTTCCCGACCAACCTGTCGATCCGCAGTGGCGACCTGATCTCGGTCGACTCCACCAACCCGACCGACGAAATCGGTGTGGCGACGGTGGCCGGGGCCGGCTACGGGATCTTCTCCTCGCCGCCTTTCGAAGGATCGACGAACGCCCCGGCGCTGGCGAAAACGGGGCAGGAGATCGAGCTCGCCGCGGAAGTTCAGCCCGCCCCCGCGATCACCAAGGTGACGCCGAACGGCGGCTCCGTCCTCGGCGGGGAAAAGGTGACCATCACCGGTACCAACCTGGCCGGCGCCAGCGCGGTGATGTTCGGCAACGTGGCGGCGTCGTCGTTCACGGTCGAGGGCGAAGAAAAGATCTCCGCAGTCGCCCCGGCGCAGACCAAGGTGGGACGCGTCGACATCACCACCACGACGCTGGCCGGTGAAAGCCCGGCCGTGCGGGCCGACTCGTTCTATTACGCGGGCTGCACGGTCCCGAACGTGGTCGGCAAGAAGCTCGGGGCGGCGAAAGCAACCCTGCGCGGCGCCGGATGTGGGACCGGCAAGGTGACCAAGGTGAAGGCCCCGGCCAAGAAGGACGGCAAGGTGGTCAAGCAGGGTGCCCGGCCCGGAGCCCTGCTCGCGCCGGGGGCGAAGATCCCGCTGAAGGTCGTGTCGCTGAAGAGCGCCAAGTAGAAGCAGGAAGGAAGGCCGCGAGGGTCACCAGGGGAGGGTGCCCTCGCGGTCGAGGTAGGCGCCGGTCGGCCCGTCGGGACCGAACTGGGCGGCGCGGATGATGATCTCGGCTCCTTCCTCGACGGTCTGCGGACCGCTGTGCGCGTTGAAGTCGGTCGCGGTGTAGCCGGGGTCAACCGCGTTGATCCGCATCTGCGGGTACGCCTTCGCGTACTGGCTGGTGAGCATGTTGAGCGCCGACTTCGAGCTCGGGTAGGGGAGGGCGACGAGCGTCGATTCGATCCGCTCCGGGTCGGTCGTCCGGCCGAGGCTGCCCATCCCGGAGGAGACGTTGACGATGATCGGTGCCTCGCTCTCGGCCAGCAGCGGCAGGAACGCCTGCGAGACGCGGACCACGCCGAAGACGTTCGTCTCGTAGACCTCGCGCAGGTCGTCGACGCCGGTCTCGGCGACCGGGTTGGTCGCCCCAAGGATCCCGGCGTTGTTGACGAGGACGTCGAGCCCGCCCGCGGCGGCGATCGTGTCGCGCGCGGCGCCGACCGAGGCATCGTCGGTGACGTCGAGCTGGACGAAGCGGCCGCCGAGGTCGGCGGCCGCCGCCTCGCCGCGCTCCGGGTCGCGGGCGCCGATCCACACCTCCTGCCCGGCCTCGATCAGCCGCCGGGCGGCCTCGCGCCCGAGGCTGCGGTTTGCTCCGGTGATCAGGATGCTGCGTTTCTCGCTCATGCCTTGATCGTGCGCCGCGCCGGGTGCGGTCACAAGAGGACGGTCGGTCCCTGGGACTGACAGTGCCACCCTAGGAGGGATCGGCGCGCGCGCCCGCCTCGCAATAATTGGCGACGTGCGGAACGACGAGCTCGGCCACTGCATCAGGGCCTGGCGCGACCGGCTCGATCCGGTCGCTGCCGGGCTTCCGGCCGGCGCCCGGCGCCGCGCCCCGGGCCTGCGCCGCGAGGAGCTGGCGGACCTCGCCGGGCTCTCCGTCGACTACCTCTCGCGGCTCGAGCAGGGCCGCGCCACCAACCCTTCGCCACAGGTGCTGGCGGCGCTCGCCCGGGCGCTTCACCTCACCGACGAGGAGCGCCGCCACCTCTACTTGGTCGCGGGCCAGGCGCCGCCCGCCGCGGGCACGATCGACCGTCGCATCACCCCCGGCGTCCAACGGATGATCGACCGCCTGGCGGAGCTGCCGGTCCTGGTCTATGACGCAGGCTGGGACCTGGTCGCGATGAACGAGCTCGGCACGGCGCTGATCGGCGACATGTCCGAATTCAGCGGTCGTGATCGCAATCTCGCCTGGCGCCAGTTCACCGGCGACCACTCGCGCTTCCGCAGCGATCCCGCCCAGACCGCGAAGCGCGAGGCCGAACTGGTCGCGGACCTCCACGCCGCCGCGGCGACCTACCCGCGGGACGAGCGGCTCGCGGGTCTGATCGCCGAGCTGCGCGCCGTGTGCCCCCGCTTCGAGGAGATGTGGAAGGAGCGCCCGGTGGCCGTCCGGGGCAGCGACCGCAAGACGATCGACCACCCCGAGGTCGGCCCGGTCACCGTCGACTGCGACATCGTCAAGGTCCAGGGCGCCGACCTGCGGCTGATCGTCTACTCGGTCGCTCCGGACACGCCCGACGCCGAGGCGCTCGCTCGGCTCGGCGAGCTTGTCCTCGCGGGGGTGCCGGGGTGACCGTCGATGCCGCCGCCGTGATCGAGACCGAGCGCCTCCGCCTGGAGCGCTGGGACGACCGCCACACGCCGCTGCTCGTGCGGCTCGCCGGGATGCCGGCGGTGATGCGCTTCATCGGCACCGGCGACCCGTGGCCGCCGCTGCTCGCCGAGGACGTCGCCCGGGCCGAGCGCCGCCACTGGGAGGACCACGGCTTCGGCTGGCGGGCGATGATCGACAAGGCCGATGGGCGCGGGATCGGCCTGGTCTCGCTGAACTACGCGGGCGAGGGGACGTCCGGGCTCGACCCGGGGGAGCGGGAGATCGGCTGGTGGCTCGAGCCCGACGCCTGGGGGAGGGGGCTCGGCAGCGAGGGCGCCGCGGCGCTCCGCGACGAGGCCTTCGACGTGCTCGGGATGCCCAGCATCATCGCCCGCATCCAGCCCGCGAACGACGCCTCGCTCGGCGTCGCCCGGGCGCTGGGGATGGAGTTCGACTTCGCGACCACCGGCCGCAGCGGCGAGCGGATCGTCGTCTACCGCATGGACCGGCCGTAGCGGGTCGTGCCACGATCGGCGATCAGGAAGGGTTCGGACCCGTGCGGGTTGGGGACGGGCGGAGGGTTCGGACCGGGGCGGCCGGGGACGGGTGCGACCCGTGGCCCCTGCGGCCGGGGACGGGAGCTCTGCGGGGAGGGCGGACGCAGGGACGGTGCGTTCGCACTTTGCCGTACATGGCACGGCAAAGTGCGAACTCACCCGGGGGCCCGCGGTAGGGACGGGATCCCTGCGGGGAGATGCCGAGGTCCCGTGAGGAAGACGGGCGGAATGCGTGAGGGAGATGCCGGGGACGTCACGGGGACGTGCGCCTTACCGGGGGTTTGCGACCCCCCGGATCGCGCGGTCGACCTAACCGGCGCTATGGGTGGGTTAGGACGACCGCGCCTCGGCGACCGTGGAGGAGTCGTGCGGTCCACGACCTCTCCCTCACGTCACTGTGACGTTCACGCCGTCTCCCTCACGGATCCCGCCGCACTTCCGCTCCCCGGCCCCCGCAGGCGCCCCGCACCCCCGCAGTCCCCCCGTGTCCCGGCCATCTCGCGGCGGCCACAGCCTGCCCGGGCCGCCGCGAAATGGCCGGGTCCCTTTGCCCGTCCCTTCCCGGCCTCCTCACCCCCGCTGTTCCTTATCCCCCATATACCGGGATAAGGAACGCCGGAAGGGTCGCCGGGGTTAAAGCCCCTCGCGGACGCCGCCCATGTCGGTGAAGACCTGGTGCGAGCCGCCGTCGGGGCTCTGCTCGTCGGCGATCACGTGGGAGACCGCATTGATCAGCGCCAGGTGGGTGAACGCCTGCGGGAAGTTGCCCAGGTGATGGCCCGATTTCGCCTCCATCTCCTCGGCGTAGAGGTCGAGCCAGCCGGCCATCGTCAGCAGCCGCTCGCAGAGGGCGCGGGCGCGCTCCCGCTCGCCGATCTCGGAGAGCGCCGAGACCAGCCAAAACGAGCAGATCAGGAAGGTGCCCTCTTTGCCGGATAGTCCGTCGTCGGTCTCGTCGACCTTGTAGCGGAGGACGAGCCCGTCCTCGGTCAGGTCGCGGGCGATCGCCTCGACCGTCGCCACGATCCGCGGATCGTCGGCGGGCAGGAAGCGGTAGAGCGGCATCAAGAGCAGCGAGGCGTCGAGCGCGTCGGTCTCGTAGTGCTGGCGGAAGATCCCGTCGCGGCAGCCCTTCTCGCAGATCTCGGCCTTGAAGGCGTCGGCCTTGGCGCGGTACTCGGCGGCGAGGTCATCCAGCCCCATCTCCCGCGCCAGCCGCGCGCCGCGGTCGGCCGCCACCCACATGCTCGTCTTCGAGGAGACGTAGTGTTGCGGGTCGCCGCGCGACTCCCAGATCCCCTGGTCCGGTTCGGGGAACGACTCGATCGCCTTCTCGATCTGGCGGCGGATCAGCAGGCGGTCGGCTTTCGTCCCCGTCCCGCGGAGCGCTTTTTCGTGCAGGTAGATCGAGTCGATGAGAGCTCCCCAGACATCGTTCTGGCGCTGGTCGAAGGCCCCGTTGCCGATCCGCACCGGCCGCGCCCCGCCGTACCCGGAGAGGTGATCGAGGGTCGACTCGGTCAGCTCCCGCTCGTGCCCGATTCCGTACATGATCTGCAGTTCCGGGTGTTTCCGGCACACGGTGAGGATGAAGCGCATGAAATCGCGCGCCTCCTGGTCGAAACCGAGCGTGTGCAGCGCCCAGAGGCTGAAGGTCGAGTCGCGGATCCAGCTATAGCGGTAGTCCCAGTTGCGCTCGCCGCCCGGCGCCTCCGGCAGCGAGGTGGTGGCGGCGGCGAGGATCGCCCCGGTCGGCGTATAGGTGAGTCCCTTGAGGACCAGCGCCGAGCGCTGCAGGTGGATGCGCCATGGATGGTCGGGGAATTCGCCGTGGCGTAGCCAGAGGCGCCAGAATTCCTCCGTCTGCTTGCGGCGGCGGCGCGCCTCCTGGGCGTCGGCCGGGCCGCTCAGCCCCTCCGCGCCCCAGCTCAGGGCGACGAAGGCGCGCTCGTCCTCGCGCAGGTGGATGCGACCGCGGACTTCGTCGCCCTCGGTCTCTACATCGAGGTCGGTGCGCAGCTCGAGTTCGGTGCCGTCCTCGCCGCGGGCGATCTTTTCGCTCACCCCGGGCGCCTCGCCCGCGGCGTCGCCGTCGCTCCAGGTCGGGGCGCCGCGCCCGTAGTCGAAGCGCGGCAGGCACTCCATCTCCACGTCGACCTCGCCGTCGATGCAGGTGATCGTCCGCAGCAGCGACTGATCCGACTCGTGGGAGACGATCGGGGTCCCCTCGGTCGGCGTCCAGGAGGCGATCGAGAGGGCGTCGGTGACCACCACCCAGCCGGTGTCGGTGACCCAGGTCGTCTCGATCACCAGCGTCCCCGGCTTGTAGCGGCGGCTGATCGGGACGACGACCCCGGGCGGGCGCACGGACAGGCGCCCGGCGCCGCGGTCGAGCACCGCGGCGAAGACGCTCGGCGAGTCGAAGCGGGGGAGGCAGAGCCACTCGACCGAGCCGTCGAAGGACACGAGGGCAGAGGTGTGGCAGTCGGAGAGGAAGCCGTAGCCGCCGATCGTCGGGAACTCGTCGGGCATCGCGGCAAGCTAACACCCCCTACGCTGGGAAAGCATGACCTTCCCGGTCGCTCACCTGGCCGGCATCTTCGCTCCCCTCGAGCTGGTCCCGATGCTGATCGCCGCGGCGCTCTACGCGCGCCGGGCGACGACCCTGGCCGGGCGCGGGCGGCCGGTGCCGCTCTGGCGCCAGATCTGCTTCGCCGCCGGTCTCCTCTGCATCGCCGCGGCCCTGATCACGCCGCTCTCCGACCTCGCCGACGAACTGGTGATCGCCCACATGATCGAGCACCTGCTGATCGGCGACGTCGCCAGCCTGCTGATCGTCCTCGGGCTGACCGGCCCGCTCTTGCAGCCGATCCTCGCGATCCCGATCTTCGATCGTCTCCGCGTCCTCTGCCACCCCGTGGTGGCGATGTCGATCTGGGCGATCACGATCTTCGCCTGGCACGCGCCGCCGCTCTACGACGCCGCCTACGGCAACTCGGCGGCGCACTTCCTCGAGCACGCGATGTTCATCTCCGTCGGCGTCCTGCTCTGGATGCCGGTCTTCGGGCCGCTGCCGATGCCGACCTGGTTCACGGCCGGCTGGAAGGTCGTCTACGTGATCGTGATGCGGCTGATCGCGACCGTGCTCGGCAACATCCTGATGTGGGATGGGCAGGTGCTCTACGACGTCTACGCGAAGGGCGAGGCCAAGCACCACATCGAAGCGCTCACCGACCAGTCGATCGCGGGCGTGGTGATGATGGTCGAGGGGGTCTTCTTAGGACTCGGCGTGCTCGCCTGGTTCTTCTTCCAGGCGGCGACCGAGGGGATCGAAAAGCAGCGGCTGCTCGACCTCGCCTACGAGAACGGGGTGGAGCTCGACCCTGAGCGGGTGCAGCGCGCCGTCGCCGCGGGGCGGAGCGCGCGGGAGCGGCTCGAGGCGCAGATCCTCGCCGATGCCGAGCGCGGCAAGGCGGCCGTGTCGTGAGACGGCTCAGCGTGCTCGTCTTCGTCGTCGGCGCCGCCAGCCTCGGGGTCGAGATCGCCGCCGCGCGCCTGCTGGCGCCCTACTTCGGCGCCTCGACGATCGTCTGGGCGAACACGATCGGCATCGTCCTCGTCGCCCTCTCGATCGGCTACTGGATCGGCGGCCGGGTCGCCGACCGCCACCCGGCGGTGAGCGGCCTGGGGACGGTGGTCCTCGCCGCCGCGGCGCTGATCGCGGTGGTCCCCTTCGCGGCGCGCCCCTTCCTCGGCTTCTCGGTCGAGGCGTTCGAGGGGTTCTCGGTCGCCACCTTCGCCGGCTCGCTGTTCGGCGTGCTGATCCTGGTCGCGGTCCCGGTGGCGCTGCTCGGCGCGGTCTCACCGTGGGCGGCGCGGCTCGCGGTCACCGAGGGCGGACGCGGGGCGGGCGAGGCGGTCGGCCGCCTCTACGCGATCTCGACCGCGGGCTCGCTGGTCGGCACGATGACCTCGGCGCTGGTCGCGATCCCGCTGCTCGGCACCCAGCGCACCTTCGTCGCCTTCGCCCTTGCCCTGGCGCTCGCCGCGGTGCTCGCGATCGGCCCGCGCGCTCTCGGGGTCGCCGCCGCCCTGGCGCTCGCCCTGGCGATCCCGCCCGGGGCGATCAAGGAGGGCGAGGACGAGCGCGTCCTCTACGAGGGCGAGACGGTCCAGCAGTACGTGCGGATCGTCGAACGCGAGGACGGCAGCCGGGCGATGGAGCTGAACGAGGGCCAGGCCGTCCACTCGCTCTGGCGCCCCGGGACCTACCTCACCGACGACTACTGGGACGGGTTGACCGTGCTGCCCGCGGTCGGCGGGCGGCCGGAGCCGGGGCGGGTGGCGATCCTCGGCAACGCCGGCGGCACCGTCGCCCGCGCCTTCGGCCACTACTTCCCGGACACCGAGGTCGACGCGGTGGAGATCGACGGCGCGCTCACCGATCTCGGCCGGCGGTACCTCGGGCTGCGCAACGCGCGGATGGAGGTCTTCGAGGAGGACGCGCGGCCCTGGCTCGAGGCTTCCGGCGGCGGCTATGACGCGATCCTCGTCGACGCCTACCGCCAGCCCTACATCCCCTTCTACCTGACCACCGAGGAGTTCTTCCGCCTTGCCGCCGAGCGGCTCGCCCCGGGCGGGGTGGTGATCGTCAACGTCGGCCACCCGGAGGGCTCCGAGGCGCTCGAGGGGGTCCTCGGCGCGACGATGGCCGCCGCCTTCCGGCGCGTCCTCCGCGACCCGATCGCCGACACCAACACGCTCCTGGTCGGCGGCGGCGCCGACATCTCGGCGGCACGGTTGGAGGCGACGGCGACGGCGCTGCCGTTCGATCTGCGGCCGATCGCGCTCGCCGCCGCGGCCCGGCTCGAGCCGCGGCTGCCGGGTGGCGAGGTCTACACCGACGACCACGCCCCGGTCGAGTGGTTGATCGACGGCTCGCTGCTGGAGTACGCCGGTGGGTGAGCTCGGCCCGCTCGACCGGATCCGGGCCTGGCTCGTCACCGGGGCTCCCGGTCGCGGCCTCGCTTTCGCGATCGACTTCGCGGCCGCCGCGCGGACCTTGTGGAAGGCGCGCCGCGCGCCAGACGGTTGATTCCACGGCGAGTGCGTGTGTTCGCGCCGTGCGGCGGGGGACGGCGCGATTCGCGGCCCGGCCGATCGGGGACGGCGAGCCCCGGGCGTCTCGTGGCGGCCCTGGCAGGCTGCGGCCGCCACGAGACGCCCGGGACGCGGGCCTTTCGGGTGGGACGACGCAGGGATGAGACCTTCACCGACGCGGTGTGGAGCCTTACCGTCCCTATGCGGCGGAAAGGCTCCACACACCGCCCGGCACCCAGGGCCGTGGAGCCTTACTCTCGTATGGCGAGAGTTTCTCTCCACAGCATGGATCTGACCGGTGGGGAGACCGCGTCAGATCCCACGTCCCGGTGACGATCCGCGCCCCTTCGTGACGAACCTCCCGTCCCCGTGACGCCTCCCCGGCGTCTCATGCACATCCCCCCGCACCCTCGGCCCTCTCGGCGGCGGCCTCAGCCCGCCCGGGTCGCCGCCGAGAGGGCCGGGTCCCTCGCCGTCGACTATCTGGGCGCGGAAATCCGCTTGCTGCGGCGTCCCGCTAGGGTCAGCCGACGATGCAGACGACTCTCAAAGAGCTTCCCGAATCACGTGTAGAGGTCCAGGCCGAGGTCGCGCCCGACGACGTTCAGCGGGCCGCCAACCGCACCGCCCGGGCGATGGCGCGCGAATTGCGACTGCCCGGTTTCCGCAAAGGCAAAGCGCCGCCGAACCTGGTGATCCAGCGGATGGGCTTCGCTGCGGTGCTCTCGGAAGCGATCCGCGACGCGCTGCCCGAGTGGTACGAAGCGGCGCTGCTCGACGCCGGCGTGACCCCGATCGGCGATCCGGACATCGACATGGTCTCGACCCCGGAGGCGGAGGGCGAGCCGCTCACCTTCAAGTTCGAGGTCGGCGTGCGGCCGGTCGCCCAGCTCGGCGAGTACAAAGGGCTCGAGGTCGGCAAAGAGGAGAAAGAGGTCGACGAGGAGATCATCGACACCGAGGTCGACCGGATCCGCGAGGGGTTCGCGCGGCTGGAGCCGGTCGACCGCGCCGCCAAAGAGGGCGACTCGGTGCTGATCGACTTCGAGGGCTTCGTCGACGGCCAGGCGTTCCAGGGCGGTAAGGCCGACGATTACCTGCTGGCGCTCGGATCGGGCTCGCTGATCGACGACTTCGAGGACCAGCTGGCCGGGGCGAATCCGGGCGACGAGGTCGAGGTCGAGGTGACCTTCCCGGACGAGTACCAGGAACCGAAACTGGCGGGCGAGGACGCGGTCTTCAAAGTCAAGGTCAAAGAGGTGCGGGAGAAAATCCTCCCCGAGCTCGATGACGACTTCGCCTCCGATGCCTCCGAGTTCGACACGCTGGAGGAGCTCCGCGGCGACATCCGCGAGAAAGTCGGCAACGCGCTGAACAGTCGCGCCGAGGAAGACTTCCGCATCGCCGCCGTCGACGCCGCGGTCGACGCGGCCACGGTCGAGATCCCGGACGAGATCGTCACCGGCCGCGCCGGAGAACGCTGGGAGCGGATGGAACGCCAGCTCGCCCAGCAGGGCATGGACCCCAACGTCTTCCTCCAGATGCAGGGGAAAACGCGTGACGAGCTGATCGAGGAAACGAAGCCTGACGCGGAGCGGGAGCTGAAGCGCGAGGCCGTGGTGACCGCGATCGCCGCCGCCGAGGGGCTCGAGGCCTCCGAGGAGGAGATGGTCGAGGCGCTCGCCCACTCCGCCGAACACGAACGGACGACGCCGGAGAAACTGCTGGCGCGCCTGCGCGAGAACGGTCGCGACAAGGTGATCGCCGAAGACCTGGTGGCGCAGAAAGCGATCGAGCTGGTGGCGGAATCCGCCAAACCGATCCCCAAAGCCGAGGCCGACGACCGCAAGGAGAAAGCCGAAGCCGCCGAGAAGATCCTCGCCCCGGAGGGGGAGGAGAAACCGGCCGGGAAACTTTGGACGCCGGGCGACGAGTGAGCGGTCGCCGCGACGCCGAGCCCGCCGACGGCCTTCTATAGAGTGCGCGCACGATGAGTCCTCTGGTCCCCATGGTGGTCGAGCAGACCTCGCGCGGCGAGCGCGCGTTCGACATCTACTCGCGGCTGCTCGGCGAGCGGATCGTCTTCCTCGGCACGCCGGTCACCGACGATATCGCCAACCTGATCGTCGCCCAGCTCCTCCACCTCGAGTCGGAGGACCCGGACAAGGACGTCAGCCTCTACATCAACTCGCCCGGCGGGTCGGTGTACGCGGGCCTGGCGATCTACGACACGATGCAGTTCATCAAGCCCGACGTGCAGACCATCTGCGTCGGCGTCGCGATGAGCATGGGTGCGCTGCTGCTGGCCGGCGGCGCGGCGGGCAAGCGGATGTCGCTGCCCAACTCGAAGATCCTGATCCACCAGGTCTCGGCTGGGTTCCAGGGTCAGGCGACCGACATCGAGATTCACGCCAAAGAGATCATCGACGTGCGCCGCAGGCTCGATGAGATCATCGCCCACCACACCGGGCAATCGTTCGAGAAGGTCACCAAAGACACCGAACGTGACTACTTCATGAGCGCGGAGGAGGCGAAGGAGTACAACATCGTCGACCGCGTCATCGCGCACCATTAAGCGGCTTCTTCTCGCGCTTCTCCTCTTTCCGGCGAGTGCTTCTGCCGCAGTCCCCTTGGGGACCCAGGATGGAGCGATTCAGTACTTCCAGCACGTGTTCCCGGTGCGCGGGCCGCATGGAGAACGCGGACCGGTGGGGGAATTCGGCGCTCCCAGGGACGGCGGGCGGATCCATGAAGGCTTCGACATCCTCGCCGCCTGCGGGACCGAACTGGTCTCTGCGGTCACCGGGAAGGTGCGGGAAGTCGGCTACGACCCGATCCTCTACGGCAACTACCTGCTGATCCACGGGCAGGGAGAACACCGGACCTACATGTACGCGCACCTGAAGAACCCGCCGTCGGTCCACCAGGGCGAGCGGGTTTGGGCGGGGGAGAGGGTCGGCGAGGTGGGGAAGACCGGCAACGCGCGGACGGTCGGCTGCCAGCTCCACATCGAGATCCACGTGAACGGCGTGCCGATCAACCCGAAGCCGGAACTCACGCGCTGGGATCACGAAAGCTGATTAGGGTGGCGTGATGGCCGACCCTTACGAAGTCGACGACGAAGGCAATCTCGTCGCCGCGGAAGACTCCGCCGCTGAAATCGACCCGGAGGCGACCGAGGTGCTGCGGCGCCAGGTCGAGGTGACGTTGCGCTTCATGGCGCTCTCGACCATGGTCGGCCTGGTGGTGATCGCGATCCTGGCGATCGCCGTGTCGAGCATCCGCGGCGTGATGATCCTGGTCGGGATCGTCTACCTCCTCACCTCGGCGGGCGCCTACTGGTACCTGCGCCGCAACTTCAACGCCCGCCTTGCGCGCGGCATCCCGGTCGCCGATGACACCCCGCCGTCCTCCTGAGGAGGAATCGGCGATCCCTCCTAGCCGAGGCGGCGTTCGTACCAGCGGTCGGCGTGCGGGCTCTGGTTGTAGTCGGCGATGCGCCGGTAGCCCGCCGACTCATAGAGCGCGACCGCCGGTCCCAGCTTCGCCAGGGTGTCGATGCGGGTCGCCTGGCAGCCGCGCGAGAGGGCGAGCGCCTCGAGGCGCCCCAGCAGCCGCCTGCCGATCCCCTGGCCCCGCGCGGCCGGAGCGACGTACATCGACTTGATCTCGGCGGCCGGGCCGTCGAGGTCGCGGACGCCGCCGATCCCCACCGGCTCGCCGTCGAGGAGCACCAGCAGGAGCGCACCATCGGGTGGGCCGAGGCTCGAGGGCAGCGTCGTCGGTTCTGGATCGGGCAGGCCGAGCGCCACCGCGCCCGCATGGGTGTGGGCGCGGAACAGCTCGACGGCACGGGGATCGTCGGGGAAGACCCCCTCGAAGGCTTCCACGGAGCCCGACCTCAGACGTCGAGCTCGTAGGAGAGCCAGGTCGATTTCTCCTCGGTGAGCGAGTCGTAGAGGCGCTGGGCGGTGTGGTTGTCGGGGGCGGTCGACCACTCGACCCAGGCGGCGCGGCGCTCCCGCGCCACTGCGGCGGTCGCCTCGATCAGCGCCCGGCCGACGCCGCGCCCGCGTGTCTCCGGGACGACGAAGAGGTCGTTCATCAGCACCGTCTCCAGCGCCTGCAGCGAGGAGAAGTGCCAGTAAAGGCAGGCATAGCCGAGGATCGTGCCGGTCTCGTCGCGCGCCGCCAGCAGCAGCCCGTCATCGCTCGGGGCGAGGAAGCGGTGGAAGAAGGAGCGGTTGCGGTCGGTGTCGATGTCGTCTACTTCGTAGAAGCGCTGGTAGGCGGCGATCAGCGGCAGGAGCGTCTCGAACTCCTCCTCGCGCACCGCGCTGACTTCGACTCCGTCGGCCATCCAGGCAAACTATCGCCCTGCAAGGCGTCGGTCACGCGCAGGGGTCGCCGCGGTGGCGCCGTAATTCACCCCCTGTAACCGGCAGCAGGTCCCGTCTAAGCTTCAAGGCCCCGGCGGCTCCGACCGATATCCCGTCAGGAGGGGATTCAACTGGCACGTCCAACCGACTCCAACGAGCAGCTTCTCTGCAGCTTCTGCGGCAAGTCGCAGCGCCAGGTCAAAAAGCTGATCGCAGG
>DATEDJ010000129.1:0-2345 GCA_035281725.1 Solirubrobacterales bacterium
CGCATGTTGTCGACCATCTCGCGGTCGTGGGTGACGACGACGACGGTCGTGCCGGTCTTGTTGATCCGGTAGAGCAGCTGCATGATCCCGATCGAGGTGACCGGGTCGAGGTTGCCGGAGGGCTCGTCGGCCAGCATCAGCGGCGGGTGGTTGACGAAGGCGCGGGCGACGGCGACACGCTGCTGCTCACCGCCGGACAGCTGGTCCGGGAAGTTGTGCAGCTTGGTCGAGAGGCCGACCAGGCGCAGCGTCGCCGGCACCTGCTCGCGGATTTCGTGGCGGCTGGCGCCGATCACCTGCAGCGCGTAGGCGACGTTGTCGTAGACGGTCCGGTTGGGGAGCAGCTTGAAGTCCTGGAAGACCGTGCCGATGTTGCGCCGCAGCTGCGGGATCTTCTTGTCCGGCATCGTGGCGATGTCGCGGCCGGCGATCCGGACGCTGCCTTCGGTGACGTCGAGCTCCCGGATCAGCGTCTTGATCAGGGTCGACTTGCCGCAGCCGGTCGGGCCGACGAGGAAGACGAACTCACCGCGGCCGATCGAGAGCGAGACGCGGTCGAGCGCCATGTGGCCGCCCGGGTAGACCTTGGTCACCTCGGACAGCTCGATGATCGGGGCACGGCGGCCTCGCGAGCGCACGGGCTCGGGGCGGTCGTTCTTGTTCCTTCGGAGGGGGGCCATCAGTGCAGGGTGCTTCTGCGGTAACAAGATGACTCCTGCGGAGTCTCGGTGGCGAAATTTCGCGCCCAGAAAAAGGCCGTTTGGCTCTGCGATTCGCCCGCAGGGAGCGAGTTTTTAGGTTCGAGGCGCCTTGGAGGCGGGTTCGGCGCGGCGCCGACCTAGGCGGTGACGAGGTCCGGACGGGTGGCGATCGCCATTTCCGGGTCGATCAGGACGACGACATCGTCGATCTCACGCGAGTGGAGCACGTCGCCCGCGGCGGCGGCGAAGTCGGCGTCGCCGACGATCGTCTCGAGCACCTCGAGCCCGGCGGCACGGATCTCCTCCGTGGCCCGCTCGGCGCGCAGCATCGCGTCGGCCCAGTCGGAGGGGGCGTCGGGACCCCCGTAGGGCGTCGCCGGGACCAGCAGGGTGAAGCCGGTGCCCTCGGCACGCGGGCGCAGGGCATCGACCAGGACCGGCGGCTCGGCCTCCCGTCCGACGATCACCAGCACGTTGCGCTTGTCTTTCACGGTCTGCATCTCCGGCCTCCTATTCGTCAGTGGATGGCCCCAGCCTTCACTCTGGGCGTAAACGCCCAGCCAAGGCAGTCTGAGAGTTACCTAAGAAACGGAGGCGACCCGCCGCTACTTGCGGCGCTGGACGACTAACCGATCGAGACCATGCGCTCGATCGGGATCTTCGCCCGCTCGGCGATCGCCGCCTCGACGCTGACCTCGAACTTCATCTCGGCGAGCGAGTCCCGCAGCTTCGGCAGCGTGATCATCTTCATGTATTTGCAGAAGGCCATCCGGTTGGCCTCGATCAGGTTCGCCTTCGGCGCCGCCTGCTGCAGCGGGTAGAGCATCCCGTTCTCGGTGGCGACGATGAACTCTCCGTCAGGGTGGGCTTCGACATGCGCCTGCATCCCCGAGGTGGAGAGCATGTGGACCCCGCCGGGGTCGATGTCGCCGGCGGCGACGTACTCCATCGCCTGGGTCGAGCAGCCGCACTCGGGGTGGATCAGGAACTCGGCCTCGGGGTGCTCGGCGCGGGTGCGGGCGATGTC
The DNA here is from genome assembly GCA_035281725.1 of Solirubrobacterales bacterium. GTDB lineage: Bacteria > Actinomycetota > Thermoleophilia > Solirubrobacterales > 70-9 > VAYN01. Next base: position 1,729 of record DATEDJ010000129.1, read on the forward strand.
GTCGGGGCGGATCCCGGCGTGGACGTGGCACTCGCCATCCCAGACATGGAAGCGGCTGCGCCGCTCGGGGTCGTCGAGCAGCCCGGTCTCGCGCTCGACGAAGGCGCCCAGCCACATGTCGGGGCCGAAGAGGATCTCGGTCTCGGGGCCGTGCTCGGCCCAGATCCGCTCGACGACCTTGACCGCGTTGGAGGAGGTGCAGCAGTAGTCGGTCTCGGCCTTCACCTCGGCCGAGGTGTTGACGTACATCACCACCAGCGCCCCCGGGTGCTCCGCCTTCCAGGCGCGCAGCTGGTCGGCGTCGATCGAGTCGGCCAGCGAGCAGCCGGCGTCGAGGTCGGGGATCAGGACGGTCTTCTCCGGCGAGAGGATCGAGGCGGTCTCGGCCATGAAGTGGACCCCGCAGAAGGCGATCGCGTCAGCCTCGGTGGCGGCGGCCTGGCGCGAGAGGCCGAGCGAGTCGCCGAGGTAGTGGGCGACGTCCTGGACCTCGGGCAGCTGGTAGTTGTGGGCGAGGATCACCGCGTTGCGCTCGGCCGCGAGCGCGCGGATCTCGTCGCTGAGATCGGCGACCTGCTCCGGCGTCAGCTCCGGGGCGAGCGTGGGTTGGATCGTCG
>DATEDJ010000130.1:0-14068 GCA_035281725.1 Solirubrobacterales bacterium
GGGTGCGGAAGGCGTCCCGCGGGAAGGCCGCGTCCTCCTCGGCGCCCGCCGCCCGCGGCGCCAGCTGCTCGCGCGCCACCGAGCGGGCGAGCCCGACGATCTCCTCGGCCTCGGGCGTGGGCAGGTTGCGCTCGGCGGGCATCGAGCGCTCAGGCTTTCACATCAGCCCGGGCAAGTGAGTAGAGCATCGGCGGTGGCCAGGCTCCAGCCGATCGCCGGGGCCACGTGGGCGGCGATGTTGCGCAGCAGGTCGGCGCTGTAGTCGACCCCGAGCTGGTTCGGGACCGTCACCAGCACCGTGTCGGCGAGGGTGACGGCGGCGTCCTCGGCCAGTTCGGCGGCGATCCGGTCGGGCTCGCCGGCGTAGGTCTTGCCGAAGCGGGCGATGCCGCCGTCGAGGTAGCCGGTGGTGTCGCCGCCGCCGACCTCGCGGCCGAAGAAGGCGTGGTCGAGGTCGCTGACGATCGGCATCACGCTGCGGCTGAAGCCGGCTCCGGCGAGCCGCGGCTGATCCCCAGCTGCAGGCGCCCGCCGCTGAGCAGATCGGCGGCGCCCGCGTCCTCCGCCATGTAGAGGGGATTCTCGTAGCGCATGTCGATCACCCCCGTGCCGATCTCGATCCGGCTGGTGGCGGTGCCGATCGCGGCCAGGAGCGGGAACGGCGAGGCGTACTGGCGCTGATAGTGATGGACGCGGAAGAAGGCCCCGTCGATGCCGATCTCCTCCGCCGCGACCACCAGCTCCGCCGCCTGGCGCAGCGCGTCGCCCGCGGTCAGGGTCTGCGAGCCGGGCGCGTTCGACCAGTGGCCGAAGCTGAGGAAGCCGATGCGCTTACGGGGCGGGGAGTCGTCGGTCACCCGCAAGTCCTTGCAAGCGGGACGCGCCGGCTCGTTTGCTGACTTGTCCCCGCCAGGGCGGAGTCAACTCAGCAAACGACGGCTCAGGTGCCGTGGACGATGAAGACGCTGCGGTGGCTGTGGTGGGCGACGGCGCCGGAGACGCTGCCGAGCAGCGCGTGCTTGACCCCGGAGAGGCCGCGCGAGCCAAGCGCGATCACCGCCGCGTCGTAGGAGTCCGCGGCTTCGACGATCGCGCTCCAGATCGGCCCGCCTTCGGCGATCGCGGTGGTCGCGTCGAGGCCCTGGGCGCGGGCCCGCTCGGCGCCTCTCTCGGCGGTCGCCTCGGCGCCTTTCTGGGCCGCGTCGGTGAGCAGCTCCATCGTCTCCGGCTCGACCGGCACCCCGGCGGTGCCGAAGAACGGCACCCTTTCGAGCCCCTCGGAGACGACCAGCACCACCACCTTCCGCGGCCCGAACTCCTCCGCCACCCGGTCGATCGCCAGCGCCGCGCAGTCGGAGCCGTCGTAGGCGATCAGGATCGGGCGGCGGGCGTCGTCGGCCATTCGGTCGAAGCGTATAGCTCCTCCTCGTAGGACACCGCGTGGCGACGCAGCTGCCCGGTCGGCTCGACCGTGTAGCTGCCCATCCGCGTCAGCGGCGGTGAGTAGGCGTGGATCGTCACCGCCGGGCCATCGCCCGCGTGCAGCACGCGGTGGATGTCGGAGGCGCCGAAGGAGAACGCGGAGCCGGCGCCCGAGATCCGCGCGATCGGCTCGTCCACCGACCGTCCCAGCACCAGCCGCTCCTCGCGCACGCTCCCCGCGGCGACGGCGACGGCGCCCGCCGAGAGGTCGTGGTCGTGGAAGCCGGTGTCGTGATCGCGCGACCAGCAGAGTAGCCAGACGTCGAGGTGCTCGTCGCGGAGCAGCTCTTCGTAGGTCCGGTGCTCCGGGTCGTGGGAGACACATTCCCGCCAGAGCTCCGGTCGGGCCGCGATCTGCGTCGCGACGGTGATCAGCTCGTGCTCGGTGAGGTCGCGGCCGCTGGGCCGCATGAGGTCCTCGATGCGCTGGTTCACGCGAGGGCTCCTTTCGGGTCGTGATTGCTTTCGTGACTGAGAAGGCGGGCGGGGTTGGCGGCGAGCAGCGCCTGCCGAAGGTCGGGGTCGGGCCACGCCTGATCGCGGTTGATGGTCGGGGGCTCGACGACGGGGCGGTCGGAGCCGTAGACGAGCTGGGCGGCGCCGACGACTGCGGCCATCGCGCCGATCATCTGCGGGCCGTGGGAGGAGGTGTCGTAGAAGAGGAGCGGATCGGGGTCGGGCGCGGGGACGCCGCGGCGGGCGGCGTAGCGCTCGAGCTGCAGCGGGGCGCCGCCGGCGAGCATCGCGAAGAGGACGCGCAGACGCGGGTGGGCGGGGCGGCCGGCGTGGAGGAAGGCGAACCAACCGGTCTGCATCTGGGCGACGTAGTCGGTGAGCGCGGGCCACCAGTGCGGGAGGCGGGCGGCGGCGCTCGCCGGGTGCGCGCGGCCGGACGTGGCGGAGTCGACGACCGGGCCGGGATGGACGAAGAGCGGCGCGTCGCGCTGCTCGAGCCGGGCAAGGAGCGGGCCGAGGCGCTCGACGCCGGCCGGGTCGGCGAGCGCGGTGGCGGGCAGCGTGACCCCGATGCAGCCGCGGTCGAGGGCGGCGTCGACCGCGGTCGGGTCGGGCTCGCGCTCGGCGAGCGGCACCGCGCCCCAGCCGCGAAACTCGGCCGGCAGCTCTTCGAGGCCCGCGTGATGGGCCTCGATCAGCGCCGTCGCCTCCTCGCCCGGGAGCGACTCGATCCCGAGCGCGGTCGAGAGCGCGACCAGCGCCCGGTCGATCCCGTCGGCCTCGAGGTCGGCGCGCCGCAGCTCGGCGTCGGTCGCCTCGGGCGCGAGGATGCTGTCGGGCTCGCCGGCGAGGCGGAAGGTCCAGCCCTCGCGGCGGGGGATCAACCGCGGCGCCGCGGTCCGACGCGCCAGCGCCTCGATCAACGGCTCGCCTAGAAGATGCTGATGGACATCGACCGTCGTCGCGCCGACCACGCCCGCGCGCCAGGCCCGCGGGTCGGCCACGGCCGCGGGCCGCCCCTCCCGAGTCCGCTCTCGTGCCCGCGCCAGATTCATTCTTGTTTAAGTTTATCAAGATTATCTATTAAGGACTACACGGCGGTTCGTCGCGGCGGCCGACTAGGATCCGCCCGTGCGCTTCGTCCGGCTGCTCGTCCTCCCCGCCCTCGCCTGCCTGGCGCTTGTATTCGGGACGACCGCGGCGGCGGCGAAGACCACCGACGCGCAGGTGCTGAAGGGCCTCGAAGGGCTGGTCACCTCGCCCGGCGGGCCTCCCGGGGCGATCGCGACGCTCTACCGCGACGGCAAGCTGACCACGCTCAGCACCGGCCGCGCCGACATCGACAAGCGCGCCAAACCGCGCGCCACCGAACACATGCGGATCGCCAGCGTCGCCAAGGCTTTCAGCGGGGCGGTCGCGCTGCACCTGGTCCGTGAAGGCAAGCTCAGCCTCGACGACACGATCGCCAAGCTGCTCCCGAGCTTGCCGAGCGCCTGGGGCCAGGTGACGGTCGAAGAGCTGCTCCACCACACCAGTGGCGTGCCCAACTACACCGAATCGGACGGCTTCGTCAAGCAGGCGGAAACGAATCCGCGCGGCTACGTCTCGCCGCAGAAGGTGATCAGCTGGGTCGCCAAGGACCCGCTCGCCTTCAAGCCCGACAGCAAGTATGAGTACTCGAACACCGACAACATCGTGGTCGGGCTGATGGTCGAAGCGGTGACCGGCGCGACCTACGGCGACGAGCTGCAGCGGATCGTCTTCGGACCCACCCACCTCACGCAGACCTCGCTGCCGACCACGGTCAAGATTCCCTCGCCGTTCATCCACGGCTACATGCCGGCGACGGAAACCAAAAGCGAACAGGACGTCTCCGAATTCCTCAACCCAGCTGGGGCCTGGGCCTCGGGCGCAATCATCTCGACGCCGCAGAACCTGAACGCCTTCATCCGCGCCGATCTCGGCCTCAAGTTCTTCGGCCGCGCCGAACAGCAGCGGCAGATGAACTGGTGGGCCGGCGGCGAATCGAGCCCGCCCGGGCCGGGCAAGAACTCCGCCGGCCTGGCCCTCTTCCGCTACCAGACCAGGTGCGGAACGGTCTACGGCCACACCGGCAACTTCCCCGGCTACGTCCAGTTCGCCGCCGCGACCGCCGATGGCAGCCGCGCGGTGACGACGACGCTGAACATCCCGGCGCCGACCGGGCAGCTGCTGAAGCAGCTGCGCCACGTGCAGACCGAAGCGGTCTGCGACCTGCTCGGCAAGTAGCCGCGACCGCACCGGACGCTCGGCGCCGCCCTCTTCCCCCGACGCGTCCGGATCGACCCTTGCGCCGCGGCGGTCGATCGGCCTAAAGGAAAAGGGACCCGGCCATCTCGGAGGCGACCCGGGCAGGCTGAGGCCGCCTCCGAGATGGCCGGGTCTGTGGGGAGAGGTGAGGGTGCGGGTGCCGTGCGGGTCTCGGGAGAGGGACGCGAGGGAGACGACGGGAACGTCACGTTTCCTCAGGGGAGTCGTCACGTCTGTGACGCGTCCGTTCAGTGCGTTCGCAGTAATCCCCGCATAGCGGGGATTACTGCGAACGCACCGGGGTTGGCGGCGTGGAGGTGTGGCGTCTCCCCCCGGATGCGCACGGATCCTGCGCACTTCTCGCCGGAAGCCTCACGTCCTGGGCGTCTCGTGGCGGCCACAGCCTGCCCGGGCCGCCACGAGACGCCCAGGACGTCGGTCCTCGATCGACCGGGCCCCGGATCGCGCGGTCCCCGACCGACCCGGCCCCGAAACCCCCACCCGTGGAATCAACCACCCAGACGAGAGACGGAGAGCGTCAGGACACGCCCGCGCCCAGATCGGGCGTCGGGGTGCCGCCGCGGAGTCGCTCGCCGGTGGCGACCGCGTCGAAGAACTTGTCGTTGCGGCCGCGGCGGACCGTGCGCGGCATCGCGTGGTGGGCGGCGCGGTGGGCCGCGGCGAGGGCGCGGAAGCCGCGCTCGTTGCGGGCCGTCCAGGGGATGCCGAAGATCTCCCGCACGCGCGGCGGCAGCGTCCCCTTGATCACCAGGTTCTGGGCGGCGAGGTTGAGCCGCGCGCCGGGCGGGACCGGCTGCTCGAAGGCGACCACCGGGGCGAACTCACGCGCGTGGCGGGTCGGCTGGAGGTCGGGCGAGCGCAGCTTCTCCTCGAACCAGGCGGCGAACTCGAGGTGGGTCTGCGGCGCCACCTCGTGCGGCATGCCGAACAACTCGCCGAACCGCAGATAGTCCTGCCAGAGCGCCTCCCGCTCGGCTGGCGCGAGCGGCCGCACCATCGTCTCGTACATCGCCCGGCCGGAGTCGGCGATCACCGCCAGCGTCCACAACATCAGCGCCGGCTCGAAGGCCGAATACGCCGACCCCCTCGGATGCGCGCCCGCGTCTTCCTCCAACTCCCCCTTCACCCGCAGGTGCTGGTTGTGCACGCGGGCGAGGATCCGGTCGGCCTCCTCCTTGGTGCCGAGGAAGATCGTCTCCTGCGCCTTCGCCGTCCGCACCAGGCGCTTGAACGGCCACTCGCCCGCCTTCGTGCTGAGCATCGTGCCGGTATAGGTCAACGGTTCGAGCGCCCCGATCAACAGCGCCCGCTGCCCATACAACAGCCCCACGGCCCGCTCCCCATGTACGCGCCGCGCCATCGACTCCCCCGGCGGAAAGTAGTGCTCCACGGCCCGCATCTTGCCAGCTGATTGGCCGGCCGGCCAAATGCCGGGGGACGACGAGCACCAAGCGCCGGGCCAGTCAGCGTTGCGGAGCGCCGTCGAGGAGGACCTGGTCGAGCTCGAGGGAGTCGGTGAGGACGACGAGGTCGGCGGGGGATCCGGGCTCGATCCGGCCGAGATCCGGGCGACGGGCCATGCGGGCGGGGGCTTCGGTGGCGGCGGTCAGAGCGGCGGCGAGTGGGACGCCGAGGGCGTGGAGGTTGCGGACCGCGTCGAGCATCGTCAACGTCGAGCCGGCGAGGGAGCCGGCGGCGTTTCGAACCACCCCGCCCTCCGAGTGGATCGGGATGTTGCCGCCGAGGGTGTAGTCGCCGTCCGGTGCGGCTGCGGCGGCGACCGCGTCGCTGATCAGGACGAGCCGCTCGCCCGCCGCGCGCGCGGCGGCGCGGACGGTGTCGTCGGCGAGGTGGTGACCCTCGACGATCAGGGTGATGAAGACGTCGTCATGACCGAGCGCCGCGTAGGCGATGCCGGGATCGCGATGCTCGGGGCGCCGCATCGCGTTGAAGAGGTGGGTGACCGCCCCGGCGCCATGGTTGAACGCCGCGTGGGCCGCGGCGGCGTCGGCCTCGGTGTGTCCGCAGGAGACGGTGATCCCCCGGTCGACCAAGGCGTCGATCAGGTCGAGCGCCCCCGGTAGCTCCGGCGCCAGCGTCACCTGGGAGACCGGACCGGCCGCGAGCAGCCGCTCGAGTCGCGCGAGGTCCGGATCGCGGAGCGCCGAACGGTCGTGCGCACCGGCTCGCTCGCGGGATAGAAACGGCCCCTCCAGATGCGCCCCGATGATCCGCGGCATCGTCCCATCGGTGGCTACCGCGGCGACCAACCCAAGCGCTTCGACCATCTCCTCGACCGGGGCGGTGACGAGCGTCGGCTGGAATGCGGTCACGCCATCGGCGAGCAGCGCCGCCCCCGCCCGCGCGTAACCGTCCTCGCCCGGGGCCGAAAAGTCGACGCCCGCGTAGCCGTTCACCTGCAGATCGACGAATCCCGGCGCCGCGAGCTTCGATCCGCGCGGCTCCCCCACCCCGACCGCCGCGACCCGCCCGTCGACGACCTCGACGTCCCCGTCGACCCACTCGCCCCCGACCAGCGCCTTCGCGGCCCCGAGCCTCATTGGCCCGGCAGCCCGACCGGGCCCGGCGCGAGCACCTCGGGGTCGTGTCCGGGGCGGACCGCGGCGCCGGCGTCGCGCAGGGCGCGGAGGCGTTCGGCGGAGGTGCGCTGGGCGTCAAGGTCGTCGCCGAAGAGCGGGAAGCGGTGGTCGTCGAGGCCGGCGGCGAAATGGGTGACGTCGCCGCCGATCACCAAGGTCTCGCCGACCTTGACCGACTGGTGGCCCGGCGTGTGGCCGGGGGTCGAGAGGAGTTCGATCGTGCCGTCGCCGAGCAGGTCGTGGTCGCCGTCGACGGGGACCACCTGGTCGGCGACGCCCGAGTAGTCGCGGGGCAGGAAGAAGTTCTTCGCCACCGCCTCGGGGTCGCGCGCCGCCTCCCATTCGCGCCGCTGCATGTAGACCGGCACGTCCTCCGGCAGCAGGCCTAGCCCGCCGGCGTGGTCGAAATGCAGGTGCGTCATCACCACCTTGGTCACCGTGCCGAGGTCGACCTGCTCCCCGACCCCGACCTCCTGCTCGAGGCGAAAGTTCCGCATGTTCTCCGCCCCCGGGGGTAATGCGCGGCCGCGTCCGCCGCCGCTGCCGGGTGCAGCCCCGTGTCGACCAGGACCCGCTCCTCGCCCACCTCGATCAGGTAGACCGGGATCGGGAACCTCAGCATCTTCCCGAGGCTCTCCCCACTGCGCCAGATCCCCGCCGCCGAGGTGAAGGCGCCCCCGTCCAACTGCGTCACCCGCATGAAGCGAGCCTAGCCGGGGGTGCGGGCCTCGCGCGCTCAGCCGCGCAGGATCGCGATCGGCTCTTCGCCGCTCGCCGGCAGATCGTCGGCCGACCCGGACGCCATCCCCCACAACTGCTCCTCGAATTCCTCCGGCGCGCCCGCGATCGCGATCCACCCCGCGCCACGCGCCCCCACCCGGTTCAACGCGGACGGGGTGAAGCCGGCCGAGCAGCACCGGCGGGCCGCCGGCCTGCACCGGGCGCAGGTCGACCTTCGACGGCGGATCTCCCAAAACCGCCCGCTGTGCTCGACCGAGCTGTCGCTCGAGAGCTTCTCGAACACATTGGGCATCTCGTCCAGCCGCGCCCCCCACTCCCCCAGGGAACCCCCGCAACCTCATACTCGTCCCAAATCCAGCTGGTCCCCAACCCGAGCTCGAGCCGCCCCTCGCCGACCGCGTCGAGGCTGGTCACCGCCCGCTGAACGAGAGCCGCACCCGACTCGTCGCCACCGCCGCCGCGGTCAGCGTCACGATCGGATCGAGCGCCGCCGTGAACTCCGGCGAATAAGGCACCTCCACCGTCCCCCCGACCGGATAGAGGTCCTGCGGCGCCTCCGGCGTCAACAACCGATCCCCGACTCAAAGCGATTCGTACCCGACCTCCTCCGCCCGCCGCGCCACCGCGGCCACCCTCGCCCCTTCCGCCGTCGGGCCGAGCAGGGGAAGACAAAGACCTAGTTGCATCAGTTGTGGACGATATAGGCACGTCGACCGTCGGGCGCGACCGCGATCGCGAGCGGAAACGGCCCGACTTCGACCGGCTCGCCGACCAACTTGTCGGTCTTGGTGTCGATCACCGAAAGGGTGCCCGGCCCCATACCGGTCATATAGGCGCGATCGGCGACGGGGTTGATCGCGATGGCCGTCGGCCTGCGCGCAACCGGTATCGGAGCCGCGGCCGACCGGCCGGTCCTGGTGGAGATCACCGAAACCGTGTCTTCTCGCGCGTTGGCGACGTAGAGGCGCCGTCCGTCCGAGGTGATCGCGATCGAGGTGGGGCTCATGCCCGTCCTGATCGTCCGCGAGGCGACACTGTTGGTCGTGGTCCGGATCACGGAGACGGTGTCGTCATGAATATTTGCGACGTAGACGCGGCCACCGTCTGGAGCGACGACAAGCGCCAGAGGATCCCGTCCGACCTTGATCGCCCGGGCGTCGACTTCGTTGGTGGCGGTATCGATCACCGAGACAGTGCCGGCACGAGTATTGGTGACGTAGGCATGCGAGCCGTCGGGGGTGATCGCGATGGCGGTCGGAGCGTTACCGACCTTGATCGTTGCCACCACGGTGTCGGTCGCGGTATCGATTGCGGAGACCGAATTGTTGCCGGAGTTGACGGCATATACCCGACTGCCGTCCGGAGTGACCGCAATTCCTTCTGGGTAAGGCCCAACCTTTATCGGGCTGCCCACCAGCCTGTTGGTCGCCAGATCTATCACCGCGACGCTCCCGTTTCCTGAGGTGACCACGTAGGCCCTCTGACCGCCCGGGCTGATCGCGATCGAACTCGCGTAGGGCCCGACCTTGATCGGCTTGGCCGCGGCTCGATCGGTCGCGGTGTCGACCACCGACACAGTTCGACGGGGCGCGAGAAGGCTGTCCTGAACCCGCGCCTCGGCGACGGACGCACCGGAGTTGCCGATGCGCAGGGAGGCGAGATCGACACCGAACGATGGGTTCGATACCACCTTGCCAAGGTCGATTCGCTTGGAGACGAAGAGCGGTACGGAGATACTGCCGATCGGAACCCACGGAGCCAGGCGCATATAGGTCCGGTCCAGTGCGGCGTAGCGGGCTGCCGGCGTCGTCGGCCTGGGCCGCAGCTCCAGGCGGTCGATCATCCGCCTCAGACTCGGGACGAAGAACTGAGACAGGTTCTGGTTGTAGTACGACATAACGCGGGAGCCGAGCGTTTCCCTGAAAAAGTCATCAGGATCCGGATAGTTGGAGTAATAGCCACCGATCCCAGCGTCGAGATTCGCCATTCTGGGGTTCTCGATCATGGAGAAATAAGGGCCGGGCCTAAGGACCCTCAGGTGGACGGTGAACCCGAGTTCGTGCAGGACCGCCGCGAAGTAGACGGCGAACTCGGTCGGCAGCAGGTCGCCAGCTTCGCCGTAGGTCCAGAGGGTGATGTCGCGGACCGTCGGGTTCGCGGCGGCGATCAGCCGTCGCGCCTTGGCCATGTCGTGGGGATAGAGGGAGGACTTCCTGTATCCCGGCAGGTCGGGCGGAAGGATCTGCTGCGTCGGTGACACCTGGCCGCCGGCGAGGAGACTGAAGACGTTACGGTCGACGGCGAAGTTCACCGCGCGGCGGACCCGGACGTCGTCGAAGGGGGGCTTCGACGTGTTCAGCCAGAAGTATTCGGAGCCGAGGGTGGGCTCCAGGCTGACGCGGGACGGGAACCGGTGCCGCAGGGAGAGGTAGGCGGGGCCGGACATTTCTTCGGATATCCAGTCGAGTTTCCCTTGTTCGACCTCCCTGATCGCCTTCGCCGCGCTGCGCACCACATTGACCCTGATCGTGTCGAGATGTCCGCTGGGGATCCGCGGCATCAACTTGTGGTTGTGTGACCGCCACGCGGGATTGCGCTCATAGGTCCAGCCGCGCCGCGTCGAGTGGGTGATTACGTAAGGGCCGGTCGCAGGAGGCGGATCGAACGATTGATTGCGGGTCGGCGTGCGCGGGGGCACCGGCGCGGTGAACGTCATCGCCAGCTTGCGGGAGAAGGATAGTTGCGGTCGGACGAGATGGATCGTGATCCTCCCGGTCCGGACGTCGGTAACGATCCCCCTGATGCCCCCTCGGCGCGTCCTGGCGAATTTCTCGGCGCCGACGATGTCTTGAAAGAAGTGTCCGGGGCCGTAGAACGCACCGCCGAATTCGAGCCGGAACATCCGTTCGACCGCGAACCTGAAATCCGAGGCCCTGACCGGCTCGCCGTCCGAGTAGCGAAGGCCCTTCCGCAGGTACAGAGTGTAGGTGCGACCCTTGTCGCTGATCCGCGGCAGGCTCCGGGCGAGGCCGGGGATGACCTCGCTGCCCCCCCTGCCGCCCGCGTGTCTATAAGTGAGCAGCGGGATGTAGGTGTCATAGATGACGTCCAGGCTGTAGTTGCTCCAGGCCACCTGGGGGTCCAAGTACGGGCGCCACGTGTACGCACCCGTAACGGTTCTCGCCGCTTGCTTACTCGCTTCCTGGCGCAGGTGGGGTCCCTTGCCGGCTGCGCCTGCGGCCTGCCCGTTGCTCAAGATCACCACAGCCGCGATGAGAACGCCGAGGCAGGATTTAGCAAGGGACGAAGGAAGTTTCACGCCGCGCAAGATAGTCCAAGCGGGTTCCAAATCGACCGAGTGGCCCTGAAGCGGAGGGGCTCAGGCTGCAGCGGGTGCCGTCAGCTGCCAGACGTCGACGTCGCGATCGAGACCGGGATGGTGAACCTCGCCCTCGATCCTCATCCCGACCTTGGTCGCGACCCGCCTGGAAGCCGCGTTCTCGGGGTGGATGATCGAGATCAGTTCATCGAGACCGAGCCGCCCGAATGCGTCCTCGCACACCGCGACAGCGGCCTCGGTCGCCAGGCCGCGGCCCCACGCGTCCCGCGCCAGACGCCAGCCGAGCTCCGGCCGGGCGGCGAGCTCCGGGAGGAAGGCGGGGTGGCCGATGCCGACGAAGCCGATGAAGCGGCCCGGCGTCGGCTCCTCGTGGAGCTCGACCGCGAAGAAGCCGAAGCCGTGTTTCTCCCAATGCTCCACGCACCTTTCGGTGAACCGCGCGGCGGGGGTGACGGGTGGGTTGAGGTAGCGCGTGACCTCCGGATCGCTGTCGATCTCCGCGAGCTCGGCCGCATCGTCGTAGCGCCAACGCCGCAGCGACAGGCGTCGGGTCCGGAGGATCGGTTCGCCGTCCATCGTCGCCGACACTATGCGCCTAGTAGGGCGACCACGGTACCGAGTGTCAAGCGAGGCATTGGCCTGAGACCTAGGGGTGGCTGAGGGGACTCGAACCCCCGACCGCCTGGACCACAACCAGGAGCTCTACCAACTGAGCTACAGCCACCGCGAGGCATCCAAAATAGCGGGCGCGGCGAGGGAGCGGCGGCGCGTGGACCGCCGGCGTGGCTAGAACTGCTCGACCAGCGGCGCGACCTCGCGGCCGATCAGTTCGATCGCCTCGGTGTCGCGGTGCAGAAGGTGCTGGGCCATGATCCGGTGGCAGCCGGCCTCGTGCAGGGCGCGCAGCTGTTCGACCGCCTCTTCGACGGTGCCGATGATCACGGCGTCGCGCTGCTCGCCGAGAAGCTTCTCCCCGTCCTCGCCTACGCCTTTCCACCGGGCGAGGCGGGAAGCGCGGTCGATCACCTCTTCGCGGGTCCTCCCCACGATCCAGCCGGTCATCACCGACAGCGGCAGGGTGGCGGGATCGCGCCCCTGTTTCTCACAGGCCGCGTCGAGCTTCGCGCGCATCTCCGCGAGTTCCTCCGGCCCGACGAAGACGGTGTTGTACTCGTCCGCCCAGCGCGCCGCGATCCGCAGGCTGCGCGGCCCGCCCGAGCCGCCGATGATGAACGGCGGCCGCGGCCGCTGCACCGGCTTCGGCAGCGCGTCGAGGTCGACGATTTTGAAGTGCTCGCCGTCGAAGCTGAACGGCCCGTCCTCCCACTGCCTGGTGATCACCTCGAGCTGCTCTTCGAAGGCGTCCATGCGCGGGCCGAGCTCGGGGAGGTCGAAGCCGTATGCCTCGTGTTCGCGGTCCCACCAGCCCGCACCGAGCCCGGGCTCGACCCGACCGCCGCTGATCTGGTCGATCGTGACGATCGACTTGGCGAAGACCGAGGGATGGCGGAAGGTCGCCGGCGAGACCATCGTGCCGAGGCGCAGCTTCTCGGTGATCGCCGCCAGCCCGGCGAGCGTGTTCAACGCGTCGAGCGAGCCGCGCTCGGCGAAGTCGTCGACCGAGTAGTAGTGGTCGGAGCGAAAGAGCGTTCCCACCCCGCTCCGCTCGCAGGCTTCGGCGATCGCGACCCAGTCGTCCCAGGTCACATCCTCCTGCCCCTCGATCATGAGCGTGACTTCCACGCTCCGCACCCTACCCAGGGCGCGTCGCGGCTAACTAGGCCGCGACCGGCAACCGCCCCAACTTCTCCACCGTGTCGACGCAGGCCGTCGCCACCTCGCGCCCCTTGACCTGGAAGTGGTCGTGGAAGAAGCGCTCGTGGTCGGCGTGCTCGTGGAAGTGGTGCGGGGTGAGGACGGCGGAGAAGACCGGCACGCCGGTGTCGAGCTGGACACGCATGAGGCCGTCGATGACCGCCTCGGCGACGAACTCGTGGCGGTAGATGCCGCCGTCGACGACCAGGCCCGAGGCCACGACCGCCGCGTAGCGGCCGCTTTCGGCGAGGCGCTTGGCGTGCAGTGGGATCTCGAAGGCGCCGGTCACCTCGAAGAGGTCGACCTGGTCGGCGGGGACGCCGCGGGCCTGCACCTCGGCGAGGAAGGAGTCGCGGCACTGGTCGACGATCTCGCGGTGCCAGCACGACTGGACGAAGGCGATCCGCCCGCCCTGCTCTCCGATTCCGTTGCCCTCCATCTCCCGCTCCTTTCGCTCGACAGGCTTTGGGGGAGGGTACCGCCGGTCTAGTCCCCGGCGCTGAACTCGGCGATCGCGATGCCCAGCATCAGCATCCCCAGCGCGAAGACGGTGAAGATCTGCAGGGCGATCGGCACCGCCCAGCCGAACCAGGTGATCGGCGGGTTGAGCGCCTGGTGCGCCTCGGCGGAGATGTCGAGGTGGTTGAAGATCAGCGTCCGCATCGGCGAGACCGCGTAGGTGATCGGGTCGAGCCGGTTCAGCACGGCGAGCCAGCCGGGCAGGTCGCCGCTCGGGAAGAGCGCGCCGGAGATGAAGAACATCGGCGTGACGATCATCTGCATCACGCCCATGAAGGACTGGATCTGTTTGATGCGCGCCGCGATCATCACCCCGAAGGCGGTGATGCTGAAGGCGAGCAACAGCTGCAGGGCGAAGACGCCGAGCACCAGGGTGACGCTGTACGGGACGTCGACCGTCCAGGCGAGCGCCAGCAGGATCAGCCCCTGGAGCGAGGCCACGCTGGCGCCGCCGAGGACCTTGCCGACGACGATCGAGCTGCGTCGCACCGGCGCCACCATCATCTCGCGGAGGAAGCCGAACTCGCGGTCCCAGACGATCGAGGCGGCGCTGAACATGCCGGTGAACATCACCGAGATGCAGAGCACGCCGGGGTAGATGAAGGTCTTCAGGTTGACCCCGTGGGTGCTGGCGGCGGAGAGCTGTTGCAGGCCGGAGCCGAGGACGAAGAGGAAGAGCAGCGGCTGGACCAGGGAGGTGACGATCCGCATGCGGTCTTTCTGGAAGCGGATCAGCTCGCGGCGCCAGACGATCTTCACCGCGCGGACCTCGGAGCGCCAGCTGCGCGGCGGGACGCGGACCGCG